>JAISYH010000005.1 GCA_031270015.1 Burkholderiales bacterium | reverse complement strand
CGCAGGCCGCCGTAAACGCGATAAGGAATCCCTGCGGAAAAGAGCGCGTGTTCGAGCGCGCGCGATTGCGCGTTGGCGCGGTATAGTACGGCGATATCGGCAAGCGAAACATCGTCGTTCATTTGCGCTTGCACGATGTCAGTGACGAAACGCGCCTCGTCTTCTTCGTTTTCAGCGGCGAATATCCGTAACGGTTCGCCTTTCGGCGCGTCCGTCCACAAGTTTTTGCCCATGCGCGCGATATTATTACGGATCAGCGCGTTGGCGGCATCGAGAATGTGACCGTGCGAGCGATAGTTTTGTTCCAGTCTGGTGATATGCACAGGCATGTCGGGACGGGCGAAATCGTGTTCAAAAAGGCGCATGTTGCCGACGTCCGCTCCGCGAAATGCGTAGATAGACTGATCATCGTCGCCGACAGCAAAAACGGAGGCGTGATCGCCGTTCAGCAGTTGTAGCCAGCGGTATTGTAGGCGGTTGGTGTCTTGGAATTCATCGATAAACAAGTGTGTGAAACGCCGCCGATAGTGTTCGCGCAGTACGTTATTTTTGGTCAGCACCTCGACGCTGCGCAAAAGCAGTTCGCTAAAATCGACGACGGATTCGCGCTGGCAGGCGCTTTCATAGAGCGCGTAATATTCAGCCATTTTTCGTTGCCAATCGTTGTCAATCTCGATCGCGTCGGAGCGGCGACCTTCTTCTTTGGCGTTTTGGATGAAATATTGCAAATCTTTGGGCGGAAAGCGTTCGCTGTCTATTTGATTCGCGCGATACATGCGTTTGATCAGAGCCAGTTGATCGGCGGTGTCGATGATCTGAAAATGTACGGGCAAATTGGCGTCACGGTAATGGGCACGCAAAAAGCGATTGCACAGGCTGTGAAACGTGCCGATCCACATGCCGCGCGTTTGCACAGGCGTAAGCGTGGATAGTCTCGTCAGCATTTCACGAGCGGCTTTATTGGTGAAAGTGACTGAGAGGATAGACAGTGGCATCGCTTGTCCGGTGGACAATAGCCACGCGATACGCGATGTCAGTACCCGCGTTTTACCGCTGCCGGCGCCGGCAAGCACCAGCGCCGAACCAGAAGGCAAAGTAACGGCGGCGCGTTGTTCGGGATTGAGTTTGTCAAGTAGCGGATGATTCATGGGAAGATGATCGATGAAAAGGTATCGGGACGAGTCGATACTATACGTCCAGTAACGAAAAGTGCAACAGGAAACAGAGTTTTACGGGCAGACCACGAAATTGTGTACGAAATAACGCAAGTGACGAATTATAATCGAACGAACTATCATCTTATATAAAATTGGAGCTATGGATTCCCTTGAATTGACTTCGCCGACGGCGCTGCGTACTTTTGTGCAGGGAATCCGCGCCGCCGCGCCTTATATCTACGCATTTCGCGGCAATACGTTTGTCATCGCATTGGATGGCGAGGTCGTTGCCAGCGAGAAATTTATCGGCATTATTCATGATCTCAATCTGTTGCACAGTTTGGGATTTCGGCTGATCGTCGTGCACGGAATGCGTCCGCAAATAGAAGCGATTCTCGCGCAGCAGAATATCGAATCGCGTTTTGCCAATGGCGTTCGAGTGACCGACGCCGATACGATGGATTGCGTACTTGAGGCCGCCGGTCAGGTACGTAGCAGAATCGAAGCGTTGCTTTCGTTGGGGCTGGCGAATTCGCCGATGGCGGGCGCGCGTAATCGTATTTCCAGCGGTAATTATTTGACCGCTAAACCGCTGGGCGTGATTGACGGGCAGGATATGCAACTGACCGGCACGATACGTCGCATCGACCGCGAAGCGATCCAGCAACGGCTTGACGACGGCGATATCGTGCTGATTTCGCCGCTCGGTTATTCGCCGACTGGCGAAATTTTTAACTTGACGATGGAAGTGGTGGCGGCGAGAGTTGCCATTCGTTTGGAAGCATTGAAACTAATTTTCCTTTTCGGCGGCGATGGTTTGCGTAAAGATAAGAAACGGATCGATACCATCTCTACGGATGAAGCTGAAACGTTATTGAAAAAACCGAGGCGCTTGCCGGAAGCATTGCGTTTGTATTTGCCGCAAGCGATATACGCGAGTCGCGGAGGTGTACCGCGCGTACATTTTTTATCGAGTCGTCGGGATGGCGCGTTGCTGATCGAATTGTTCACGCGGCAGGGTGTTGGCACGATGTTGTCGCATCGTTCATTGGAAGCGGTGCGTGCGGCGGATATCGACGACATTGGCAGCATTCTCGCGTTGATTGAACCGTTGGAAACGGAAGGCATTTTGGTACGGCGTTCGCGCGAGCGATTGGAAGCTGAAATCGAACAATTCATTGTGATCGAATACGATAATCTGATTATTGGTTGCGCGGCATTGGCGCCGTTCGTCGATGAAAATGTCGGAGAAATGGCAGCGCTTGCGGTACATCCCGAATTTCAGCGCGAAGGTTATGGCGAGATGTTATTACATCATATCGAAGGTTGGGCGCGCAAATTAAATTTGGAAGCAATATTCGCTTTGACGACGCACACTGCGCATTGGTTTGTTGAACGTGGTTTTCGGCAAGTTCCCGTTTCACAACTACCTTTGAAAAAACAGGTTTTATATAACTATCAGCGCAATTCGCTGGTATATTGGAAAAAATTGTAAACTATAAAGGAGCTATCAATGGCGCGGACTGTACATTGCGTCAAATTACAACGTGACGCGGAAGGACTCGATTTTCCGCCCTATCCGGGCGCTTTGGGGCAGCGGATTTTTGAGAACATATCGAAAGAAGCGTGGCAACAATGGATTCGTCAACAAACCATGTTGGTGAACGAACATCGTTTGAATATGTCCGATCCCGAAGCGAGGCGTTGGTTGATGGCGCAGACGGAACAATATTTTTTCGGCGCGGGCAATGAGGCGCCGGAAGGTTATACACCGCAACAATAATCGAGTAATCAATATTTCATGTTTTGTCTCATTTCCCGCTCGTGGAACGAGCTTCGTCGAGATTTCTGGAACACGTTCGCCGATTGGCAAGATCGGCGAACCATCTGGATCGTTGGTGGTCTTGCGGCGCTGTTTCTGGATATATTTGCTTGGGTGTTTTTTCAGGAGTATTTGCAATTAAGCGCTTGCGAAATGTGCGTCTATATTCGCTTTTCGATGCTCGTAATATTTTTGGGAGCGATGTTCACGGCAATCCGTCCCAATCATATTCTTTTTAAAACGGTTGGATATATCGTCGTGATTTGGGCGATCGCTCGCGGCAGTTTATGGTCGATCCGCCTTGAAAAAATGTATCAACGCGCGGAAGCGATACGCAACGGCGCCGATTTCTTCTCGTTTGGCGGATTGGGGCATTGTTCTCTTGAACCGACGTTTCCCTTCGGTATTCCTTTGCATCAATGGCTTCCCAAAATTTTTTCGCCGAGCGGAATATGTGGCGAGGAAAACTGGCGTTTGCTCGGATTAAACATGGCGGAATGGATGTTGGTGATTTATGCTTGTTTCTCCATTTTATTGGCGTGCATGTTGATCGGTTGGTTCGTGCGTGGAATACGCTGCAATAAAAAATAGCCTTGTGCGCGAACGTTGCTTCTTCGTAATTGTGTCGTGGGCTACCGAAATACATCTTGCCGAGAAGCTTTCTCGAAGTCGAAGCAATCGAGGCGGATAAGGCGCAGGCGTGTGGAAAAAGAAACGCCGATCAACCGATATTCGATGAAAGATCGATATGAATAAATCTGAAGAAAACAATAATTACGTCAGCCGTTTTCTTTTTGATGCGCATGATATCCGCGGGACGTTGATCCGTTTGGATTCCGCTTGGCAAGCGATGCAGCGTGGGCGCAACTATCCGCTTGCCGCTGCCCATTTACTTGGCGATATGGCGTCGGTGACCGTATTGATCGCCAGCCAATTGAAGCAACCGGGTCGAATTACTTTTCAAGCCAAAGGTGACGGCGCGGTATCGTTGCTGGTGATGGATTGCGATGAGCATTTGCGGTTGCGCGGCATGGTGCGGATGGATCAACAGGTTGCCGCCACCGATCAAGTATTGACGGCGATCCCCGCGTCCGTTCCATTACTGCTTGGGCAGGGGCAGTTGATTTTGACATTAGAGCCTACCGCGATACGCCACCAGCCTTATCAAAGTATCGTGCCGCTCGAAGGCGCGACATTGAGCGACGTATTCGCGCATTATCTTGCGCAATCAGAACAACAAGATACATGGTTGAAGCTGACGACGACGCCGGAAATTTGCGCGGGTCTTTTCTTGCAGCGTTTACC
>JAISYH010000029.1 GCA_031270015.1 Burkholderiales bacterium | reverse complement strand
CGCCCGACTGAAAAAAAGGATTATTATGCTTCATCGTGAGAAAAATATTCTTTGACTGCGCCTCTTTTTCGGCGCTGAACTTTCGCGCCGGTTGAATCAGCCCCGCCGTGCGGGGCTTTTTTATCGGCATTCGATAACTTATTGAGAAAACACCCGATTCCGCGTCGACGCGGGAGCAAAAAGTAATGCCTATACTCAAAACTTTGAATAAAGCGCGTATTCCGGTACGCGTCTGGACCGATGAAATCGAACCGGAGGCGATTCAACAATTGCTCAACGTCGCCAATTTGCCGATCGTATACCAGCACATCGCGGCGATGCCCGATGTACATATGGGCATAGGCGCGGCGATAGGATCGGTAATTGCGACACGCGCCGCGATTATACCGGCGGCGGTTGGCGTCGATATTGGCTGTGGGATGAACGCGACTCGGTTATCGTTGATCGCGGATGAATTGCCGGATAATTTATCCACGTTGCGCGACGCGATCGAAAAAGTCGTGCCGGTTGGTTTTGCCCAGCACGATTTCGATGAAGCGCGCAGCGACACGCATATGCGCGTTGTTCGACTGCTTGATACGCGATTGGATACGATTGTCGGCAAACATCCTGAACTGACAAAAATGCAGCGCCAGTTTGCCAATACTTGGCGCGCCCAACTTGGAACGTTGGGCGGCGGCAATCACTTTATCGAATTATGCTTCGACGAAGCGAGATGCTTGTGGGTCATGCTGCATTCGGGGTCGCGTGGTATCGGCAACGTATTGGGACGCTATTTTATCGCAGAGGCAAAAAAAGAGATGCAACGTCATCAAATTCATTTACCCGATAAAGATTTGGCGTATCTCAAAGAAGGTTCGGAACAATTTGACGATTACGTCGAAGCCGTTTCATGGGCGCAAGATTACGCATTGTTCAATCGTCAGATCATGATGCAGTTGATCGTCGAGGCATTGCGTCCATTGTTGCCGCCATTTTCTATTGAAAACGAGGTGATCAATTGTCACCATAATTACGTACAACAGGAAACCCATTTTGGCAAAACGTTATGGATTACACGTAAAGGCGCGATTTCGGCGCACGTAAACGAATTGGGAATCATTCCCGGATCGATGGGCACGAAAAGTTATATCGTGCGCGGCTTGGGCAACGAACAATCGTTTTGTTCTTGTTCACATGGCGCGGGAAGAAGAATGAGTCGAAGCGAAGCCAAGAGACGCTTCAACAGTTTGGATTTAGCGAAACAGACAGAAGGTATCGAGTGCCGGAAAGACAGCAGCGTTATCGATGAAATTCCTGGTGCGTACAAGGATATCGACCAAGTGATGACGAATCAAAGTGATCTGGTCGAAATCGTATATACCTTGAAACAAATTTTATGCGTGAAAGGATAAGTAATATGAAGCAACATGGCAAAACCATCGTGCCGCGTAATCCAGTTGCTCCGATTGCGCGGCGACGCAAAGCCGGAGCGCATGATAAAACTTATAAGGTTAAACGGCGTGACAATAAGCAGAAGCTCAAACAAACGCTTCGAATATTAGATAAAAAAGGCGACGAAGTCGCCTTTTTTATTCTGTTACCACTCTGATACCATATTCTAGATCAAGTTTGATAGAAATCATTATTTCCTTTATGTGTATTTCTATAATAGCGACTGCTTTTATCATAAGCAAGAAAAGGAGAAAATAAATGACTCGATTGAGTAGAAGAAACCTCTTAAAAGGAGGATTGGCGGCAGCCGGCGCAGGTGCGGCGGTAATGTTAAACCCTGCGTGGACGACAGCGCAAACAATGCAACAGACGAAGACGATAGGGACAGAGACTTACGATGCGGTAATTGTAGGCGCGGGTGTCGCGGGTCTCGCGTGCGCGATTGAAGTACATGACCAAGGCGGTAAACCAATCGTTTTGGAAAAAATGGGACGCCCTTCGGGGAACGCGATTTTTGCACTGGGTTCCGTGTGCGTGACGGGAACGCGCGTACAGAAGCAGCAAGGCATCGACGATGACACCGTAGATAAATTCTACGAAGACATGATGAAAGTGTCGATTCAACGTGCTGACCCCGAGCTGACGCGTTATTACGCTGAGAATAGCGCGGAAGCCGCGCATTGGTTAATGGATGTGATCGGTGTCAAATTTCTGAAAATCATCAAAGCGCCGTATCCACGCTTCGGTCGGATTCACCGCATCGATGGCGAAGGATTGACTGGCGGCAGTTTATTGATCAGAAAACTTTTAGCGGAAGCGAAGAAACGTAATATTACTGTTCTTTATCACGCCAAAGCCGTCGAATTATTGAAGAACGACAAGATGGAAGTAACCGGTGTCCGCGCGTTGACGCCCGATGGCTTGAAGGAATTCAACGCTAAAGGCGGCGTGCTGATCGCTAGCGGTGGTTTCAGCGCAAACCGTGAAATGGTGACGATGTATATGGGCGGCTGGGCGGCGAATCTCGCCACACGCGGCTCTCCTTATGTGACGGGTGAGAACATCACGTTGACTAAACCGCTTTTTGCACAGTTGGTGCATATGGATCAATTCCACGGCGGTCCGATTGTTGCCGAAACGCATGTCAATCCGGCGGATATTTTGAATGCGGGTTATGGGATCATCGTCTCGATGCAAGGCAAACGAATCATCGACGAAGCAGGAACTTACGTGGCGAAAGCTAAAACGTTGCCACGTGTGACGAAAGAAAATCGCGCGTTTCAGATTTGCGACGCCAACAGTAAAAACCCGCAGTTGGAAAAGATGATCAAAAAATATACGTACTTGAACTCGCCGTTTTATCAAGCTAATACGATTGAAGAATTAGCAAAAGCAGCAGGATTGCCGCCGGAAGAAACAGTCAAAACGGTAGAAGGATACAACGAAGCGCTCAAGAACAATGCGCTGCGCCAGTTGACGCCGCCCAACACGTTGAAAAGCCCATATTCGGTCGATCAAGCACCGTTTTACGCGTTTCCGTTCGAGGGTGGTATGACTGCGACCTTCGGCGGACCGAAGATCAATGTTCGCGCGGAAGTGGTGAATACCGAACGCCAACCGATTCCAGGACTTTATGCGGCGGGAAATGCCGCAGGTGGTTTGTTTTACGACGATTATATCGGCGGTTGCCAAATCGGCGGCGCGACGATTTACGGTCGCGTCGCGGCAAAGGAAATCGTCAAACGCAGCAAAAAAGCTTGACGAAATTGCGAAAAAGAGAGAGGAGAAAACTTATGATATTGAAACGTCTTTTTATATTGGCAAGCGCGGCTTTTTTTAGCGCAATGATTTCATTGACAGCATTGGCTGAACCGGCAACTGCGACGACGAGTAAGCATGCGAACAAAGGCATTGCGTGTGTGTTGTGCCATAAAGAAAATCCACCGGCAAAAACTGTTCCATTTGAACAATGCGAGAATTGTCACGGCGATAACGACACGATGGCAAAACGTACTGAAAAAACATCGCCGAATCCACATTATAATCACTTGGGCAATGTGACTTGTACCGAATGCCACCGAGACCATACGGAATCAGTGTTAATTTGTGACGATTGCCATAAGTTCAAACTCAAGACGCCATAAATATAGTTGTTTTATTTTTAAGCTACTTGCCCTCGTCCAAACACGAGGGCTTTTTTTGTCGCGTCAAAGAAGGATGGTTGGGGTATGGCGATCTCGCGTAAATCATCATTCAATCCTTCTGATTCTCAACCCATCGTCGCACGGCGGCGCGAGAGATTTTGATCGCGTCGGTGTGATCTAAACTGTGTCACCCTGTTAAACTGACGACGTGAGCCGAGAAAGAGAGAATGACAAGAAACTGAACGAAGAACAACTGGATCAACTTCTGGAAGGCTGCAAGACCCTGGAAGATGTTGATACTGAACCGCCCCGGGTTTCTCGGAGGCAGTTTTGTCTGAGTCATGCGGCATAACGCATAATTTCAGCCTGTTGTTGATCATACCTTTGTTCCGCTTCCGTTGGCGGGATATTACCAATCGGTTGCAAGATTCCGCGATGGTTGAACCAATCCACCCATTCGAGC
>JAISYH010000012.1 GCA_031270015.1 Burkholderiales bacterium | reverse complement strand
GGATGGCTGTATTGGCTTGTATTTCCAGCATATTGGCTGCCGATCTGGCGGTGACTTCCAGTACAAAATATTCCAACAGTCTCAATTGAATATTTTTCTTTAATTTACAACGTGTTAGCCGGGGCATAATAGGTCTATTTTAGATCTTATCTACTTCAGCCCCAAATAAATTTATTGACAGCCGCGAATTTTTTGGGGGACTGGCACGGAAGCAGGATAAGAGCAACAGCATATCGGCTTGGACATTTGTTTGTCTTGTACATTGTTGGAAAAAGGCGTTACGCCAAACTGGTTGCCACTATCCTATCCGCAAGGAAAATCGGATCATAGTGTGTTATTCATCCTTGGCAACGCAATAACAAATCGGAAACTTTCTAGACGGAATCAATGGTTCTATGTTGTCAAGCATGCGGCAAGGCGATGTCGAAGGCATTGCTCATGTTAAAAAGAGTGCAAAGTTTCGAGTTACGGGCGATAATCCCTACCTAGTATTATAAGGTGACAAAGCCGGATGGAGGCTGTGCCTTGTACAGTTCGGGAAAACGCTTTGCGTTGGCGACAACGTATGAATTAACGTAATGTTGATAAGCTATGATTATTCAAAAATCTATCGTGTTTCACTCTTGTTCAATCGCTTTGCTCGTCGTGTTATTTTTAGGGACGGCTTCTGCGCTTTCTGCTCAAACCTATCTGGGACCTGACCAGCCTTATATCGTCACGACGCCCAATTTCAACCCGGCGGTAACCTCGACCATCGACGTCAACTCGGGGAGAACCATCGTAGTAGGTAACACAACGGTTTCTGTGGGGGGCGGTTCGTTAGCGGCGCGGGTTACCGGCGGGAGTTTGTTATTGGACTCGCAAGCGGGACCGAAGCCGGGACCAATCACGGTGAATACGGTAAGCGGCACGGCGTTGAACGCTTCTGGCGGTTCGATTCAGGTAAACGGCGCGTCGATCTATTCTGGACGTCATGGCGCAATTGCCGAAAACGGCGGCACGATCACATTGGGTACTGGATCGTCGATAACGACAACCAGCGCGTCAAACGCCATCGCGCTAGGCGCCGACAATGGCGGACGGGTGACGGCGACTTCGTCGGTTCCTATCATCACATTGGGCGCGGGCGCGACAGGCGTTTATGCACGGAATAAAGGCACAGTTTCTTTATTGTCAGATTCGGTTTTACAAGTACTCGGTCCGCGTAGCGTCGGCTTGATGGTCGATAACGCCAATATTTCCCGCAATGAAATTGGTACGGGGTTGACCATCCACTTAGGCGGTAGCGATATGACTGCGGCGTCGAGTACCGGCGTTGCTGTCACCAATGGCGGTTCGGTATCGCTCGAAAATCTGAAAGTTCTTGGACAAGGTGTGGGTGCGGGTGTTTGGGTCGCTCCCGGAAGCAGCGCGGTGCTATACGGTTCCAGCGATATTCAAGTCGCGCCGGTTTCTTTGGGTCCCAACTATTACACGGCGACTTATACCGAACAGTCGCAAGTGCCGTTCCATACGTTCTCGACGACTGCTTTTTCACAAGGCGCGGGATTGCTGACGCAAGGCGGTACGATTTCTTCGGTCGGTACGGCAGTGCAAGTGATCACTGTATCTGGAATCGGTTATGGCGCTTATGGCGCGAACGCGAATCAAGGTGGCGTCATCAATTTGCAAAACAGCACGATTACAACGAACGGTTCATCGACGGTCGGACTTGCTGCGACCAACGCTTATATCACGGCACAAAATTCGCGAGTCAGCACGACATGGATCGGCGGTGGTACGAGTACACCGGCGGCGATGTCGGTGCAAAATGCGGGCGGTCCCGGTGTAATTGAATTGACGAATACGTCGGTGCAGGCGAGTGGACCTAACGCTTATGGTTTGCTTTCGTTTAATTTTGACGGCGCTGAACCAAACCGTGTCAATATGTTCAACAGCAGCTTGATCAGCGGCGGCGCGACGGTCGGCGCGATGGGACGGCTTGATTTGGTATTATCGAACGCGTCATCCCTGACGGCGGGAAGCGAGCAATTACTCGCTGCTTACGACAATACCAATAGCGATATTCCGACTTGGGTGCGTATCGCCGCTTACGGCGGAAGCACATTGGTCGGTGACGCGGAAATTCAACCCGGAGCGAAAGCGGCGCGAGCTGATATTAGTTTGAATGACGGTTCGCGCTGGGCAGGCGCGGCGTTGCCGGTCAGCAATGTGATCGTCGATCCGAGCAGTATTTGGATGGTGACGGCGGTGTCCACACTCTCGCAGCAATTGACGAATTCAGGGCGCGTCGAGTTTACGGCGCCACAAACTGGCAGCTTCAAGTTGCTGAAAGTATTGAATTATCTCGGTCAAGGCGGAACATTCGACCTCAATGTCTATCTCGGCGAAAACGGCGCCGGCGATCGTTTAGTGATCGACGGCGGCAGGGCGAGCGGCGGCACATTGCTCAATATCCGCAATGTTGGTGGACTGGGCGCGCCAACCAAGGGTGACGGCATTCTGCTCGTGGAAGTGATCAACGGGGGTTACGTCGATCCGGGCAGCTTCGCTTTGGCGCATCCGGGTGGGATCGTGACGGCGGGTTCTTACGAATACGAACTTTATCAAGCGACGAACTCCAACCTTTATTTGCGTTCACGTCCGATGGCGCCGAAGGGTACGCCGATTCCAATGTTGAACATGAGAGCAATTGAATCGCGGGCGTCGCCGATGCGCCATCGCCCGCCGCCTATTCCGGCGCAAATGCCCTGATCAGAACAAATAAAAAGAGACGGAAAACGTAAATATGTTTTCCGTCTCGCAAAAAATAGGGAACTGGAGAACGGGCGCGGCGCGAGATGTTTCGCAAGGATTCGTCTTTTGCTCCGATTGTTATCATAATATTTACTTTTCTTTTCTAATTGCCAATGTCGACAAGTACGCCCATCGCCGCTCATCCCGTCGCCCGCTGGCTGATCATTTTTATTCTGTTGGCGGGAGTCTATTTCTTTCATAGCTTTTTGGTTTCGGTGTTGGGCGCGCTGATCATTGCGTTTGCTTCGTGGCGGTTATACGAAAAACAAGTTGAACGTTGCGGTGGGCGCACTTGGTTGGCGGCGTCAATTGCAACATCTCTGGTAATTTTGTTGATCGTGGTCCCATTGACAATCACGGTACTTTATGGCTTGCGTGAATTGCAAGCGATGGCAAATTGGCTGGTTGCCGCGAACCGAACCGGCATTACTGTTCCATCGTGGATGGAGCAATTGCCTTGGGTCGGCGTGATGATCGCACAGTGGTGGAAGGAAAATATGGAGCATCCGCAGGCAATCAGTGAGTTGATGCAAATGATCGGATTGGGGCAGGTCGCCAATTTTTCGCGGATGATTTTCAGCCTCGGCAGCCAACTTTTTTTGGCGGCGTTGGCGTTGTTGTTCATGGTCATCACGTTGTTTTTCCTTTATAAAGATGGTCGTGTTTTGGCGCAACAACTCGACAAAGTCGGCGAGCGAATTTTGCCTGAACGTTGGTATCGTGTTTCGCGCGTCGCGCCGACAATGGTTAGCGCAACGATTACCGGAATGACGATCATCGCCATCGGCGAAGGTGTTGTGCTTGGTTGCGCTTATTGGATCGCAGGCGCGCCGTCGCCGTTGACGCTTGGCGTCTTGACTGGATTCATGGCACTCATCCCGGGCGGTGCGCCGCTATCCATGTCGCTAGTTTCGTTATACTTGGTCGGTAGCGGCAGCTCGACGGCGGGCGTATTACTTTTTATGTGGGGGGCATTCGAGCTGTTCGTCGTCGATAAAACCATACGCCCCAAACTTGTCGGCGGTCCTGCGAAATTACCTTTTTTGCCGACGTTATTCGGTCTGGTCGGTGGCGTCAAAACGATGGGTTTGCTCGGTCTTTTTGTGGGGCCCGTCGTGATGGCATTGTTGGTTGCACTTTGGCGCGAATGGGTGATGGAAGAGGACGTATCGATAACGACCAAACCTCACTCTTGATCAAAAGCGATATTGGAGTATTAAAAAATATTTATTTTCGCTCGCCATCGATGAGCAACGGAAAGCCCGTTATTTTTAATTAAAAAATATGCCGTATTTTACCGCCACCATCGAATCACTGGATCAAGAAGGACGGGGTATCGCCCGATGCGATGGGAAGACGGTTTTTGTCGAAGGCGCGTTAGCCGGAGAAACCGTCGTGGCGCGGACGATCAAACGCAAACCTTCATGGAATTTGGCGCAAGCGGAAACAGTATTGCAAGCCAGTGCGGATCGGGTGCGACCGAACTGTCCGCATTTCGGCGTCTGTGGAGGTTGCTCGATGCAACACGCGGGAATGTCTTTACAAGTCGCGGCGAAACAACGAGTATTGGAAGACGCTCTATCTCATATCGGTAATGTTCGCGCCGAGCAAATATTAGCGCCTGTCTATGGCGTTGCGTGGGGTTATCGCTTTCGAGCGCGTTTATCGGTGCGCCATGTCGTTAAAAAAGGCGGTGTATTGATTGGTTTTCACGAAAAACGATCGAGTTACGTCGCCGATATGCGCGAATGCCCAGTGTTGCCGCCACCGATTTCCGATCTGTTG
Source organism: Burkholderiales bacterium (assembly GCA_031270015.1). Taxonomy (GTDB): domain Bacteria; phylum Pseudomonadota; class Gammaproteobacteria; order Burkholderiales; family Casimicrobiaceae; genus UBA931. Next base: position 16,302 of record JAISYH010000012.1, on the reverse strand, counting down.
CCACGCTTACGTACATTAGTAGAAAGATTATCCATCCGTGACCGACTGCCGCAGATCGAAGTGGCCGTCGGCGAACAGCGTGTCGATGGAAAATCGCAGCCTGTTCACACATTGATTCTACGTATTCTCGGATCACCTGACCAGAGCGATCAACAAATCTTACGCGAATTTTCCGACAGTCATCAAATTTCATTCTGGCTGCAAACCGGAGGGATCGACACGGCACAACCGTTTTACCCGGCTGACAGCGAACTTTTTTATACGCTTCCCGAATTCAATATTACGATTCCTTTCGTGCCGACCGATTTTACACAAGTGAATCATAATATCAATCGTGTGCTTGTTCGAAAGGCGGTGACAATGCTTGCGCCTACGAAAAAAGATCGTATTGCTGACCTTTTTTGCGGATTGGGCAATTTTACGCTGCCTATCGCTCGTTCGGGCGCGCAAGTGATCGGTATCGAAGGCAATGCATCGCTAGTAGCGCGAGCGCGACAGGCGGCAAGGCATAACGCACTGGGAAAACGATGCATCTTTCAGAACGCAAACCTCTTTAAAGATGTTGAGCGCACCATAGCGCCTATGTTGCCGCTCGATAAAATTTTGATTGATCCGCCGCGTGAAGGCGCAATCGAGGTTGTGAAAGCGTTGCCGCAAGCCAATGATCGTTTTGCACTGAAAAGAATCGTCTACGTATCATGTAATCCAGCAACGCTTGCGCGTGACACGGCAGTGTTGGTACACAATCGCGGATACCGACTTAAGAGCGCGGGTATTGTGAATATGTTCCCACATACCGTGCACGTCGAATCAATGGCAATATTCGAGCCTTATTGATTGCGAAATCATGATGAATTTGATGAAGCAAGGCGCGTCGTATTTTGTGATTGGATTGATTCAACTGCTGTTCGATTGGTTGACGTTCGTGGCGCTGAGTTGGTTTGGCGTTCCAGTGTACATGGCTAATATTATTGGAAGAATCGTCGGCGCGCTACTCGGCTTTTGGCTTAATGGGAAACTGACGTTCCATATATTGACTGGCGGAATGTTGAGCGGGAAAAGCCTTACACGTTTTCTCGTACTTTGGATATTGACGACTATCATCAGCACGTTGGCTGTCGGTTTTGCCGATTCTCTGAAAGGGCTTTACCTCGCATGGTTGATCAAACCAATAATCGACACTCTGCTCGCTGTTTGCGGATTCTTAATATCGAAATATTGGGTGTACCGAAAATAGATATTATTGCATTATAGGATTTTATGATTATTTTTACGCTTCGTTTTTTTAGATACGGACTCGAAGAAAATGTAAGGGAAAGAGGGCAAGCCGCTATGAGTCTGTACATACTCGCGGACAGGGGCGGTCTCAATCATAGCGATCAAATTATACTGTTTTCACTTTTGAGTTTGATTCAAGGTCATACTTTGCTCATTATCAAAAACTGGCTGTGATACCGAGATCTGGCTGTTGTGATACAGTCGGTTTTTAATTGGCGGGAGATTCATTGATAGAGAAGTGTCCCCACATTTCCAGGCAGCTTTTTTGAACATTTAGGTGGAAGCTCCGTGGTTAAGCCGCGATGGTTTGCGACAGTTGATTAAAGTGATCCGGGGGCTGCCCGTCAAGGGCAAAATGGGGGCGTCTTCGGTTGTAGAAGTCAAAATAACGATTCATCGACTCTTTGGCGTTCGTCACGGTCTCGTAAGCATGAGATAGACTTCCTCATTAAAGGCACGACTGGTGAACTGGCTGCCTTGACCGGTGTTCATGATCTCCGGAGCCCCGTATTTCAAGATCGCTTCTTCCAGCGCGTCCAGACAAGCATCGACTGTGAGCGTGTTGGAAAGACGGTAAGCCAGTACCCGGCGGGTCGCCCAATCCAGTACGGCGGTCAGATAGACGAATCCTTTCTTCATCGAGATGTGGTGTCCATCGCCTAGACCCGATTGGACGGGTAATCGTCAGGTCGCGTAGCAAATAGGGATAGATGCGGTGCTCCTGGTTGCGCTTGCCGGTGTTGGCTTTGCGATAAAGCACTTCAATGCCCATCCGCTTCATCAGGCGACGCATCCGGTACGCCCAGCAGAAACGCTTTCAAGACGCAACAGGTCACGTAGCATCCGGCTACCGGTAAACGGGTACTCCAGATGGAGCTGCCGCATCAGCGCCAGGTCGTCATCGGAAACAGGAGGTGGCGTGTAATACAGAGTAGACCGGCACAACTTGAGCAGTTAGGTTTGACGGACGATGGAAAGCATATGCTTTTTATCGATCATCGCCTGGCGCTCGCACCGGGAAGCCAACCGAGCGCGACGGACAAAAAATCGTTCTCCAGCGCCAACTGACCAATCCTGGCGTGGAGTTCTTTCAAATCGGGTTGTTGGGCGCGATGACCTACGCTGGTTTCGAACAGATCAACCGCATGTTCCGACAGTTGGCTCTTCCAACGGATGATCTGGTTGGGGTGGACATCAAAGCGTTCGGCAAGCTCGCCCAAGGGGGTATCGCCTTTGAGGGCGGCAATGGCGACTTTGGCTTTGAAGGCTGCGTTATGGTTACGACGAGGGCGTTTCATGTTTCTGCTCCTTTCTATATCCGATAGATACCGGTTGAATATAAAGCAGAGTTTCAACCTAAGCTACTGTACAGTTTTGTGGAGCTATTTCTCGATACACCTGGTCATACACACCCAAAAGGCACATTATGTCGCAACATAATGATCTTCAAGAAATACAAGAGCGATTGAAAAAGGCGCTGCTCTGGTATCAACTTGCCTTTTCCCACCAGCACCAAATATATCGATACGATTCCGCTCAAAGCGTAAACGCCAATTCAGAACAATCAAGAAATCAAACGCCAGATTCGCTCTTATGCGCGCCGGAACGCGATGGAGATAATGTTACGCGCCAAACTTGTTTTGTTGAATAACAGATCTTAATTTATTTTTACAAGCACAATTTCTTTCCCATCAAAACTTTTATGGAGATATTTCCCATTTATTTTTATGTTGTAACAGACTCAACGAAATAAGTCCGAACCAGTCGGAAAATTGGTGGGCCCCCTGGGAGTCGAACCCAGCACCAACGGATTATGCGTCCTACTACGGCTTTCACCGCCCCTTTCGGGTTTGTAGGCTGGACTGTCTCTTGTCTTTACGACCCGCCCGTTCAGTCTCTACACCTTCCCGCAATCAATATCGCGGGCTTGGCTCGGGATTGCCACGCGCAGTGTTCACCGCGCAGAGGATTCCCCGAATTTGAGCGGTTCTACGGCAGCGCAGAGCAAACTTGCGCCGCCGCAACCCGAAGGCGATGCCATGCGTTTCCGTTTAGGCGTCGCCTGTTTAAGTCCGCTGCTCTAACCATGCATGAGCTAGAGGCCCCTTGCTTTAAAAAAGCAAGCAGGATGTTACCATCAGTCCTGTATTTTTCCAATTCAGCGATGTATCGTCAGTGTATTAACGTCGCTTTTGTCGCCGATGAGTACCATGTCCGCGCCGCGCCGCGCAAAAATACCAACCGTCACCACGCCCGGAATCTGGTTAATTTTGTTCTCCATTTCTATAGGATTGATGAGGTCGAGACCGTAAACATCAAGGATGACGTTACCATTGTCGGTGGTCACGCCACTGCGCCATTCGGGCTGTCCGCCGAGACGCACCATTTCGCGCGCAATGAAGCTACGCGCCATGGGAATCACTTCTACGGGTAACGGAAATTTGCCCAATACCGGTACGAGTTTGGAAGCATCGACGATGCAGATGAACTTCCGCGCGACCGCCGCGATGATTTTTTCGCGGGTCAGCGCGCCGCCGCCGCCTTTGATCATCGCCCCGTGCTCGGTCACTTCGTCAGCGCCATCAATATAAATCGGCAGCGTGCCGATGTTGTTGAGTTCTTCGATTTCGATCTTGTGTTTCTTCAACAGCGCAGCAGTGCGCTCGGAACTGGGTACCGCGCCGCGAATGGCATTTTTCCGCGTTGCCGCCAGCGCTTCAATAAAGTATTCGACGGTACTGCCCGTACCGACGCCGAGCCACGCGCCATCTTCGATATAGCGCAAAGCCGCTTCAGCGGCGGCGCGTTTCTGATCGTCCTGCGACATTTTTTCTTCCTAAAAGTAAAAATTCATTATCGCATCGTCGGCAGTTTTTGTGTTCCGTTTGCGCGAGCGCGAATTTGTCGTCACATTTCCCAAGAAAATCCCCTTTTTGCCTAAAAATTGCCCTTTTTGGCTGGCACGATGATGGTCATCGCAAGACGTTTTTGTCACCGCCCGCCAATGATTGCTTTGCTGACTGTCGATGCTCTTTATAATAATGGTTTTTATCTAGATCGAATCATGCCACGTTTTCTTTTTGCCATTCTTTTTTTCACTGCGCATATTGCGTGCGCACAATCTCAGGAATCTTTGCCGCCGCCCGTTACAGAAACTGTGCCGCTTATCGCCGCCGCGTTGCCGACGCCGTCCATCGACGCTTCCTCTTATCTGCTGGTCGATGTCGCCAGCGACCAAGTGCTGCTCGCCTACCGCGCCGACGAACCGCGTGAACCGGCGTCGTTGACCAAATTGATGACCGCGTATCTGACCTTCTCGGCGTTGCGCGATAAATCCATCCAGATCGACCAAAAGCTCAAAATCTCTGAAAACGCGAAACGCACCATTGGTTCGCGTATGTTTGCCGATCCGCGCGTGCCGGTCTCGGTCGATGAATTACTACGTGGCATGATCATTCAGTCAGGCAATGATGCTTCCATCGCGCTCGCCGAGCTGGTGGCAGGCGACGAAACCGCGTTTGCGGCGATGATGAATACGCAAGCCCAAAAACTCGGTATGAGCAAAACACATTTCGTCAACAGCACCGGCTTGCCTGATCCTCAGCATTATTCGACGGCGGCGGACATGGCGCGATTGGCGATTGCGTTGATCAATGATTTCCCCGAATTTTATCCGCTCTACTCGGAAAAAGAATACACCTACAACAAGATCACGCAGCATAATCGCAACCGTCTCTTGAAAACCGATCCTTACGTGGATGGCGTCAAAACCGGCTACACCGACAGCGCTGGTTGGTGTTTGATCGCGTCGGCAAAACGCGGCGAACGACGTTTGCTTTCGGTAGCGCTTGGTGCGGCTTCCGACGCGGCGCGGGCGGTAGAAAATCAAAAACTGCTCAATTGGGGTTATCAAGCGTTCGATGTCGTGCAACTTTACGCCGTCGATCAGCCGGTATCGCAAATTCACGTTTGGAAAGGTAGCGCCCCCGAAGTCAATGTCGGCTTTTTGAAAGCGCGCTATTTGTCCGTACCCAAAGGACAGAGCGACAAATTGAAATTGACCATGGTAGCGCAAACGCCGCTTACCGCGCCAGTGCAAAAAGGGCAGAACGTCGGTAAAATCCAGGTACGTTTCGACGACAAACTCGTCATCGAACTTCCGCTGATCGCGCAAAATGATGTTGCGCCTGGCAGCTTTTTCCGTCGTAGCTGGGACACCATCCGGCTATGGTTTCAATAATGACTTTTCATCGAAAGCTTATATCGTGAACAACGAGTCTATCGTTTATTTGAACGGTGAATTCCTGCCATTGTCGCAAGCAAAAATTTCCGTGCTCGATCGCGGTTTTATCTTTGGCGATGGCATTTATGAAGTCGTGCCGGTTTATCACCGCCAACCGTTCCGCTTGAAGCAACATTTGCAAAGACTGGAAAACAGTCTGCGCGGCGTCGGCATCCGCAATCCAAAAACGATGGAGGAATGGGAAATGCTTTTCCTGAACATCATCGAGCGCGCCGGTTTCGACCAACAAGCGGTGTATTTACAAGTCACTCGCGGCGTCGCGCCGCGCAACCACGTGTTTCCAAAAGATACTGCGCCGACGGTGTTCATGATGACCAACCCGCTCCAATCGCCGACGCAAGAGGAAATCGAACAAGGTTTGCGTTGCGTGTCGTCGGAAGATTTCCGCTGGTTGCGTTGTGACTTGAAAACGGTTTCTTTACTTAGCAACGTGTTATTGCGCCAAATTTCCGCTGACGCGAACGCGGCGGAAACCATTTTATTTCGAAACGGTTTTTTGACAGAAGGCTCGACTTCCAATGTGCTGGTCGTCAAAAACGACATCATCCTCGCGCCGCCCAAAGATCGTTATATCCTGCACGGCATTTCATTCGACGCAGTGCTCGAATTCGCGTCCGCGATCGGCGCGACGGTAAAACAACGCCCGATCTCGCGCTCCGAAGTCGATAACGCCGACGAATTATGGCTGACTTCATCGGGCAAAGAAGTATTAGCGATTACTGTGCTGGACAATAAGCCTATCGGTACCGGCAAACCGGGCGCGCTCTTCCAGAAAATGTGGGCGTATTACCAAACGCAGAAACCGCAACCGCGTGATGTTGTTTATCCACCGCTTGGAGACCGGCACAATCGGTAACTGGTCGAGAAGGCTAGAGACTCCAAAACCAATGATTGACGACGGAAGGGAAACGCTGATTAACCGTCATTGCGAGGGGCGAAGACCCGTGGCAATCCAGTCGGCTCATGGATTGCCACGCTTCGCTCGCAATGACGATCAAGTTGCTCAGAGGTTCCAAAGGAAAACATTCAAATGGCGCATTCCACGCCATGGAACGGATTTGTTTTCTGTTTTCGATCTTCAGAATGACTGGAAACCATGATGCAATCTCTTTGTGTTTTTTGCGGCGCGGCGCATGGCGCCGATCCCGCTTACACCGAAGCCGCCGCCGCTTTTGGTAAAGCGTTGACGCGACATCGTATCGAACTCGTCTGGGGCGGCGGACAAGTCGGATTGATGGGCGTCGTCGCTGACGCAGTGATCGCGGGCGGCGGTAAAACCTACGGCATCATCCCCAGCTTCATGGCGGAACGGGAACTGGCGCACCCCGACGCAGACACCATGATCATCGTCGATTCGATGCACGAGCGGAAAGCGCGAATGGCGGAAAAAGCCGATGGCTTCGTCGCGTTGCCCGGCGGTTTCGGCACCTTGGACGAATTGTTTGAAATCATCACGTGGGCGCAATTGCATATCCACGTCAAACCCATCGGGTTGTTGAATGTGCGCGGTTTTTTCGACCCCCTGCTGGTCATGACGCGGCATCTCGCGGCGGCAGGATTCGTGCGCGACGAACACCTCAAAATGTTATATGTTGATAACGATCCCGACGCGCTGCTTATTGCAATGTCCGCACATTGCGCGCCCCAAGACGACTGGATTCATAAAGTCTCCCGTAGGCGCGTTCCAATAGCCTGATGATTTCAGAAAACCGCGAACAACTCGCGCCGCCTGAAATTCTATTTTCCACTCCTCGAATACGGCATAATAACGCCTTACTACAGGAGAGGAACGAATGGCTCAGACTAAAACAAGACATAAAGAATATTCCCTTTTTCTTGCGCTTCCCGCTTTACTCGTATTGTTGTTGTTCCGCGATGCGGAGCATTTGGTCGTCATCACGCTCATCAACGCGCTGGCATTATCGGCGATCGTGTACAGCGCATTCAGCGTCGTCCGCCACGCCGATGTGCTGGCGCACCGACTCGGCGAACCTTATGGGTCATTGGTACTGACGCTTTCCGTAGTTGTGCTGGAAGTAAGCCTTATTTCCGCGCTGATGGCGGCGGGCGACGCCGGACCCACGTTAATGCGCGACACGCTGCATTCGGTCATTATGATCGTGATGAGCGGTTTGATCGGTATTTCGTTGTTGCTCGGCGGGCGCAAATTCGCCACGCAATATTTCAATCTGGGCAGCGCCAAACAATATTTGACGGCGATCATTCCGCTCTCGATCACCGTACTGGTATTGCCGGCGGCGATCAGCGACGAAGGCGTTTTCACATTCGGGCAAAAAATTATAGTCTCGTTCATTTCGGCGGCGATGTACGTCGTTTTTCTGATCATTCAAACGCGCACACATCAATCTTTGTTCGTTTATGAGCATGAGGACGAAGACCCGATCGATCATCACGGCAAGCCTTCCGCGCATGGCAATGCGTGGCATACGGGCTGGTTGTTGGCGCATCTGATTTTTGTCGTGGCGTTGACCAAACTCAACGCCAGCCCGCTCGATCACTTACTTTCGTCGATCAACGCGCCCACGCAGATGACCGGCTTTTTGGTCGCGCTGTTGGTGTTGTCGCCGGAAGGTTTGGGCGCGATCAAGGCAGTATTACACAATCAGTTGCAACGCGCCATCAACCTTGCCTTGGGCTCTGTATTGGCGACGATTTCGCTGACCGTGCCCACCGTAACGTTGATCGCGCTGCTGACTGGAAAAAACCTGATATTTGGTTTATCGACCCCCGGCATCGTAGTTCTTCTTTGCGCGTTGCTATTATCACAAAGCTCGTTTTCCACCGGCAAAACCAACGCTTTGAATGGCGCGGCGCATCTCGCGCTGTTCGCCGCGTACTTGATCGTATTGATGCTTTAGGAAAACGCTGATTAACCGTCATTGCGAGGGACAAAGTCCCGTGGCAATCCAGTCGTCCCATGGATTGCCACGCTTCGCTCGCAATGACGATCAAGTTGATCAGAAGTTCCTTAGTCTCTTTCCCAATCAATCTGCCCCGCCGTTTTCCGGGTTGCGGAGGTTCCATCATGTGGCAAGCCTCCATCATCGCTATCCCTTAAAGCCCGCTTCTGACCATTGACCGCTAAAGCGCGAAGCCCGCTTGACGAAGCAGCCACGATCCACGGCGGAAGCATGTGATTCATCGGACTCATGCCCACCAGCGCGGGGATTAAGTGGCTCGTGGTCGTGCCATCGCCCAGTTGACCGGAACTGTTAGAACCCCAAGCCCACAGACGACCCTGGTCATCACGCACTACAGTGTGGGTATAACTTATCGCAATAGCCACAACCACGCTGCCAGCCAGTGGCGCAAGGTCGACTGGCGCCGGGCGCGATCGATTCACAGTCGTGGTCGTGCCATCGCCCAGTTGCCCGTAGTCGTTCTCACCCCAAGCCCACAGACGACCCTGATCGTCGAGCGCGACAGTGTGGTAACTACCACCTGTCGAAACAGCCACGACCGCGCTACCCTCCAATGATGCAAGATCGACCAGCACCGGGCGCGACCGGTACGTGAACGTGCCATCGCCCAGTTGACCGTAGTTGTTAAGCCCCCAAGCCCACAGTCGTCCCTGATCGTCGAGCGCGACAGTGTGGCCCATACCTGCCGAAATAACCACGACCGCGCTACCCTCCAATGGCGCAAGATCGACCGGCACAGGGCGTAATCGATCCGTGGTCGTGCCATCGCCCAGTTGACCGTAGTCGTTACTACCCCAAGCCCATACCTGACCTTCGTCATCCAAGAAAACCGTATATTCCGCTCCCGCCGAAATCCTGCTGTTTTCTTGATAAGAAGAAACACATGCGAGACGTTTTTCGCCCAGCAACCGCGACGCAAACCCCGATAACGGATCCACTGCCCACAACTGCACGGTGCCAGCAGACGCCCATGCGTCGCCCAGTTGCGCCCATTGAGGATCGGGGGTGTCGCACCACACATCGACAGACACCTCGTGGCTGCCCGTCGCGGTAAAGCTTTGCGTTAGCGCCCCCACACTCCCTTCGCTAAAAAAAGCCGACGCCCCGCGTGGCGGACGAATCGTCAGCAGGAACTCGCCTTCGCCGCTCTGGTGTGTGACCCGGTAGGCCCGCTTGAACCCTTCTCCATCGTACTCTGGCAAGCCGGTTCTTGCGCCAACGATGGACAGCAGATACAGCGGTACATCCACACCCGGCGTCACAAGTCTTTCGGCCATGTCGTTCAGGTCTTCGGTATTCGCGTAATAGCTTTCCACCAGTTCTGTAGAACCCGACAAACCCACATCGTGAATGCACGCTTCGCGGTAGTACCCCGTCAGCCCGGCGCAGGCAATCTCGCCCAGGACGCGCTGCTCATCGGTCAGCGCCACAGCTCGCGTCGGAAAATCCGGCTCACGCAGGCAGCCGCCGATGAACAGGCACTCCCGCGGCTTGACCAGCCAGTCGCCGCCGAAGAGACTGTAAAGCGCCGTCCAGCTGACGGCGCTATCCTGCGCCAGCGTCTGACCATTGCGACGGACGAAATCGTTGGCGGGATTTCCATCGTTGTTGCCCAGCATCCCTCGATGCCGGTATCCCGCCGCATCCGAACGAATGATCTGGACCTCCAGCAGGATCACATCCTCTTCCCTTCCGCCTTGCTCAACATAAGGCGTCGATAACTTGACCGCATATTCTGAAAAAGCGCCATTGCGCGGCCAGAACACAGTCAATTCTCTGGGTGCCCAGTAGTGCCCTCCACCACGTCCCACAAAATCGTCAAAATGGATTCTGCCGCCCGAGGGCAGATCCAGTATCGGCACATTGCGCACGCCTTGCCAGAAAACGCGGTTATTGACTGACGCCAGCAATCGCCCGTTGACATACAGCTCCAGCGCGTTGGCATAACCATAGCTCTCGTAGCCTGACGGGGCAAACGGAACAGCCCGCACCTCCACCACGTCATCGCCCACTTGCATCGCCGCAACCTGGGGCCATGAAACATCGTATCCCGGCAAGAACCGCGACTGTACTTCAAAGCCATGTACCGGTTGCTCTTGCGCGTCGTGGACGCGCGCCAGAATGTAATCTCCGCTAGCCACATAGTCGTAAGCCAATCCGTCCGCCGTGATCATGTGGGGCGAAGCCCAGGTGCGATCGCAGTCCTTGCTGCCCGGCAAACATTTGCAAACCAGCGTGTTGGGTTGCTCGTCTGCCACCTTTCCACCTACCAGGGCCTGAATGGTTCCTGTGGTAACACCCCGCTTTTCGCAAAGCGCGCTGGCTGAGAATGGACGAGATTCAGGAGCAGAAAGCGTAAACGATGCGGGCTGCGGCTCCAAGGGCGAGCCCGAAACGCTAACTTGAATCGGCTCTCCTGATCCTTCCCTGCCAACAGTTCCCCCTGTGCTTGCTGTCTCGCCAACATAAGCCGAAGCGGTCAATGGCGTCACCCAGGTCATCTTGCAGAAATCCGCGTTTTTGTTCGCGTTGCCGCAGAATGAACCACCGATACAGGCGATCACAGGCGTGCTGATGACGCCGCCGCTGGAAACGCATTCCTCAATCTCGTACGTCACGTTGTCCGTCGGGTCGTTATAGACCGAACTTTCATCGAGGCTGGTATAGCCCGCCGTGGTCCCGGTAAATAATAACTTCAGCAAAGTGGGGAGAGAAAGCCGGTCGAAATAAACGGAGCCGTCCCCCTGGCCTGAATCCCGAACGCGCGAAATGACATAGTCTGCGTCAACCTTACCGTCAAGCAGTGTGTCTTCACGCGTTACACTGGCTTCTGACTTGATTCCGAGAAACCCCAGAAAATCGACGAATCCTGATGATACCGTCAAGCCAGCTTCCGCCTTGATACTGAAACCAGCAGACGATGAATCGCTCCAGGCTTTTACCGCTGCCGCGTTGAGGGTATCCAACCCAACGCCCATATTGACTCCTGCTTTACCTTCTATGCCAACAACCCGGAATGTCCCGCCCAAGATGGATAATGGCTCAAGCCGAAGATCAAAACCCAAGCCTGCTCCGACGCCCAGGTTGCCCTCCAGCCCCCAGGGCGCGGCGTCAAGACCGTTGCCGTCTGATGGCGAACCACTGCTGAATGTCAGCCTGGGCGATGAAAGTCCTTCTACCAGAGTCGCCCGTCCCTCTGCTTTGAAGAATGAGCTCGAGCCTGTATCCGTTTTTGGTATCAAACTAATCTTGGCCTCTCCATAAGGACCGGCATCCAGCTTGACGCCTACCAGCGCGGCAATTCTCATCACGGGAAGCGTCTTGGCAAGTATGGCGGTAATGTCTATTGAACCATCGAGCGTTACAGAACACTCGACCTTGATCCCGTGGGCAGCAACCGAATATTCAATACCCGCATCGATACGCGGAGATATCTGCAATATGGGGGAATAAACCAGGCTGATACTGGCGGCGGCGTTACAGCTGCCGTTGACCTCAAGCTTGACCTTGGTATTCGCCGGCGCATTTTCATCAGCTTTCTGCTGAGTTTTGATGTCGCTCCGTTCCTCCGGACCAAAGTATTCTAATTCCGGTTCGCCTGCTTCGGTCGGCACTTCCTGCGCAGGACCTTGCCGATACGTCACAAACTCGGGCATCACGCCTTCGTTCACCAGCGGATCGTTTTCCAGTAATTCATAGACGGACGCCAAATCAAAGTTGAGAATGACCAGTTGCTGACCATTAGCGCCATCGATTACGCGCGCCACGCGACCACTGTAAGGGTAGACGCCGCCTTCAGGACGCGGAATGCGCGCATCGATCAGTTGACCCGCGCTCAGATTGGCGCCAGAGACCACCAGGGGTTTGAGCAACAGCTCATCGGGAAAGTCCGCGTAGGCCTGCTCCAGATGTCCCGTGATCTCCGCTATGCTGAAAGCGCTGCCTGACCGTGGCAGGACGCCTTCACGGAACTCGGTGGGATAGTAAACAGCGCCCGTGCCTATGGATGTCACGCCCGTGCGTTTAGGCCAGATTTCAACCACCACCGGCGCGCTCCAGCGTTCGGCAATCGCGGCTTGTCCTTTGTCGCTAAACTTCGGGCGAATACCGATGAGTAAACGACCTTGCTTTATGTCGGCGGGAACGTTGATGTGTAAGCGTCCGGGGACATTCTCGTCCCAACGGATGTAGTCATCGTGGGAATGGGAAGGAACGTAATTGATCGTGGTTTCGTTTTCTTGAACGCGCACTTCAAACCGCAGCTTCGCTTGATCCGCCCGGGTAGGCGCGCCAAGGTTATTGCCCTGCGGATCGACTTTGCTGAGGTCAACGACGTAACTTTCGCCCGGTTCGGCAACGATGAAATTCGTATTGATTTCGGTCTTGTGCCAGGTGGGGTCCGGATCAACCGCGGCAAGGACAAGATTGTGGTTTTGTTGCAGACGGGCTTTGCGCGCAATGACCTCATGGTTTTGTTCGGACTCGAATGCCTCTTCCAGTTCTTCCGGTGTGCTGAGAGGAATACGAGGATCGCCGTTGGCCAGCGCTTGAACGCGCTCGATGAAATCATCCGGCGTTTGCGGGTTGCTGATGAAGTCAGGCGTTGTGCCATCATCGCCGCCATCGCCGCCATCGCCATCATCGCCATCATCGCCACCGCTTGTATGCACGACACGAATCTCGCAGGACGCTTCGTTTTCTAATGACAACCCCGCCGCGCAGGTGGCTCCAGCAGAGATGCTGTATTCATCAGCATGCTCATTATCCACACCGATACTTTGCAGAACTATGGAACGTCCTGTTTTGTTGCGCACCAAGACAGTTTCGTTCTGCCCTTCTTGTATTTGCAGTATCGCCGGACTGCTCACCAGATCCAGCGTCCGTTGCGCCATTTGTGCGCGCACGGTATCGAGGTAGAACAAACCGCTCCCTATCAATACAAGCGATGCTGCCATGGATATAAACATCCCTTTATTACGCAGTTTGCCCATGCGTCCAGCAACCAGCACGATCAGAATGATTCCTAGTGCGGCGAGTAGCGGCGCATGTTCCAGAGGTATAGGAACCCCATAGTTGAACTTCACAATAATCTGCGGCGGCGTAACTTGAGCAAACGCCAAGCAAGGAATTGCCGCGCTCAACAAAATGATGAGCAAAGTAAGCATTTTTTTCATTATGTTCGATCCATGAAATAAAGTTGAAAAAGAAAATGGCGTTAAATCGGTTTCAATGAGATTCCGAGCAGATATTACACTTTAGCACAAAGTAACGAATGTTAATATGATAATATATTAACATATCAATAAAAAGAACTTTATGTCTATTTTCTGAAAAATAAGGAACGGATCGCCCGCGAGAAATTGCCTGTGAACCGTGAAGGAAAAGACTATTGATGCTCAAGGCATGGTGTGAGCGAAGTTCGTATTGATGCGTGGCACAAAAAGTTCGGCGGCATGTAAGCCGATGGATTCAGACGTCTGAAAGCGCCTCAGGATTTATGAGTATTTTTGCAAAATTTGGGCAAACGAATCCGAATGATTCAAATGGTTTATCGTGGTTCCAATTCAGTAAATACCAGAACCCAACAAAATACCGTCCTTTTTTGTCGCATAATTTGCCGCATAAAAAAGTGCCGATGTCAAGCCCTTCGTGCAAATCACACAGGGTTTGAAACCGTATATGGGACAGTAAGTTAGCTCCTTTTCTGGCTACTTTGGCGGGGTGTAGCCTCGTGGGCTAGGAGCCACATAAGAGCGTCGCGGTAGAAAGCCGGAGCGTGCTGCATCGGAGACGATTGTCAGCGGATGGCGGACGCGTTTCGTCATCATAGACCAAGCGGCTCTTGGCGGCATCCAGAATGAAGAACGCGCAGCTTTGGGCCGCGCACTCGATAGGTGCTGCTGGATGATGCGCCAGACCATCTATGTCAGCTTCGACGGCATGCTCCGCGTCGCGGCACTCTTCCTGCCCCCCCCGATCCCCCGCCATGAACGCCTCCAGCATGTGCGGGATCAGCGTCGCCGCATCGACTGTCTCACCGTAAATCTGAGCGTACAGCGCGGCGTAGCGGTCGAGGTCGGCTTTCAGGCTGGCCGGGCAAGCAAAGGTCAGCTTGACGTTCTCGGTCTTAGGCAGCGACCCGAGCCGTAGCGCTCATTGCGAAGCTCCCCGATTGAAGAACAGCGGCTGGTAGGGCCGCAGCACCAGATCCCGGTTGACGATGATCCGCACCGGCAGGCCCGGTCGCTCGGTCAGTGTCGGCTGGATGTTCATGTTGCGTCGGGTGATCTCCTGACCGACCTGATTGATGCTGTCCTGGCGGTTCCTCGGCGCGGTCAGCTCGGCTCCGACGCCCAGCAGCGTCGTCAGCACCGCGCCCGCGACGATGCGCTTCCAGTGCCAGTCCACATCGTCTTCCAGACCGGCATAGCCGGCCGGGTCGGTGCCGACAAGGTTGTCGAGCGTCAGCGAGGAGATGATGCGGTTCCACACCACCTGCACACGGCCCTGTCCATAGCTGACCTGACTGTTGTAGCACCCGAGGATGCGCGATCCCTGCGGGATCAACAGGAACTTGCCCGTGGCCGTGTCAAGCACCGGCTCCGTCACCGTGGAGATCACGTCGCCCGGCAAGTCCGAATTGATGCCCGTGACCAAAGCGCCAGCGATCACCGTTCCGGCCATCACCGATGCGATGTCGGCTCTGGATATGCCGGGCATGAGGCAACCGCCGAAACCCTGTGCGTGTGGTGCTGCGATCAGCAGCACCGCGCCCCGCCGCAATGGGCGGGGGCGCGGTGGGCGGCCGTCAGGCCGCCTTGGGCTTGCTGCGCGACCAGATCAGGTCATGCGTGCCGTTCTCGCCTTCGATCAGGCGGGCATAGACCGTCGCCGGGAACGAAGGATCGTCGATGGCCACCGACAGGTAATCCCACCCTGCCCCGCTGGTTTTCTTCCACGCCGCGCCGAAGTCGTGTCCGGCCGCCTGAAGGCGGAAGTCCGGGGCGCTTTTGTTCTCCCCCTTGTCGTTGGGAACCAGCTTGACCTTGACGTTCAAGGTCAGGGTACGGAGCTGGCCGATGAAGCCGTCTTTCTCTGCGGTGAAGGTGCCGATGTTTGCCATGATGATTTCTCCTTTCGGGTTGAACAAGGTCGCGCCGGTGTGTCTTTGTTGTGATCCGTCCGGCGGGGGATGGGCTGGCCGCACCGCGCAACGGTCGCAACACCGTGGAGAACCTGGAAGCGAAAAGAATTTGTCCCGCGAGGAATGCGCGCAACGCAGGGGAAATTGTTTTTGCTGAAAGGTTGCGACCATGAAGCCCAGCCACCGACAGGATTCACAACAAAGACGTACTGGCCGCCCGCTCCCGAATGGAGACATGGCCGACCCGGCATCCCCGCGCGACGGCTTCACCGGCCTGCGCCATGACATGGACAAGGACAACACCCGACGACAAGGGCGCAAGCGCCCCTGACGTAGCAGGCGGCCTCTTGCTTGAGGCGTGGCGTGGAAGCTCCCCATTGCAAGGCTGGGCGGCGTGTCGGTGAACCGTCCTTCGTGACGACCAGGCGACGAACCGCCAGCGTCGAGGATGGCACGCTTTCGTGCAACCTGCTGCGGCAAGCTGATGCGTAGCCCCACAAGCCCCGACCATTGCGGTAGGGCGCGTTCGGAATGTCGTCGGCGCTATGCGCCGACGCACTTATGGGCTTCGAGAGGTTTCCCGCGCACAAGGCCATTATTGACAGAAAGTCGACAAGTCGACGATACTCCCGCCT
>JAISYH010000031.1 GCA_031270015.1 Burkholderiales bacterium | reverse complement strand
GCGCCGTTCTTTATCGCGCTGCTGATTCAAGGAGGCGAACGCAAATGAGCGCGAATGGGAAAGTGGCGTCGCTCGATCGTGTGGCGGTTGGTTATAAGCAATGGCGCGTCGTTGACGATATTACTTTTGAGTTTATTCATGGAAAGGTAGTATGCCTTCTGGGCGCGAACGGCTGCGGCAAAACGACATTACTCAGAACATTGTTGGGTACGTTGCCGGTCATCTCCGGCGTAGTCATGCTTTCCGGCAAGCCGTTGGCGGAATGGTCGCGTCGGGAACTGGCGCGTTTCATCAGTTATGTCCCGCAAGCGCATCATGGTATTTTTCCATTCAGCGCGGAAGAAGTGGTGCTAATGGGACGCACGGCGCGGATGAGTTGGTACGCGATACCCGATGAGCGCGATAAACAAATGGCGCGTTCGTGTCTCAAAACGCTCGGTATCGAACACCTTTATCATCGCAGCTATACGCAATTGAGTGGCGGCGAACGGCAGCTCGTGCTTTTGGCGCGGGCTTTGGCGCAAGAGCCGCAATTTTTGATCATGGACGAACCGACGGCCAGTTTGGATTTCGGCAATCAAATCCGGGTATTGGAACAGATACGCCATTTGAAAAATGGTGGGATGACAATTTTGATGACGACGCATCAGCCGGAGCATGCGTGGCATGTTGCCGACGAAGTGGTGTTGATTCACGGAGGACGCGTCAAAGGAGCAGGCGCTCCAGCAGAGATGTTGACGGTTGCCAATTTGTCCGAAGTGTATGATATCGACGAGAACACATTGAAGGCGAACTTGGCGTTGCGTCACATCGCGTAGGAAAGAAAATGATTATTGATGATATTGATTTTGCGGAACTGTATCGAAGTCATATTGGACAGGCGAGTCGCCGTTCCAAACCGGCGGAAGATTGGGACAAACGCGCGGAGGACATGGCGAAATCCTGTGCTAATCCGAATGATCCGTATGTTCGAACGTTCATTAAACCGATGATACTGGATGGCGCGGCGACGTTGCTTGATGTCGGTTGCGGTCCCGGTACGATAGCGTTGCCGTTGGCGAGCAAATTTAAAGAAGTGTACGCGCTTGATTACAGTCAAAAGATGCTGGATGTTTTAAAGATGCGAGCAAAAAACGAAAACATCGGCAACGTCACGACGATACTCAAATCGTGGAACGACGATTGGCGTGATGTGCCGCAATGCGATATTGCGGTAGCGTCGCGCGCAACGATGGTGGACGATCTCAAAGACGCGCTCGAAAAAATCAGCAATAAAGCGCGCTTATGGGTATATACCACGTTCACGGTGGATCGCCATTTCATCGACCCCAAAATCATCGCTTGTCTAAGACGAAAAGCAGTGGGTTTCCCGAATTATATTTATGCGGTGAATCTCTTGCACGCGATGGGATATCGTCCGCGCGTCGATTACATTACGACGACGATGTGCAAAAAGAAACCGGCAGGATTGGAAGGCTTTTTGAGTTCGGTGGTTTGGTCGGTGGGCGATATTTCGGAAGAGGAAAAGAAAAAACTCAAAAACTATTATCAGGAACATGTGGACGTCCAAGAAAGATCCGACACGTTCGAGCGCACGTGGGCGTATGTGTACTGGTCGACGATGAAGTAGAAGACAGAGTTGGAAAGAGGTAGTTTTTTCGGTATCGTTGTATTAATTTAAATACACCGAGAGTTCTTAAAAGAGAGAGAGGTTAATATGAGCAAGCAATGGAAGTTATCAAAGAGCGTCTGCTGGTATGCCGTCTTGGCGGCGTTAGGATTTTTGCCCTATACTGCGTGGACGCAGGAAAAACCTGTCGTTGCCGATAGCGCGCCAGCAAGTTCGGCGCAAGACGAGCAGGATAATAAACCGAGCGGCGTTTTCGAGTTAGGTACGATCTCCGTGCAAGGGGAGGCACAATCATCGGCGGAAAAACTGGAAGTGGCAGTCGATGAGGAAAAGATCGATATGTTCGAAAAGAAAGATGTCGGCAAGGCGTTAGCGCGTTTGCCCGGCGTGCTTTATCAGCGAGCGAGAGGATCGCGCTATGAGTCCAACGTGCTGGTACGCGGTTTTGCCAGTGGCTCGAAAGTACCGATTTACATCGACGGCATTCCGACGTATGTGCCGTACGACGGTTTTATGGATTTGGGGCGCTTTACCACAGCGGATGTTTCCGAAATCCGTGTCGCCAAAGGTTATAGTTCGGTGTTGTATGGACCAAATACATTGGGCGGCGTCATCAATATTGTCACGCAACGTCCGACCAAAGCGCTGGATGGAAAAGCGGTCGTCGGCGTTTCTACTGGTCAAGGTAGCGAAACGGCGGTCAAACTGGGAACTTTGCAAAATATGTGGTATGCGCAAGTAAATGCTTCTTATTATGAGCAAAAATATATCAAAACCGCCGAGAAGTTTCGGGGTAGCGATGAAACCAGAACGGAACGCGATACCGACGAGCAAAATTATCGCATCCGCGATAAAAAAGCGTCGGTCAAACTCGGATTCATTCCTAACGAAACGGATGAGTACGTCCTCAGTTATTTGAATCAGAAAGGCGTCAAGGGTTATCGTCCGGGCAGAGACGGGTTCGTCGCGCAAACTTGGGAATGGCCCAACTGGGATAGAGAAACGATCTCGTTCGTTTCCAACACGCGCTGGGGCGACGCGCTCTATGTCAAACCGCGTGTTTATTACGATAAATTCGACAATGCTATGTACGGCTGGGGCGGTAACGATTCTATCTCTTGGTACGATGATTATTCGATGGGCGGCTCGTTGGAGGTCGGCACTTATATCATCAAAAATAATATATTGAAGGCTAACATTCAATATAAGTTTGATCAGCACAAAGCATACGATACTTACGGAAGAGGCTCTCAACGTATCCCCGATACCGATCAAAAGACGGAGCAGGATATCCTTTCCTTCGCTATCGAGGACACCTATCGGTTCACGTCGCAATGGGAAGCGCAAGTCGGCGTGTCGTACAGCAAGAGAAAGACCAAAACGGTAGGTATGGGCAGCAACTTGAACGGGTTGATTACTAATTATCCCGATACAAGTGCCATGTTGAAACCCGACATCGACACTTGGGACCCGCAGGCGATCTTGTTTTATATGCCGACCGAACAACATACGTTCCATTACAGCATCGCCAAAAAGACACGTTATCCGACGATGCGAGAACAATTCTCCAACTACGCGGCGGGTAATAACGTTGCTTGCACCGGAAGTAATTGTCCGCCTGGCGGTCCGTTCCCGCTGGTATCGTTACAGAATCTGAGTTTGGTGCCAGAACGAGCGCTGCATCAAGAGATCGGTTATGAAGGAACGCCGTTGCCGGGTTTGTGGCTGCAAACTAGTGTTTTCTACAGTCGCAATAAAAACACGATTGGCAGAAGTGACCGAGATTTCTGGACCTATCCAGGATATGCGGTGCAGCAAACGATCAATATTGCCGGCGACGTGGAAAGGAAAGGGGTAGATTTTGGGGCGGAATATCAGGTCAACCCCAGTATTTTGCTCGGTCTGAGTTACAGCTACATCGACTCGAAGGATAAAGACAATAAAAACTATTACTTCACCAATATTCCAAAACATCATGGCGCGATCTATGGTGAATTTAGTGTAGGCGAATGGTTGTCGATCATACCGGCGCTCGATTTTGTCAGCAGCAGTTATTATGATACTGCCGGAAACAGCAAAAATCCGAGCTACACAACAGCGGACATCAAGTTTTCGATCACGCCGCCGATACATAAAAATCTATCGTTCAATTTCGGTGTCGAAAATCTTTTCGACAAAGATTATCGAGAATTCGCCCAGAAATATCCATCGCCAGGAAGGTATTTCTACGCCAATATCCGTTACGACTTATAACAACAAAAGGCT
Organism: Burkholderiales bacterium; assembly: GCA_031270015.1. Taxonomy (GTDB): domain Bacteria; phylum Pseudomonadota; class Gammaproteobacteria; order Burkholderiales; family Casimicrobiaceae; genus UBA931. The sequence goes on along the minus strand of JAISYH010000031.1, from coordinate 39,948 downwards.
GGTGGGGGCTACCGTTCCCGTGTTATTTCTCTCCTTTACCGCTGCGACTACGCAGCGGTTTTTTATTGGCTAGGCTCTTGTGAATGATGAATCGATGACTTTATATTTGACTTAGGCGTTGTGTGTCTATGTGTGCTTTAAATTTTTCCGGTATCGAAAATTTATTTGCCGTTGTGCCGTGTGTTAAAATGACAATGAGACGAGTAGGTAGAATGGCGAGCGGACGAGAGAGGAAAGCATGAATAAGCCGATATTGATTCTCCAAACCGGCGATGCGGCGCCTATCATTTGTAAACGCCACGGCAATTTCGATCAGATGTTCATTCGTCTTGGGGAATTGGCGGGTAAGCATTTTCATTGTGTTCACGTGGCGCGCAACGAACGGCTTCAACCACCGCGCGCTTACGCTGGCGTTGTGGTCACCGGTTCACCGGCGATGGTTACCGAACATCTTGCTTGGAGCGAAAACGCCGCTTTATGGCTACGCGCGGCATTCGACGCGCGTCTGCCCATCTTTGCCGTGTGTTATGGACATCAGTTGTTGGCGTATGCGTTGGGTGGCGAAGTGGGTGATCTTCAGCAGGGTATGGAATTTGGCACGAGGATGATCACACTCACGCCGGAAGGTTCGAACGATCCGCTATTGGTTGATACTCCCGTCAGTTTTGCCGTAAATCTTCTGCACAGTCAGACGGTGCTCGTGCCGCCGTCCGGTACGCGAACGTTGGCATATTCAGCACATGACGCGCACCAAATATTACGTTATAGCGATTGCGTGTTCAGCACCCAGTTTCATCCTGAATTCGATGGCGCGACGATGAGCGATTACGTCGCGTTGGAGCGAGAAAAAGCGCCGACACTGCCGCCGCAGGAAGCAACCGATACGCCCGACGCGCTGGCGATCATGAAACGGTTTTTTGTTGCGGAAGGCTTTTACGAATCAACGGTCTTATATTCGACGTAAGCGCTATCGCGGATTTGACGAACGAAATCGTCGAACATTTCTTCCATTTTCCGCTGGCGCAATGCTTGCCGTGCCTGCGCGCGACGGCGCTCATCGGTGACGTCTTGCTGACGTCGTTCCAGTACTTGAATGATGTGCCAACCAAAAGGCGAACGGACAGGTTCGGAAATTTCGTCGATTTTGAGCGCGTCCATAGCGCGCTCAAAATCGGGAACGGTGTCGCCGACGCTGATCCAGCCGAGATCGCCGCCTTTGCTGCTGGATAAATCTTCCGATATTAAACGCGCGACATTGTCAAATGATTCACCGTCTTTGATGCGCTGTCTGGCGCGGTCGATCTTTTGTCGCGCTTCTTCTTCAGAAGCGGTTTCAGAAATGCGGACAAGGATGTGGCGGGCGCGCGTTTGCTCGGCGATGGTCGGTTCGTCATGGCTGCGGGTATCGTACAAGCGCAGAATATGAAAACCGGCGGGACTGCGCAAAATGTCGGACGTTGTTTCCGTTTTCATCTTACCGACAGTTTCGGCATAAAGCGTTGGTAAGCGTGCCATTGTGCGCCAGCCCAACGAACCGCCGTTGAGCGCGTCTTGCGCGTTGGATGTTGCCGCCGCGACTTCGGCGAAATTCTCTCCGGCGTCGATGCGCCGTTTGATCGATTGCGCGCGCGCCAGTCGCTCGTCGATGATGTCAGGCGTCGCTTGGTCGGGAACGGAAACTAATATATGCGAAAGCAAATATTCTGGTTCTCCTTCTCCTTGGGCGCTGGTCATAGACAGATAGCCATCGATCTCGGCGTCGGTGACGACGATTTTTTGATCGACTTCGCGTTCCCGCAAACGCTGAATCGTGATCTGTTTGTGCAATTCGTCGCGGTAGGCGGAAAAAGCCAAGCCTTCGCGCTCGATGGCAGCGCGCATTTGATCGACGGTCATGTCGTTTTCCATCGCGACCTGCGTGATTGCTCGCTCGACCATCGTGTCATCCACGCGAATACCAGTCTCTTTGGCGTGTTGGATGATCGCTTTTTCCGTCACCATTCGTTCGATGATTTGTCGCTCTAGTTCTTTTTCAGGCGGTGGCGTGACTCCGGCTTCGCGCATTCTCATCAGGATGGTTCTTTTTTGCGCATCGATGTCGAATTGCGTAATGGCTTCTTCGTTGACGACTGCCGCGACGCGGTCGAGCGTGAGCGGACGAGTTGAGGAAAGCGCGGCGGGAGGGTTCGCCGAGGGCGATGGCTGCGCGTGAGCGAGATGGATCGCCATTAGAGCCAGAATGGGCAAAGAATAACGCAATAGAATTTTCATAGAAACCTCAAAATTCAGGGTAAATAGAATAAGTCGGCGTATTATCGGTTTGCGACAAGTCGCTTGCCGTAGTGTAGCCCGGAATGCTACGTCGGAGTACATCCATAGGCGACGAACCGATACGCCCCAGTCCGTTGAATTCGAATTGCAAGAAAAACGAGATGTTGGTGGTGTCGATGGTCGTCGCCAACTGGTGAATGACCGCGCGGAGAATCCAGCAACCGGCATTGTACTCGACGCCGCCAAGCGCTTCCAGCGTTTTGGAGTCTTCCAATGAGTAATTCCAGCGCGCCACTAAGTTCCACCGTTCCGAAACAGGCCACTGACCGGCGAGGTCGAATTGTTTCAGACTGGTCAATCCTTTGTAGGTATCGACGACTTGTTTGGTGTAACGCCAGCTTCCAGCAAGCGTATGCCCTGGTTTGGGCGACCAACGCAAGCTGAAATTGAAGCGTTCCGATTCGTTTTGATCGAAATTGTACTGAGTGAACATACTTGCCGACCATTGGGAAGACAAGCGTCCCTCAACGCCGAACAGAAAATCGGAACTGTCGGCGGAACGCAGTGATTCTCCGGGCATGGTTACGCGTTGATCCGAAAAATAGAAACGTTGCCCGCCGTAGATACGCAGAATTTCCGCGCCGTTTTCGGAAAGAATGCGCGAAGTCAACGCCGTCGTTAATTGGCTGGCGTCGCCGATGCGGTCGTTGCCGAGATAACGGTTTTCACGAAACAGTTGTGAAAAACTGAAATCATCGACAGTAGTGTCAAAGATGGGATGATCGTTTTGGTTGCGGTGCGGAATATAAACATAAAAGAGACGCGGTTCTAAAGTCTGCACGTAGTCGTGCCCCCACAGACTGCCTTCGCGCTCGAAAATCAAGCCGCTATCCAGGCTGAACATGGGAATGGTGGCGCTGGGATTGCGCCGATGACCAACAGCGAGTTTATCGTTGTTCAACCAATAATTACGTTGTTGAACGCCCGCTCGCGCTGCCGCAAACCAACCGAGCGTCTGTTTTTTCCAAGTGATCGTCGGATGAATGACGGAACGCTCTCCTTCATACGGTTGTTGCCATTGATTGAAACGAGCATATTCGGCAAGTCCCGAAAGACTCAATCCCCAATCACGTAAACCGCCGGTCGTCCATTCGCTCATATTGACCAATACTTGCGGCGCGCGATTATAAGGAGGCAAGGTGGGTTCGCGGGGGTCTTGCAGCGTCTGAAAATTCTGTACGCGCAACAATGCCGAAAACGGTCCTCGCCACATCCGTAAACCGGCCTCACGCGGCAACGTGGTTTGCGACGTGACTGCGATCCGGTCAGCGAGATCGGCGAAGTAAGTATCATCGGAAACTTTGTTCACATCGGCGTAGGCGGTCATCCAAGGCAACAAGCCTTGAGAATGTTTCCACGAAACCAAATAACGGTTTTCTCCGGTTTGATTGTCCGAACGCAAATATTCTCCCTCTACGATGCCTTGCATCGGCAATTTGCCACCGAAAAGGTAACGGAATTGTCCATTTAATTGCAAACCACGTTTGCTCATGAGGCGCGGCATGATCGTCGCGTCGTAATTGGGTGCGATGTTCCAATAATATGGTACCGAAAACTCGATGCCGCGCGCGTTGGATGTGCCGTAAGAAGGCGTCAGGAAACCGGATTTCCTTTTATTGCTTAGAGGAAACTCGAACCAAGGCGTATAGAACAACGGGACGTTCATAAAACGCAACGACGCGCCATATGCCGTGCCGACCGAACGCTGCGTATCGAACTTCATTTTGTCCGCCATCAGAAACCAATCTTCACGCGGTGCTGCGCAGGTCGTAAAACGGGACTTGATCACGTTGTAGAGATCAGGACCGGCAAACTCGAGCCGTTCGGCGTCACCGCGCCCACCGACATCTTCAACATAAAAGAGGGGTTGCTTCAATTCGCCGGTGGCTTGATCGCGGACGTAATCGATTTCAGGTCCGGTGACCCAACTGCCTTGTCGGCGTACGACGACATTGCCGCGCGCGTGTATGGTGTCAGTGCTGCGATCATAGCGCAAAAAATCGGCAAGTACCGTATCGTATTGCGCGCGTAGTTCGACATTGCCGGTTGCTTCCACGACATCATGATTACCTTCGGTTGCGTCGGCGCGCAAAAACACCATGCCGCGTTGTCCCGACGCGCCGGAAGAAAATGTTTTGGGATCAAGTGATACGCCGCTATGCGTGCGCAGTCCACCGTTCGGCGCGGCAAGTTCACGTTCGGTGCGCAAGGTAAACGGTGTTGCAAGCGTTTGCGCCTCAGCGAAAGCGGAGAACAGCAAAATGACGGCATATGCCGTTGCAGCAACCATTTTAAGCAAAGACATGAAAATCAGCGCGAAGCAATTGAAAAATACGTTATTCTAGCCGACAGTAAACCTGTTCAACACATAAAGTTGATTTCCATGCAAGATTTACGTTTTTCCGCATTATGCGAATGGATTAAACATGATGTCGGCGGTGCGGCGTTTGAAATCACACCCGCGTCGGCGGACGCTAGTTTTCGTCGTTATTTCCGCATCGTACTGGAAACGCCGTTGTTTGGGCAAAAAACGCTGATTGCGATGGACGCGCCGCCGAAAAAGGAAAACATCGAGTCTTATTTGAGCGTCGCGTCGCTAATGCGGGAAAGCGGCGTGACCGCGCCCCGAATTTTCGCGCGAAATGTACCGCGTGGTTTTTTACTGTTGCAGGATTTTGGCGATGTGACGTATCAACAGGCATTGGAAAACAACGCGAGCGCCGAACATCTTTATCGAGACGCGCTGCAAGCGTTGATCGTCTGGCAAAAAGCCAGCCGTGTCGGTGTCTTGCCAGATTACGACGACGCGTTATTGCGCCGCGAATTGATGCTTTTTCCCGAGTGGTATGTGACGGAACATCGGGGGCATATATTGAGCGTGCGCGAGCAGCAAATGTTAAGCACGCTATTTGATTGTTTGATCGCGTCAGTACAGACGCAGCCGCGAGTATTCGTGCATCGTGATTATCATTCGCGTAATTTGATGTTGCTTAAAGAAAATAATCCGGGCGTGCTCGATTTTCAGGACGCGGTATATGGCGCAATTACTTATGACCTGGTATCGCTGCTACGCGATGCTTATATTGATTGGGATGAGGAGAGGCAGCTCGATTGGGCGATTCGTTATTGGGAAGGCGCGCGCGCGGCAAGGCTGCCGGTCGCGCCGCGGTTTGACACATTCTGGCGAGACTTTGAATGGATGGGTGTGCAAAGGCACTTGAAAGTCGCCGGTATTTTTACGCGGCTCTCATATCGGGATGGTAAAAACGCATACCTCGACAATTTACCGCGCGTAATACATTATTTGCGTCAAGCCGCCGGACGTTATTCGGAACTTGCGCCGCTGTTGCAATTATTGGATGCGCTGGATCATCGTCAACCCGAAGTAGGATATACTTTCTGATGACTGCGGAAGCGCGCGCGATGATTCTTGCCGCCGGTCGCGGTGAGCGGATGCGCCCTTTAACCGATACGATGCCGAAGCCGTTACTCGAGGTCGGCGGTAAGCCGCTGATCGTCCGCCAGATCGAAGCGTTGGCGCGCGCTGGATTCGATCGGATCGCGATCAATGTTTCATGGTTGGGCGAAGCGGTCAAACAAGCGTTGGGCGACGGTAAACAGTGGGGTGTAAGTTTATATTGGTCGGAAGAAAATCCGGCGCTGGAAACGGCAGGTGGTATCGCCCGCGCGTTGCCGTTATTGAAACGAGGCGCGGTGGTGATCGTCAGCGCCGATATTTACACCGAGTTTGATTATCGAAAGTTGACGCCGCGCGTCGTGGAAGTCGATGCGGCGGTACGACCGTGCGCGCATCTTGTGATGGTGCCGAATCCACCTTACCATTTGGATGGAGATTTCGTGTTGGGTGACGATGGTACGTTGTCGCTCGATGAGCATGCGGGCGCAGCGCGTTTAACTTTCGGTAATATCGGAGTATACCATACCGATTTGTTTACCTATATTGATCCCAATGTGCCGCAAAAGCTCACGCCGTATTATCGGCAGTGGATCGCGCAGAACATCGTTTCCGGCGAACGTTACGACGGTTTCTGGAAGAATATCGGCGCGCCACAAGATTTGGCGGAAGTATGACGGGAAACGGTTTGGGGCGCGGGGGATATGCTCATAAGCTGCGCGTTGTAATGAAATTGTAAGAATCAAGATTTATAGTCAAATCTCCACTTACTTATTAAGGAGTATTTGATGTTACGGAATTTTTTACCTCGATGCGTGACGGGAATCGTGGCGCTGACATTGGTGACAGGTGTCAACGCCGCTGAGATTACCGGAGCAGGCGCTTCTTTTCCAGCGCCTTTATATTCGAAATGGGCGGATGCTTATCACAAGAAAACAGGTCACAAAATTAACTATCAGTCAATAGGTTCCGGTGGTGGCATTAAGCAGATTCAAGCGAAAACGATAGATTTTGGCGCCTCGGATGCGCCGATGAAGCCAGATGATTTACAAAAGAACGGATTGGTGCAATTTCCTACGGTCATCGGAGGTGTCGTACCGGTGGTCAATATCAAAGGAATCACGGCGGGGCAACTCAAGTTGACGGGCGCAATTCTTGCCGATATTTATCTAGGGAAAATCGAACGATGGGATGATCCGAAGATTAAAGCACTCAATCAAAATTTGCCGCTTCCTTCGGTGGCGATCGCAGTAGTCCGCCGTTCGGATGGGTCGGGGACATCGTTTATATTTACCAATTATTTGTCTAAAGTCAGCGCGGAATGGAAAGAAAAAGTCGGCGCAAATTCAGCAGTGCAATGGCCTGTCGGACTGGGGGGTAAAGGGAACGAAGGTATCTCCGCGTTCGTTCAGCGCGTAGATAATTCAATCGGGTATGTCGAATATGCATACGCGAAACAAAGCAAGATGGCGTATGTGATGTTGCAAAACGCTGATGGTCGTTTCGTTGCGCCGAGCGAAGAAAGTTTTAAATCCGCCGCGTCTGGCGCAAAATGGGATGCAGAGTCATTCTATGAAATTCTTACTGAACAAGCGGGCGAAAAAACTTGGCCTATTTCCGGCGCAACATTTGTCTTGATGCATCGGGCGCAGGACAAACCGGCGCAAGCCAAAGAAGTGTTGGAGTTCTTCGCTTGGGCTTATCGAGAGGGAAGCGAGATGGCGAGCGAACTTGATTATGTTCCTTTACCCGAATCATTGACCAAAGTCATCGTGGAACGAGCATGGAGCAACATCAAAAGTAACGATGGCAAACCGATTTATCCGTAGTTTGCCGTGTGTATTGTGATGGTTGATCGGTGTAAGCGATGAGCGCAAATATCGTTCTTTCTCGAAAAGTTAATAAATATCGCGCGATATGGGCAGATTTCCTGTTTTTTCAGATATGTCGCGCTTTTGCGTTATTGACGTTGATCGCTTTGTTCGGCATTCTGTTTTCTTTGATTTGGGGCGCGTTGCCAGCGATGAAACAATTCGGCGTGTCTTTCCTTTGGAGCGCGGAATGGAATCCGCCGCAAGAACGGTTTGGCGCGCTGATTCCCATTTACGGCACACTGATCACATCGGCCATCGCGTTGTTGATTGCCCTCCCGGTGAGTTTTGGCATTGCATTTTTTATTACTGAGCTTGCGCCTGTGTGGATGAAAAAAACATTGGGGATCGCCATCGAGTTACTCGCTGGCGTTCCCAGTATTGTTTACGGGATGTGGGGATTACTGGTATTCGTGCCCATTTTTTCGGAATATGCGCAGCCCTGGTTAAGCGAAACCTTGGGCATCTTACCGATCATCGGCGAATTCTTTTCGGGTCCGCCGATAGGCGTGGGTATCTTGGCAGCGGGTATCGTTTTGGCGATCATGATCATTCCTTTCATTGCTTCTGTGATGCGTGATGTTTTTGAAGTCACGCCGTCCATTCTCAAAGAGTCTTCTTACGCGCTCGGCGCAACTCGTTGGGAGGTCGTCTGGAATATCGTACTTCCTTATACTCGCGTTGGTGTTGTCGGCGGTATCATGCTTGGATTAGGGCGGGCGTTGGGCGAGACGATGGCGGTAACATTCTTGATCGGCAACATCAATTCTTTTCAAGGTTTTTCGTTGTTCTTGCCTTGCAATAGCATCGCTTCGGCGTTGGCGAACGAGTTCGCGGAAGCGACGAGCGACCTATACACTTCATCACTGATTGAATTGGGGCTGGTTTTATTTCTGATTACGTTTTTAGTATTGAGCGCATCGAAGTTACTTTTATTACGTTTGTCCAAATCAGGAGGTGAACAAGCGTGAAGTATCGAAAGATATCATGGTTACTGTTTAAGCGGCAACTACTTGACTGGATGAGCGTTATCTTGTCGCTGTTTGCGATATTATTCGGTTTGTTCTGGCTATTCTGGATTTTATGGACGACGTTGTCGCTTGGCATTTCAGGTCTTTCGCTTGATCTGTTTACCGAGATGACACCGCCGCCCAATTCGGAAACAGGCGGATTGGCGAACGCCATCATGGGGAGTTTGATGATGGTCGGCTTGGCAACGCTCTTGGGTACGCCAATCGGAATTTTTTCCGGTATTTACCTTGCTGAGTTTGGCAGACGGAATATGCTTGGTGAAATCGTGCGTTTCATTAACGATATTTTATTGTCGGCGCCTTCCATCATCATCGGTTTGTTTATCTACGAAATTTACGTGACGCGGCGCGGACATTTCTCTGGTTGGGCGGGCGTATTGGCGTTGACACTAATCGTCATTCCTGTTGTTGTGCGCACGACGGAAAATATGTTGAGGCTGGTGCCGACCAGTTTGCGCGAAGCGGCGTATGCGCTGGGCGCGCCTAACTGGCATATGATTCTCAACGTCAGTTTGCGCGCCTCTTTCGCCGGCGTGATTACCGGTGTGATGCTTGCCGTCGCGCGCATATCTGGAGAAACTGCCCCTCTTTTATTTACCGCGCTTTCTAATCAATATTGGTCATTGAATCTTGACGAGCCGCTTGCCAGCTTGCCGGTCGTGATTTTCAAGTTCGCGATGAGTCCGTTTGCAGATTGGAGTCGGCTTGCCTGGGCGGGTGTTTTTCTGATCGTATTGACCGTTTTGCTTCTCAATATTCTTGCGCGCTTGATTCTTCAGCGCAAAACATCGTGAGGCTTTATGCATAATTCGTCGACAAATGTGTTGATTCAATTCGATCATTTCAATTTTTATTATGGTAAATTTCTTGCCTTGAAAGATATTAACTTGAGTATTCTTCAAGGCGTGGTAACGGCGTTCATCGGTCCTTCGGGATGCGGCAAGTCGACGTTGCTGCGTGCCATCAATCGAATGTATGCGCTTTATCCGGGGCAGCGTGTGGAAGGCGGTTTGCGTATTGGTGATGAGAACATTCTTGCGGAGGATGTCGATCTAAGTGAACTGCGTAAACGTGTCGGCATGATTTTTCAGAAGCCAACGCCTTTTCCAATGTCGGTATACAACAATATCGCCTACGGCGTGCGTCTGCACGAAAACCTTTCCCGTAGCGCGATGGACGAACGGGTGGAGTGGGCGTTGCGCAAGGCGGCTTTATGGGATGAAGTCAAAGACAAGCTCAATCAAGAGGGAATGAGTTTGTCCGGCGGGCAACAACAACGGTTATGTATCGCGCGAGGCATCGCCGTGCATCCCGAAATTTTGCTTTTGGACGAACCGACTTCCGCGCTCGATCCTATTTCAACCATGCGTATCGAGGAACTGATTTCGGAGTTACGTGGGGAATTTACCATCGTAATTGTGACGCACAATATGCAACAAGCGGCGCGCGTTTCCGATTATACGGCATATATGTATTTAGGCGAAGTCGTCGAGTATAACAAGACAGAAACTATCTTTTATAATCCTCAAAAAACAGAAACGGAAGATTATGTGACCGGACGTTTCGGATAATCGGAGAACAACCATGAATATGGAAAACGCACAAACGGAACATATCTCGAAACAATTTGATGTTGAAATGGAAAATATCCGTAGCGGCGTACTAACGATGGGCGGTTTGGTCGAGCGACAGTTAGCAGGTGCGCTGCATGCGCTCGGTTCTGAAGAAAACATCGATCTTCTCACCGTCGTCAAAGCCAGAGAAAAAGAAATCAATCAAATGCAGGTGGATATCGACCACCAATGCGCCCAAATCATTGTCAGAAGGCAGCCGGCGGCAATAGATTTGCGCACAGTATTGACGATCAGCAAAGTCGTCAGCGATTTGGAACGGATCGGCGATGAAGCTAAAAAAATTGCTCGCAGAGCGGCACGTTTGCAAGGCAACGACCGGTTGATAAAAATGCAATATTTTGAGACGATACATGCGGGTGAACTGGCGCAGCAAGCGTTAGGGCGAGTTTTGAATGCATTTGCTCGTCTCGATGTCAATGAAGCCATCGCCGCGTATGACTCAGACGAAGAGATCGATATTGCTTTTGATGTTATTATGCGCCAATTGATTGGATTCATGATGGAAGACCCGCGTACCATCAGCTCGGGGCTTGACGTGTTGTTTGTCGCTAAATGGATAGAGCGTATCGGCGATCACGCCAAGAATATCGCGGAAGCGGTAGTACAGATTGTGATGGGTAAAGATGTGCGGCACGCTTCATTAGAGGAGATTAAAGCGGAATTGGAGCAAGATTGATGGCGACGATATTGATAGTGGAAGATGAGCCCGCGATTGTAGAATTGATTCGGGTAACGCTGGAAGCGGATCGGCATACCATAATCGAAGCAGGTAGCGCCGAAGAAGCGCGGCAGAAACTTGCGCTGAGTTCGCCTGATCTTCTACTTTTGGATTGGATGCTTCCCGGGCAATCCGGTTTGGCATTCGCAAAATCTCTACGTGATCATACGCGGACGAAGCAATTACCTATCATCATGGTAACTGCGCGCGCGGAAGAGTCAGACAAAATTTCCGGCTTGGAACATTGGGTGGATGATTATGTCACCAAACCGTTTTCTCCGCGTGAACTCAAAGCGAGAGTAAAAGCGGTATTGCGTCGCCGCGCTCCGGAGTTGTGCGGCGAAGTTTTACGCTCTGGCGAATTGATGCTTGATCCCGACACCCATCGGGCGAGCTATGGAAACAAGGTATTGAATCTTGGTCCACTGGAATACCGGTTGCTTTATTTTCTGGTGGCGCGTTCGGGACGGACGTTCAATCGAGAGCGATTACTCGATGCGGTGTGGGGACAAGATAGCGAAGTCGAGGAACGGACGGTCGATGTTGTAGTACGGCGCGTACGACAAGCGCTCGCTCCGTTTAACATGGATGACAGACTGGAAACCGTGCGTAGCGTAGGTTACCGCTGGAGCGACGACTGATTTTCGCGTGAGCCGAAAAATGTGATGCAAAACAAAATAATAGGTTTTATTTTTCCTGTCATCGTTTTGTTGGCGACATTTCTGGTTTGGATTATCGGTGGAGCGCAATGGGCATTGATAATATTATTGCCATGTTTTGTGGTTTATGCCTTTTTTCATCTCATCCATCTGCACCTTCTGCGCCGATGGATAGCCTCCCCCTTGGATGGAGAGACACAGCTTCCTGAAGGCAAGGGTGTATGGGCTTGCATCTTGGCGGAGTTGAATATACGCGAGCAAAAGCATCACGGACGTAATTTGCAACAGCAACGGACTATCGGACGATTTCGTAAGTTAGCCGAAGAAATTCCCGACGGTGTGATTGTATTGGATAAGCGTGATGGTATCGAATGGTGTAATGACAAGGCGCAAACGTGGCTCGGACTGGACTACGCCAAAGATCGCGGATTGTCTATTAACCATCTTATTCGCCATCCTGATTTTATGAGTTGGCTTACCGAGAGGCCAGCGGACGGCGAAACCCCTTTCCCGAAAACAATATTGCTGCACGCGCCACAAGATTCTTCCAAATCGTTTGCATTATTTCAGCTTCCTTTTGGAGAGAGCGGACGCATACTTATTGTGCGCGACGTTAGCGATTACGAGAAAGCAGCGCAATTGCGGCGCGAATTCATCGCCAGCATTTCACATGAGTTGAAAACGCCGCTTACTGTTATTGTTGGGTTTCTTGAAACCATTCAAGATATGGAAGATGAGAATTCGAAGAACGCGAGCGAGCGTCGGCGTTATCTGGAGTTGATGCAACAACAAGCGGGTGGAATGCAACGATTAGTGGAAGATTTATTAATATTATCCGCTTTGGAGTCGGGACAGCACAGCGAAGAAGAACAGTGGTTTTCCAGTGCGCCGTTTTTGCATCAGGCTCATGAAAACGCGGAAGCGCTTTCGCAAGGAAAACACGAGATCACGTTATGCGAAGAATGTCGGGCGGAATTGCTGGGCATGTATGATGAACTGGCGAGTGTGTTGACCAATTTGCTTTCTAACGCGATACGTTATACACCGCAAAACGGGAAAATCGAAATCGTCTTCTCGATAGACGATAAGAATCGGGGCGTGATAACAGTAAGTGATACCGGCATCGGCATTGCCAAAGAACATTTGCCACGCTTGACCGAGCGCTTTTATCGGGTTGACCGCAGCCGCTCCCGCGCTTCGGGAGGCACGGGATTGGGTTTGGCAATCGTCAAACACGTGTTGATTCAACATCAAGCGGAATTGTTGATCAAAAGCACACCAGGAAAAGGTAGCGCATTCTCGGTCATTTTACCGGCGGCGCGAGTGCAAAACTCCTCTTTAAGGTAAGTGAAGAATATCTTTGACTTCTTCTTCGCTCAGTTTTGTTTTATAAAAAGTTATAGAAATTTACTAATTTAAGGGGGCTGACTCCCTACGAATACCTTTGCCAAACTTGGACAAATCAACCGAACGGTCTATTATGGATCGGAAGCAGCAAATGATGGGGCTAAACAAGTTGCGAGATCGTGAGACATTACCTTAATGAAGAATATGAAAACACTTTTTCTTTCATGGCAATTTTGGGCGCTCCTGTCGGCGGTATTTGCTGCGCTTACCGCCATTTTTGCCAAAATTGGCATCGAAAACATCAATTCAGATTTCGCTACGTTGATAAGAACGGTAGTTATTCTTTTGGCTATTGTTTTATTTCTTTCGATCACCGAACAATGGCAGCCGTGGAGCCAAGTATCACCGCGCAGCTTTCTTTTCCTCGTTTTGTCGGGGCTTACGACTGGCGTGTCTTGGCTTTGTTACTTCCGTGCCTTGAAAATTGGAGATGCTGCCCGCGTCGCGCCTGTGGATAAACTGAGCGTGGCTTTTGTTGTGCTGTTCGCGTTGGTTTTCCTTGGCGAAAGACTTTCTGGTTTCAACGCGCTCGGCGTTGCGTTGATAATCGCCGGGGCGATTTTAGTGGGATTAAAGCCGTAGAATCATCAGCGGATTATGTGTCGGTTTCGTCCCTGAGTTTCAGATCAGCTATGTTCTTCCTGATTTTAGGCGCGATTGGCAAAAATAGGCATATAAGCTCGGAATATATCAGGTTCTATGCTTATTATAATGCTTGTCCTTCTTGGCGCTCGCGTTAAAAATGCAACAAAGGTAATATGGATAAATATGGTAGAACACAAATATCTTCAGTGGTTCGGACATGATGGATATCGGCTACATCAAGTTAAACTATTCTAGTTTGTGCGCGTGTCCGAGTATAAACGCGCGAATAGTCGTTTTTAACTCCTCTGATGATCCAGCCGATGTAAATATGCCTTGGCATCAAGCGCTGCCATACATCCGGTGGCGGCGGAGGTGATCGCTTGCCGGTATACATGATCGGCGACATCACCGGCGGCGAAGACACCCTGAATCGAAGTTGCCGTCGCGTTTCCTTCCGTCCCGCTTTGTACTTTGATGTAGCCGTTACGCATTTCGAGGTAATCGCGAAAGATTTCGGTGTTCGGCGAGTGACCGATGGCGATGAAAATGCCGTGTACGTCGAGGATTTGCGTCGCACCGGTTCGTGTGTGCTTCAAGCGCGCGCCGGTAACGCCTGAATCGTCGCCAAGCACTTCGTCCAACATATGATTCCAAGCGACGCGAATATTGCCGTTTTCGCCGGTTTTCGCCAGCAATTGGTCGACGAGAATGGGTTCGGCGCGGAATTCGTCGCGGCGATGGACGACGGTTACCGAGCGAGCGATGTTGGCGAGGTAAAGCGCTTCTTCGACGGCGGTACTGCCGCCGCCGACGACGAGTACATCCTGATTTTTGTAGAAAAAGCCGTCGCAAGTCGCGCAGGCGGACACGCCGCGTCCTTGGTAAGCTTTTTCCGACGCCAATCCGAGATAGCGCGCAGAGGCGCCGGTGGCGATGATTAGCGCGTCGCAGGTATATTCGGCGGTGTCGCCGGTCAGCTGGAACGGGCGATCGTTTAGATTTATGGTATGAATGTGGTCGAAAACAATATTGGTATGGAAACGCTCGGCATGGCGCAGAAAACGCGCCATGAGTTCGGGTCCTTTGATGCTGTCGGCGTCGGCAGGCCAGTTATCGACTTCGGTGGTGGTCATCAGTTGCCCGCCTTGCTCGAAGCCGGTGATTAGAGTTGGGTTGAGGTTGGCGCGCGCCGCGTAAACCGCTGCGGTATAACCGGCGGGACCGGAACCCAAAATAATCAAGCGAGAATGATTTGCTGCCATAACTGCTCTCCAAAGTTTTCCAAAAAGACGGACGGTTTACATCAAGTCCAGCACCGACGATATTAGATAAAATCGCGCTGTCACCATAAAAATGTTCATTGATGTGATGGGCGGTGTCAATATGAAATCCCTCATACCGAGATCAAACGCAGATCAATCGAACAAGGTACAATATACGATCTTTGACGGATTTCACAAGAGTTAAGACAATAGCGCGATAGCGATTTCAAGGTAATTGGATGCTTTTCAAAAAAAAATCGGATAAAAACCGTGGCACGAGCAAGGTTATGTCACGCAATAGGCGCGCGCCACAGCGTTCGCCGCGCGTCACTCGACTGATTCACGAAGCTTGGTGGTTTGTGTTGTTGGTTTCTGTAGTCTATGTCACGTTGATTTTGATGACTTACCATAAAAGTGATCCGGGCTGGTCGTTTTCAGGGACAGGCGAACCGGTGCGTAATGGCGGCGGCGTCATCGGTGCGTGGATTGCTGACTTGTTGCTGTACCTTTTCGGTAGCGCGGCTTGGTGGATCGCAGTGGCGGGTTTCATCGCGCTGGTTGTCGCGTTTCGCCGTATCCGCGCGCAAGAAATGGGTGATTATTCGATCATGATGTCGCTATCCGGTTTCCTGCTGTTGATTTTTTCGAGCGCCGCGTTGGAAGCAACACATCCGCGTTTGGCGTTGGTCAGCGATTTGCGCGCGCCCGGTGGGATATTCGGACAGTTGATCGGTTTTCCCCTGTTGAAATTATTGAGCGGCGATGGCGCGGGATTGTTACTGATTTTGCTGTGGGCGGTCGGACTGTCCTTTTTTACTAGTGTTTCGTGGCTGACGTTCGCGGAAAAAATCGGTTACAGTTTGGAAAAAACATTCGTTTGGACGCGCAAAGCCATCGAAGCGTGGCGGGACCGTAAGATCGGGCGGCAAGTACAAGCCGAGCGCGAGCATACGATAGAACTGGCGCGTCACGACGACGAACCGCGCGAGCCGGTACTGGTCGTGCCGCCGGTGTCGGAAATTCCGCGTTCGGCGCGTATTGAGAAAGAGAAACAGCGTCCGTTGTTCGACCGTTTGCCTGATTCGATTTTGTTACCGCCGCTTTCGTTGCTGGACGACGCGCCGCGCAAGGCGGAAGCGGTCAGTCAGGAAACGCTCGAGTTCACCTCGCGTTTGATCGAGCGTAAGTTGGCGGATTTCGGCGTCTCGGTCAAAGTGTTGGCGGCGTATCCGGGTCCAGTGATTACACGCTATGAAATCGAGCCGGCAATCGGCGTGAAAGGCAGCCAGATCGTCAACCTCGTGCGCGATTTGGCGCGAGCGTTGTCGGTGGTGTCGATTCGCGTTGTCGAAACCATTCCCGGGAAATCGTGCATGGCGCTCGAATTGCCGAACGCGAAGAGACAAATCGTGCGTTTGGTCGAAGTGCTGTCATCGAAAAGTTATAACGACGCCGCTAGCCATCTGACGCTAGGACTCGGCAAAGACATCTCGGGGAATCCGGTAGTCGCTGATCTGGCGCGTATGCCGCATGTGTTGGTGGCGGGAACGACTGGTTCGGGAAAATCGGTGGCAATCAACGCGATGATTCTGTCGCTGCTTTATAAATCCGATCCCCGCCAAGTGCGCCTGATCTTGATCGATCCAAAAATGCTGGAGCTTTCGATTTATGAAGGCATTCCGCATTTGCTGTGTCCGGTGGTGACGGATATGCACTTGGCGCCGACTGCTTTGAGCTGGTGCGTCGCCGAAATGGATCGGCGTTATAAGCTGATGTCGCAATTCGCGGTACGCAACCTAATGAGTTATAACAACAAGGTTCACGAAGGGAAGAAGAAAGGCGCGCCATTGACCAATCCGTTGTCGCCTGATCCGAGAAATCCCGAATTGCTGGAAGAATTGCCTCAAGTCGTGGTGGTGGTCGACGAACTTGCCGATCTGATGATGGTAGCCGGCAAGAAACTCGAAGAATTGATCGCGCGCATTGCGCAGAAAGCGCGCGCGGCGGGGATTCATTTGATCATCGCCACGCAAAGACCAAGTGTAGACGTTATTACTGGTTTGATCAAAGCCAATATTCCGACGCGCATTGCCTTTCAAGTAGCGAGCAAAGTCGATTCGCGTACCATTCTCGATCAAATGGGCGCTGAAACATTACTCGGACAAGGTGATATGTTGTTTTTGCCGCCCGGGGCGGGGCTTCCGCAGCGTGTACATGGCGCGTTCGTTTCCGACGAAGAAGTACATCAAGTAGTAGCATTTTTAAAAGAGCGCGGTAAAGCGGATTACGTCGAAGACGTACTGAAAGAAAGGGAAAGTGACATCGACGATAACGGCAATGGTTTTTCGCCGATCAACGCCGAAACCGATCCGATGTACGACCGCGCTGTCGAATTGGTGCTTAAGTCGCGTCGTCCATCGATCTCGTGGGTGCAGCGCAATCTTGGTATTGGTTATAACCGCGCGGCGCGTTTGATTGAACAAATGGAACGCTCCGGTTTGGTTTCGCCGATGCAAAGCAGCGGTAATCGGGAAGTGTTGGCGCCAGCGCCCTCGAACGATTGAACCGCGCGGATTCAATCATTATTTTGGATATTTCGCATCATGAGAAAAAATTTTTATTTGTTTTTGATTGTTTTTACGCTACCAGCGACGGTTTTTGCCACCGCGCTCGATGATTTGCGCGCGTTCATGAAAGATGCGCAAACCGTGCGCGCAAGTTTCACACAGGTGACGCATTCCAAAGAGGGAAAGTCAGGACAGACCGTCGAGGGAGAATTATCACTGTCACGTCCGGGAAAATTTCGTTGGCAAACCAAAACGCCGTATCCACAATTGATCGTCGGCGACGGTGACCGTGTGTGGTTCTTTGATGAGGATTTGAATCAGGTAGTGGTGCGTACTCGTGAAGAAGCGCTGGGCGGTACGCCTGCCGCGTTGCTTGCCGGCGACGCCGATGTCGAAAAAACATTCGACATCAACGCGCTTCCCGATACACCAGGCATGTCTTGGCTGTTGGCGAAACCGCGTGGCGGCGAAGGAGGGATCAACGAAATTCGTCTGGGGTTTGCCGAAGGTCGCCTTGCTTCATTGGAATTGCTCGATGCTTTTGGTCAGAAAGTGATCACTCGTTTTACACGGGTTGATTACAATGTCGCGCTCGGCAGCGAGCTATTTACGTTTACGCCACCTACAGGGGCGGATGTGATCGGCGCGGTGACTGGCAAACGTTGATTGGTGAGAGGTTGATTATGAATACTGTGATTCGTTGCGCCGCGCTGTTTTTCTTGTTGCTTTCGTTTTCGGCGTTTGCCACGGAAAAAGAAATCGCGTTTGACGGCGTGATGTATAAAAAAGTCATGGAAGATTTTTCTTCCGCGATCAAGATAGTCGAATATATTCCTGAAAACGAAACGGCGGAGAAATGGCGGCATAAGCTGTCTTTTCGTCATTATCCGCATCTGAGTGACGCGCGGATGGCAGGTGCGCGGCTCGATAACGTGCTGAAACAAGACCCAGCAAACACGGTGGAAACGTCGATTTCCCGTAAAGATAAAGATGAGGCGGTGGTGGTTTATTTACGCTGGACAGAAAGCTCGGACTACATGGAATACCACATCACCCGTTATCACCATAGGGAAGGCGTTGAAGGGTTGGTTAATTATCAATTTACCTTCCGTTTCCTGGAGGCTCGTGAACCGCAAATGGCGGAAACCGTCGCCCAAAATAAAAGCCGTTGGACAAATGCGCTGGCAAACTCGCAATGGTCGTTGCCTGAAGTTTTTTCAAAAAAATAAAAAGGATCGCGCAGACAATAAAGGATTTTGTTATAATACGCGCCTTGCGCCCGTAGCTCAGTTGGATAGAGTACCTGGCTACGAACCAGGGGGTCGTGGGTTCGAATCCTGCCGGGCGCGCCAATCGCATATAAAACCGGGAATTTATTCAAAGTTCTTTTTTATGGCGGCGATGGTTACGATCAGTTTTCTATGGTCGATCACCACCGATTGCTGCTGTGCCGTTGATCGTCACGATTTCATCAACAAGAATATGCGAATAGCGTTTCGCAAAATTTCTGTTTTTTAGTTTTCCCGAACGACTGTACCGAGCTTTTCGATATCACACCGTATGGTGGTAAAAATTTCTGGGGGAAAGGCTAATATTACTGCGTGGCGTTTTACGATTTTTTCTTAGAAACGACAATCGGTGGGCGATGCTCCGGTTTCGCCATACCGATCAAGTGCAAGGAATCGCCACGTGCTTGGTTGCGCGCGTGCTTGATGATCACCAGCAACATCATCGAAGTCAGGAAGCCGCCGAATATGATAATCGCGGTATTGACGGAAAGTCCCGAACGCAGCATGAACGTATAAAATGAAAGCATCATTATAATACCGATGTTTTCATTGAAGTTTTGCACGGCGATGGAATGTCCCGCGCCCATCAGGATATAGCCACGATGTTGCAAAAGAGCATTCATCGGCACGACGAAAATTCCGGCGAAAATACCGAGCACGATGAGAATCATGACGGCAGTTTCTAGATTGGTGACAAAGGTCATTAATATAGCGAGAACGCCCATTGCTACGCCGAGCGGCAAAACTTTGATGGAATTACGCAGCGAGATCATTTTTGCCGCGAATATGGAACCGAAGGCGATGCCAACGGCGACAGTGCCTTGCAAGTAGGTTGCTTGTGAGAGTGAGTAGCCGAAAGTGTTCGCTGCCCAGTGGAGGACGATAAATTGCAAGGTTGCGCCTGCGCCCCAAAATAAAGTGGTGGTTGCCAGCGAAATTTGTCCCAAGCGATCTTTCCAGAGCAGCATGCAGCAGCGAGAGAATTCCCTAATCAAAAAGATGGGGCTTTTGTTGGGAATGCGGTGATCGATACCGGTATTGGGAATAAACAGGTTGATGGCGGCGGCAATGAAATAGCCCGCCATGATGGCAAGCATAGCCGCTTTGGCGGTAGTGTCGATAGCGTCAGGCGTAATGGCGAACAGCGCTTCGGCAGCGCGGTCGTTGATCAATACGCCGCCAAGCAAAATGCCGAGAATGATGGATAGTACGGTCGCGGCTTCCATCCAACTGTTGCCGATCACCAATTTTTCGGCAGGAAGCAATTCAGTTATGATGCCGTATTTGGCGGGCGAATAAGCGGCTGCGCCTAACCCGACTACCGCGTAGGCGGCAAGCGGATGAGATCCGGCAATCAGCAACACGCAACCCAAAATTTTGACGCCGTTGGTCATCAGCATGACTTTACCTTTAGGAAGCGCGTCGGCAAGCGCACCGACGAACGCGGCAAAAAGCACGTAAGAGAGCGTGAACGTCCATTTCAAAAGTGGCGACATCCAAGAGGCGTCGTTGGGGATAGTTTCGTAGAGCAGGGCAATTGCCGCGATCAGCAACGCATTATCAGCAAGAGATGAAAAAAATTGCGCGGTGATAATGATATAGAAGCCTGGTTTCATTCAACGTTCACGGTATTGGTATTAATCTTGCGACGATCATCAGTAAGGAATATAAGTATAATGTTATGGTGTAGGTAAAGGTTCTTTTTATGATGCAAAATTTCTCGTTGTTACGCTTATATTCATGAAAATAATGGAAATAGGTTGAAGATGCGCGAAGGTAATGCGACTATTCACCATGTTATCAAAAACGGCGAAATATGCCCTCAACATCAAGACAGCTTACTGCTCAGATTAGCCTTTCCGCGCTTCGTAATAACTTGCGGCGTGTGCGAGAAAAGGCGCCGTCGGCCCAGATTCTGGCGGTCGTCAAAGCCGATGCCTATGGGCATGGGTTGATCCGCGTTCTCCCTGCTTTGGGCGAGGCGGATGGTTTAGCGCTGATGGAGCTTCCAGCGGCGATTGCGCTTCGTGAACACAATTACACTCGTCGTATCCTTTTGCTCGAAGGTTTTTTTTCTGCCGAGGAACTCGATGAGATTTCCCATCACCGTATCGCGGTGGTAGTACACAATCGGGAACAGGTGGCGATGCTTGAGGCGACAGAATTAGAGCGACCATTGGAAGTGTTCCTCTGCATCAATAGTGGAATGAACCGGCTGGGGATCAAACCATCCGAAACACGGGCGATCAGCGATAAATTGTCGTCGTTGCCATCGGTGGTGACGTTGCGGTTAATGACGCATCTGGGACGTGCCGAAACTAAAGAAGGTTCAGTGGATGCTTTGGCGCGTTTTGCCGAAGCTTGCGAAGGTTTGCCGTACCCGAAAAGTATTGCGAATTCAGCGGGCGTGTTACGCTATAAAGCAATCGGCGGCGAAATCGTTCGTCCTGGACTGATGTTGTATGGCGCGTCACCGCTCGCCGAAAAACCGGCGCGCTTATTGGGGTTGCAGCCGGTGATGTCGTTACGCTCGGAACTGATCGCTATTCAGGATGTGCCTGAAGGCGAATATGTCGGTTACGGCGAAGTGTTCAAAACCTCAAGACCGACCCGTATCGGTGTTGTTGCGTGTGGGTATGCGGACGGTTACCCGATTACCGCGCGTCCCGGGACGCCCGTTCATGTGGCGGGCAGAAGAGCGACGATTGCCGGGCGCGTGTCGATGGATTTGTTGACGGTGGATATTACCGATATCCCCGAAGCGCAACAGGGTAGCCCCGTTTTATTATGGGGCGACGATTTGCCGGTGGACGATGTGGCGCATTGGTCGGGGCTGATTCCGTATCAGCTTTTGTGCGCCGTCTCTTCCCGTGTACGTTTCGTAACGACGGAAGTCACACGTGTGCATTTTGATTTGTGATCGAAAAAGCTAAAAAGGAGTGTTCTTGTGTTTACTGTGGTGACGGGTGCGGCAGGTTTCATCGGAGCTAATATCATTAAAGCGTTGAACGCGCGCGGCGAAAAAGACATTATCGCGGTCGATCATTTGTCACGCGCGGACAAATTCAAAAATCTTGTCGATTGCGATATCGCTGACTTTTTCGATCGTGATGAATTCATGACCAGCTTGGAGGCGGGAAAATTCGATGACGACATCTGCGCAATTTTGCATCAAGGCGCTTGTTCGAATACGATGGAAACCGACGGGCGTTATATGATGCACAACAATTACCGTTACTCGGCGATGTTATTGGACTATTGCCAGAACAATGATGTTCCGATGATCTACGCGTCGAGCGCCGCCGTGTACGGTACAGGAAGAACGTTTACTGAGGAGCGTGGCAACGAAGCGCCGCTTAATATTTACGGTTATTCAAAATTTATGTTCGACCAACTGGTACGGCGCGTGTTGCCCGATTGTATCGCGCCAGTCGTCGGCTTGCGTTATTTTAATGTGTATGGACCGCGCGAACAACACAAAGAGCGCATGGCTTCGGTTGCTTGGCATTTTCATCGACAATATCGCAGTGAAGGGAAAATCAGGTTATTTGAAGGCAGCGACGGTTACGCCGCGGGCGAACAACGGCGCGATTTTGTCTCGGTAGAGGATGTCGTCAAAGTTAATATTCATTTTTTGGATCACCCGAACTATTCGGGAATTTATAATTTGGGTACTGGACGTTCCGAACCGTTCAATGCGGTGGCGTTGGCGACGCTTAATACTTTGGCGCGTCTGGACGGCAAACCCGCGCAAACATTGCAAGAATGGGTGACACAAGGCGTAATCGAATATGTTCCTTTTCCCGAACAGTTGGTAGGTAAATACCAAAGTTTTACGCAAGCCGATATTACTCATTTGCGCGCTGCCGGTTATTCCGACTCGATGTTGACTGTGGAAGAAGGTGTCGGGCGTTATATCAAAGAGTTGGCGCGGCAATCAGAATGAATCGTCTATTGAGAAACGTACGCTATGATTCCTGTTCTGGTATTTGATATCGAAACGATTACCGATGTTTGTGGTATTCGCCGTGTGCATCGCTTGTCTGACGAGTTGAACGATACTGATGTATTGGATTGGTATCAACAACAACGTCGCGCCGCAACCGGCAGTGACTTTGCGCATTTGTACTTTCAACAAGTGGTTGCGATAGCTTGCGTATTACGTAATGATAAAGGCGTACAAATCTGGTCGTTGGGTGAGGCGCACGACACCGAAAATGAACTTCTTCGCCGTTTCTTCGAGGGTATAGAACGGTTCACGCCACAGTTAGTATCATGGAACGGCGGTGGTTTTGATTTGCCAGTATTACATTACCGCTCCATGTTACACGGTGTTGCTGCGCCGCGTTATTGGGAATGGGGTGATGAAGACCGTGATTTCAAATACAACAATTATTTGAATCGCTATCACACGAGGCATATCGACTTGATGGATGTGCTTGCGCAATATCAGGCGCGGGCGAATGCGGGTCTGGACGCGATGGCACGTTTGTGTGGCTTTCCCGGAAAATTGCTGATGGACGGTGGTGATGTCGGTACGGCGATTGCTGAAGGAAAAATCGAAGACGTGCGCCGCTATTGCGAATGTGACACGTTGAATACCTATTTACTTTTTTTGCGTTTTCAACTGTTACGCGGTATTTATACCGAGGGAGAGTACGGTCGGGAAATCGAGACAGTACGTAATAAATTGCAGATATCCGATACGCCTCACTGGCGAGCATTCCTGAGCGAATGGGATGAAATCGCCTCCAGATAAAGATATTATTTGTTGTCAGCCGGAGCGCGGCAAGCGAACGGTAAATAACGAGGAGGAATATCAGTTTTATTATTTCCTTTGATCGTCATTGGATCGGGCGCTTTGGTGTTGCCGCAAACCCAAGTAATCGGGACGATTTTCGCGTCCTCGACGATTGCTGGACGCAAGCTCAGTGTTTTATCCTTGATGGCGCTATGTGCGCGATAGCCGAAAGTAATATGAATCGCGCCGTTTTCGATAGAGACGGATTGAATTCTGTCGTTGACGATTTTTTCGGGTACGGGCAATCCGACGGCGGCGTTGTCCGGCGCGAGTTCTTGCGCGGTAGCCCAAAGTCCGTTGATCGGCGTTTTGGCGACGTTGGCGAGCGGTAACGCTTCTTCGATTTGTTTGCGTACGACCGAGTCGCTGGCGCTGGGTATTGCCATCAGCAATAAAATGGCAAGGATGGCAAGCGCGACCAGTATCTCGATCAAAGTAAATCCCATATATTTTTTTGCGCTATAGGTTATCATGGTCGGCGGGTTTCCTGATCGATGCGTCGCGCGCAGGCAAATAAAATAAATAATAGCAGAACAAATGGCACGGTGTACGTCAGAACGATATCCCAAGACACGAGTATGTCGCCGCGCAATGCGCGCGATAACATGGTGTAATGTCCAGCAATCGGGATGGCGACGATCCAATCGGGCTCGCGCTGTTGCAAGAACATTTGCGTGATAGGTAATAAAGAGAAAAGTAATAATAGAATGGATGTGCTGGCTTGCGCTTCACGCACGGAACGGCTACGAATACCGACATAAAAATGCAGCGCGGGCAATAAAAACGCTAACGGCAATAGAATCACGCAAAAACGCAGAAGCTCGTTCAATCCGAATAAGAAGGGAATGCCAACCGCCGGCAGTGGCGCAAAACGTAGCGTAAGATAAAAGCCGATCAACGTAAGCAGCGCGACAATAATATTGACGGTGCTCGCCGCGAGCCATTTCCCGCCGACGATTTCGAGCGGTTGCGCCGGTGTGATCAATAATGGTTGCAGAGACTGCCGCTCGCGTTCTCCGGCGCTGGTATCGAGCGCCAATGCCATACCGCCGGTTAATGTGGCGAATAGCGCATAAAAAGAAATCAGCGACAACAACAACGCGCCCGATTGTTGCGGTGTTGCCAAATTTACCGCGTCGATCGACAAAGGAGCGGCAACATCAGGAGCGACGCCGCGCAATATTAGGCGCGTTTTTCCCCATTGCTGTCCGTAAACACGTAGTAATTGCTCGACTTGTCCGATGGTGATTTGCGCGCGATCACGGGAACGATCATAAACCAATTGGACTTTTGCCGAGCGTCCGGCAATAACATCGCCAGGAAAACTCGGCGGCACGATCATCGCGATATCGAATTCACCGCGCCGGATTCGAATTTCGTAATCGTCGGGTAACGATTCGACACGTACTTGTTGCTGTTCCAAAAAAGCGATCAACGCGGGAGCGTATTCGCCTCCACCGACGGCAAGACGTGGAGATTGCGCTTTCGCGCCGTGCGATGCGATCAAGTTGAATATCAACAATAGAAATAATGGTCCAGCGAATAGCGCTGGCAAGATGATCATCAATAATGTACGTCGGTCGCGGAAGGCGTCCAATCCTTCTTTTCTGGCTATACGGGTAGTGCGATATAAAGAAAAAGAGAATTGCATATTCATGTCGCGCTCCGCGCGCGTTCATCGTTTTCCAGAATAGCAAAGAAAGCGTCTTCGAGAGAATCTTCGCCGGTCGATTTACGAAAATCATCACTTAGCCCTTGCGCGATCAAGCGACCGCGGTTCATGATCAAGATAGAGTCGCACAGCGTAGCGACTTCCGACATGACATGCGATGAAAAGATCAAGCATTTGCCTTGGTCACGCAACGCGCGCAAAAAAGCGCGTAATGCGCGCACACTCATTACATCAAGACCATTGGTCGGTTCGTCGAGCATGATGACTGGCGGATCATGAATCAACGCGCGCGCGATGGCGACCTTCATTCGCTCGCCTTGCGAAAAACCTTCAGTTTTTCGGTGAGCGAGTCGGGTCATTTCCAGTGTTTCTAGCAAGAATGCGGCGCGTTCGGATAATTCTTGAGGCGCAAGACCGTAAAGCGTACCGAAGTAAGTAATATTTTCCAAGGCGGTCAAACGCGGATATAAGCCACGCATATCCGACAGAACGCCGATTTTTTTACGGACTTGCGCTCGCTCGCGCGCAATATCGAATCCGGCGATAAGCGCGCCGCCACCGTCAGGAAGCAACGAAGTGGACAACATCCGTAATAGAGTCGTTTTTCCCGCGCCGTTGGGACCCAATAGTCCGGTGATTTGCGCCGACGGCGCGGTAAAGCTCACCGAGTTTACTGCGGCGATTTCGTCACGTTTACCAAAATATTTGCTTAATGCGGTAATTTCAATCATGGTTCAGGAAACAATGCATTAGACCATAAAAAAGAAGGCGCGCTTTTTCCCAGAAGGTTGACACAATCTTCTGGAAGGTCTTTTGTATCCGCCGTTTTGATGAACGCGGCGAGCAACGATGGCGCGCACGATTGAGTAGAAATAATATGTCCGTGATTCTTTGCGACGACGGCGCGGTGTTTTGCGAGCGTTTTCGCTACTTCTTCGGCATAGGCGGGCGGCGTCACTGGGTCGAGCGTTCCAGAAAGCAATAATACCGGGGTGTTGTTGTTGATCACAGGTATTCTTGACGAGAAATTATCCGCGATAGGCCAAGGCGCGCAGGCTTCGAGCGATTGCCGATACAGCGAACGGGTCAACGACAAATTAGAATGTTGCGACGCCATTTGCGTGTCTTCGGCGCAGAGAACCGAGAAATGCAACGCGGGGCTTAATTGTCCTTCTATTTGTCTCGAAAATGATTGCGTCGCCGCCGCCAACGGCTCGAAACGATCGGCGGCGATTTGTTCGATAAGATAAGGAATGAGCGCCGCGTTTTCCGGCGTGTAGAGCAAAAATTGCAACGATGCGATAATAGTATCGAAGTTGATCAGTACGGTTTCCGATGTGCCGGTACGAGGATTGGTGATGGTCGTCCTTTTACCCGATGGCGGGAATTTCGTGATCAACGTTTGTAGAATTTTTTCGAGTTGTAATTTCCCGCACGATTCGGAAAGCGCGCATGCGCGGATAACGTCATTCAGCCGTTCTTCGCGGGTTTGCCAACCGCCGGCGATGATCGAGCGTGACGGACTGACAACACCATCCAGCGTTAACGTGCGCACGTTTTCGGGATAACGACGCAGATACTCTAAGGCAACGCGCGTACCGTAACTACCTGCCCACATATTGATAGTTTTCAGTGACAACATTCGGCGTACGTCCTCAATATCCTCCACGAAAGCAAGCGTGCCGTAATCGAGCGGATTGATATTCTTCGCTCGTAGCTCATCAAGGCAACGATGCACGCGGGTGACCATTTCTTGATCAAGCGATTGCGCCAACGTTGCGTCAGGATCGTCACGCAACGCCGCGCACGACAATGGTGACGATTCACCTGTGCCGCGTTGGTCGATCAGGAAGATGTCGCGTGTGCGGCGAATTTCAACCAGCGCCGAAGCAAACGGAGCCAATGCCGACGCCGCTTGCCCGGGACCGCCGGCGAGAAAGATCAGCGGATCGGGATCAGGACGCAATGTATTGGCGGGCAAACGGACGATACGCAACGAAATCGTCTCTTGACTTTGCGGATAATCGCGTTTCAATGGAACGGTGATATTAGCGCATTCGACCGCCATCGACAGCGATGGCAAGCGGCAAGCCGAGAATAGCGGACGCTTCGCCGAATCGCCGATCGTCGTGCGAGAATCTCCGTTCTGCGGCGAACAAGCGGAAAGAATAATCGCAATGACAAAAACGATAATAGGTTGAGACGAGAAACGGTTTACGTCGAACACGGACTTGCCTTATGGATCGCTATAGGTGTCGATGTCCGAGAAATCGCCGAAGAAATCGTCGAACATGCTTTTGCGCGGTTCTTTCTCGCGGAGCGCATCAAGTTCGCCTTTGAGTTTCTTGGTTTCGGATACGAAATCGGTTTCGGATTTGGGCGCAACCACACGCCACGAAGACGGGAACATTTGCGACAAATAAGGGTATCCTCCCGCAGAATCTTCTTGCATGAATGGATTGTCTTGTTTCATCAGCCATTGTGTCAAACAGGCGCAAATCGCCAGCGAAAGAACGATCGCGGCTTTGAGTTTAACGTTTTTCGCGCTGATCGCGCGCAAATGCGCGTAACAGACAAGCGCGAAAAGCAGCCAAAGAACCGGGAAACTATAATGCGCGATCAAGCTGCTCGAAAACGCGAACGTCAACCATTTCTGCAGAAAAAGGATAGATTGGGAAATCAAAAAGCCGGTAAGCGCGATGATGGCATGTAATGAAAAACGCGCCGCGCCGCTGAATAACCGTGAGACCAATGACCATAACCCAATCCAAATGGCGAACATCAATCCGATCGAGATCAGCGGACCCAGGTATAACACGATGGAGTGTTCGTGGCTGTTCAAGAGCCAGATCGGCAGTAGAATAGAAGCGGGGACAAGCACAAGCAACAAAAGCAGCCAAGGCCACAATCGTATTTGCGGTGACAGCAAACGTTCGGTAGCGACAGGAAAATCAGCGTCGCGGATACGTAACCATGTTTGCCCGATGCGAATCAGTTTATTGCCGGTCAATACTATCGAGGCATGTTTCTTTCCCGCTTCATCGAATACCCCATTTCGCGTGCCGAGATCTTTAGCGATGATTGCACCTTCATTATTTCGGTAAATACGCAAGTGACCGGGAGCGACGTAAGGGTCGTCGATAACGATATTGTTATCGTAACCGCGACCAATGGAAACGATGTCGACCAGCGAACGATGGCGATTGATCAATTCTTTATTGCGCGAAAGGATTTCAATCCAGATCATGATTTACCTCAAGCGTCGAGAGAAATTCGCCGGTAAACATCAACGCGTTATCGAAGCCGACACCATGAAGCGAAAGGTTCGACACCAATGCTTCCTTATTATTATCTTGCGTCACCGCCAAGACGGAAACATCATAAATTTCGGGAATGTCGCGGTACGCGCGCGCGCACCAAGTGACGCGCAATACCGGACGATGCGGCGTTTCCACATTTGACGCGAGAAAATTTTCGTAGCAGCGGAAAGGGGTATAGCGGTTTTGCGCGCGCCACGGCAGATACAGTTGCGCGTGGCGCGTCAGCACTTCACTGAACTGCATCGCGTTGAGGTCTTGCGCTTTCAAATAAGTATGAGACAGTTGCGTGTTACCGGCGGACATATCGTTGGCGAGAAAAAGATGCATGCCGGTATCGCACGACGAGCGATTGATCAGCGCGCGTGGTTTTGGACGTTCGTCGCTGTTGGTGGTCGCCCAGCAATTAAACCAATCGGCGTTGCTTTCCGCCGCAGTGTAAGGACCAAACACCGCTTTACGGAAACCTTGTTCTTTCAGTTTAGCGAAAAACTCATTTTGCCAAGCGGCAAGCTGTTCCGATATTTCTTTGCGAACATTGGCGGCGTCCATTTCGTCACTGTTTTGCACTTTGCCGAGCAGCGCGTAAGCAGCATCCGCGGGCACAAGAAAGCTGACCAGATCACCGCGTATCATCTTGGCGACATTGACGCCAGCGATCCGATTGTCGGAAGTAACCGTCGGTCCGCCGCTCATGCCCGGATTGAGCGCACCGGTAAAATGCACGCGCGTTTGATAACTTTTTTCGACCAGTCCGTTATAAATACCTTCGACAATAGTGAAACCGAGATCGAGCGGGTTTCCCATCGCAAAAAGTCGTTCACCCTTTGGTAGAATTCCCTTTACCGCCGCCGGATTGAATTCAAAAAACTGAAAGCGCGTTCCCTCGGGAACATCGGGACGGACGACAGCGAGATCATTGATGACATCGATGGCGTAGAGAAACAATTTTCCTTTCGAGCCGTCGGCGGCGACATACTCAAGTTGATAAGTGTTGGGTTCCAAAGCGTACTGCGAAACGACATGGTAATTAGTGATCGCCAGTCCATCCGCGTTGACCAGAAAGCCCGAACCGATGGACGATTGCTTCTGCGCCGTCTTGAGCAAAGTACGGATTTGCAACAATCTCGGTTGCGCCCTGCTGAAAATTTGCTCGGCGGTCGCGGAAAGCGCGCGCGGCGGTTCTGCCGTCGGGAAAACGGCGGCGGACGATCCGTGATAGTCATCGGGCGGAAAGTCCTGCGCCGCTAGCGGAATGGAGGCGACCAGCAAGCCCGCCATCGTTAATAAAATGGGCAATAAAGGCATGATCATGTTTACGAAACGTTGTGGAAACGAGCAAAAACTATTTAAAGCAAACGTAACATAATATCATGGTCTTTAGCGCGTTGATGATGGAAAAAATACTTGAAATAGCGCGCGCGACCCTCATTTGAAAATGAGACAGAGACAAGGAGCGTTTTTATGCGTTTTGACAAACTTACCACCAAATTTCAACAAGCCATTGCCGACGCGCAGGTGGCGGCGCTGGCAGCCGATCATGGCTTCATCGAGCCGCAACATGTCCTGTTGGCGCTTCTGCGGCAAGAGGACGGCGGAACGGCGTCGCTCGTCGCGCGCGCGGGCGGCAACGTGGCGCAGCTTCGCACCGCGTTACAAGCGTCGCTTTCAAAATTGCCGACGGTCGAAGGTGGCGGCGGTGAAATTACGATGTCACGCGATCTGACCCATTTATTCAATTTGGTCACTAAGGAAGCTGCCAAGCGCAGCGACCAATTCATCGCATCGGAACTTTTCCTGTTGGCGGCAGTGGAGAGCAAACAGGCCATCGGGCGTATCTTGAACGAAGCGGGCGTCAATAAAAAGGCGTTGGAAAAGGCAATCGATGCCATCAGAAGCGGCGGCGGCGTTGATTCGCAAGACGCGGAATCGCAACGCGAAGCATTGAAAAAATACTGCCTCGATTTGACCGAGCGCGCGCAACTGGGCAAACTCGATCCGGTGATCGGGCGCGACGATGAAATTCGCCGTACGATTCAAATTTTGCAGCGTCGCAGCAAAAATAATCCAGTCTTAATCGGCGAACCCGGCGTCGGCAAAACGGCGATTGTCGAAGGTTTGGCGCAGCGAATCATCAACGGCGAAGTACCGGAAACGTTAAAAGACAAACGTGTATTGGCGCTTGACATGGCGGCGTTGCTTGCCGGCGCGAAATACCGCGGCGAATTTGAAGAGCGGCTCAAAGCCGTATTGAAGGATATTGCCGCCGATGAAGGACGCACGATAGTTTTTATTGACGAATTGCATACGATGGTCGGCGCCGGCAAAGCCGAAGGCGCAATGGACGCGGGCAACATGCTGAAACCGGCGCTCTCTCGCGGCGAATTGCATTGCGTCGGCGCGACCACGCTCGATGAATACCGAAAATATATCGAGAAAGACGCGGCGCTCGAACGGCGTTTCCAGAAAGTCATGATCGACGAACCGACGGTCGAATCGACGATTGCGATTTTACGCGGTTTACGAGAGCGCTATGAGATCCATCATGGCGTCGAAATTACTGATCCGGCGATCGTTGCGGCGGCAGAGCTTTCCCACCGCTACATCACCGATCGTTTCTTGCCGGACAAAGCGATCGACTTGATCGACGAAGCGGCGGCGCGTATCAAAATGGAAATCGATTCCAAGCCGGAAGCGATGGATAAGCTCGACCGACGCCTGATTCAATTGAAAATCGAGCGTGAAGCCGTGAAAAAAGAAACCGATTCCGCGTCGAAAAAACGTTTACTGTTGATTGAAGAAGAAATCGCGCGATTGGAAAAAGAATACGCCAATTTGGACGAAATCTGGAGGGCGGAAAAAGCGAACGTTGCGGGAACCAAGTATTTGAAAGAAGAAGTCGACAAAATCAAACTTCAAATGGAAGAAGCGCGGCGGCGCGGCGATTGGCAGGCAATGAGCGAGCTGCAATACGGGAAATTACCGCAGCTTGAAAAACAATTGAGAAAAGCCGATACCGAAGCGCCGAAAGAGACGAAGCTGTTGAAGACTTCGGTTGGCGTGGAAGAAATCGCCGAAGTCGTGTCGCGCGCAACCGGTATTCCTGTTTCAAAAATGATGCAAGGCGAGCGTGAAAAGCTCTTGAAAATGGAAGAACGTTTGCATCGGCGCGTCGTCGGTCAGGACGAAGCGGTACGTCTCGTCGCCGATGCGGTACGCCGTTCGCGTTCGGGCTTATCCGATCCAAACCGTCCGTATGGATCGTTTCTCTTTTTGGGTCCGACCGGCGTCGGCAAGACGGAATTAACCCGCGCGCTCGCCGAATTTTTATTCGACAACGAGCAAGCGTTGATCCGTATCGACATGAGCGAATTCATGGAAAAACATTCGGTGGCACGCCTGATTGGCGCGCCGCCCGGATACGTGGGTTATGAGGAAGGCGGTTATTTGACCGAATCCGTCCGTAGAAAACCATATTCTGTGATTCTATTCGATGAGATCGAAAAAGCGCATCTTGATGTATTCAATGTATTGTTGCAGGTATTGGATGAAGGACGGTTGACCGATGGGCAAGGGCGTACAGTCGATTTCAAAAATACGGTGATCGTAATGACTTCGAATCTCGCGTCACATCGAATCCAGCAGATGACTGACGCCCATGAAGGAGAAACGACAATCAAAGACGCGGTGATGGAAGAAGTAAAAAATTATTTCCGACCGGAGTTCATCAACCGCATCGACGAAATCGTCGTCTTCCATCCACTCGATCACGCGCACATCGCGCAGATCGCCAAGATTCAGATGCGCGCGCTGGAAAGCAGGCTGGCGCAAATGGACATCACGCTTACCATCGACGACGCGGCGTTGCAGAAAATCGCCGAAGCCGGTTTCGATCCAGTGTTTGGCGCCCGTCCGTTGAAACGCGCGATTCAACAGCAACTCGAAAATCCATTGGCGCGCGCGCTGCTCTCCGGAAACTTTGTTGCCGGCGATACCGTGCGCGTGGTGGTCGACGGCGCGGGAATCGATTTCGTGAAAAATTGAAAAGCCTTGAAAATCAACGATAAGAAACTGCCGACGGCACGGCAGTTTCTTATTTATCAGTAGATTACCAATAAAATTCATTGGACGAAAAAGAAGACGGTCAAACTTCCTCCAAAACATAAACCGGATGATTTTTCTCACGGGTCGGTTGTGACCGCAGGAAGAATCCATTAAAATGCCGAAAGATATTTCTTTGATCTCTCATCGACGATGACCGTCGCGCCGAAACATTGTCTTCAAGACGTGCCTCATCAACCGCCTTCGCTTACCGTCGGTTTGTTGCCTCATTGCGCGATATTGGCGGTGTTGTTGATAGGCGTTTTTATCGCGTCTCAAAATATCTCGCTTTCTGGCAGTTTTCTGGGACTCGCTACACCCGTTTGGTTGATCGTTGCGACGGTCGTGCCGATCCTTCACCAATTCTATGTGTGGTTTTGCTGGCGGGTGGAATTGAATACCCACGCGATCAGTCAATATTTTGGCGCGCAAACAGGATTCAGACTTTACGCGGCGATATTTATCCTATTCTTCGCTTCGCGCTTTTTTTCCATTGCCGCGCTCGCGTACAGCAACGCGCAATGCGCGCCTGGTGGTGAGCATATGAGAATCGCCGGAATGATCGTTGCTTGTTTTTTGTTCGCGCCATCTTTTTATTTGATTTATTCCGTGCATCGCTATTTTGGTTTCACACGGGCGTTCGGTATCGATCATTTCGAGCCGGATACATACCGCGATATACCTTTCGTCAAACAAGGAATCTTTCGTTTTTCTCAGAACGCCATGTATGTGTATGGTTTTTTAATGCTGTGGATTCCCGCGTTTTGGTTTCTTTCGCCGGCGGCGTTGGTTTCGGCGGCATTTAGCCATCTCTACATCTGGGCGCATTATTTTTGCACGGAACTACCTGACATCCGGTTTATTTACGCGGATCGGCAATCAGCAAAACAAGCGGCAAAAAGTTGATGGCGCTTTGAAGTCAATAGCGTTTTGGACGCATTGCTTTTCTGTGTTGCATCCCCCAAAACACCGCATGTTAAAATACACATTTTGCGATATTTGTAATCATGACGACGCAACCCAAACACTTTTTGACGTTCGCCGATTTGACGTGCGACGAAATCGGTTACCTTTTCTCGCGCGCGCGTCTTTTGAAAGAACGCGTGCACATGGGGCAATATGCGAATACGTTGAAAGGAAGAACGCTTGCGATGATCTTCGAAAAAGCGTCCACGCGGACGCGCGTTTCGTTTGAAATTGGCATCATGCAGTTGGGGGGCAATGCGGTCGTCCTGTCTGGTAACGATACGCAGATTTCGCGTGGCGAACCCGTCCCCGATACGGCGCGAGTGATTTCGAGCATGGCGGACGCCGTGATGATCAGAACTTTTCAGCAGCAGATGGTCGAGACTTTCGCCGCTCATTCACGTGTGCCCGTCATCAACGGCTTGACCGACGAGCATCATCCTTGTCAGGTATTGACCGATCTTTATACATTTTTTGAGCATCGCGGCAACATTGCCGGAAAATCGGTCGCTTGGGTCGGTGACGCCAACAATATGCTTTATTCGTGGATTCAAGCCGCCTCTGTCATGGGTTTCAATGTGCGTTACGCCGCGCCTGATGGTTATCGCGTCGATTTGTCGCGTTTGTCTGAAAACGAAAAGGACTGTTTGCAATGGTGCGCCGACCCCGCCGACGCGGTGCGCGGCGCGGCGATCGTTACCACTGACGTTTGGGTCAGTATGGGACAGGAAGCGGAAAACGAGAAACGATTTCGTGCCTTTGAAGGGTTTCAGGTCAACGCGGAATTGATGCGTCATGCCGCGGCGGACGCCGTGTTCATGCATTGTTTGCCCGCGCATCGCGGCGAGGAAGTCACCGCCGACGTGATCGACGGCGCGCAAAGTCTCGTTTGGGAAGAGGCGGAAAACCGTTTGCACGCGCAAAAGGCATTGATCGAATTTTTGCTGTTAGGGCGAATTAAAACGGATTAAAATGAGCGTTGCGGTTCCGGTACCGAGCAGAACCGCCTTATGGGTATTGTGTGGCGGACACACTGGTCGATTTTTTCTCGGTTTGATTCGTCGCCTTTCCGTCGGCGGCAGTTGATTGAAATATTCAAAGGATTCTCATGAGCAAGATTAAACGGGTGGTGTTGGCGTATTCGGGCGGACTCGATACTTCGGTGATCCTCAAATGGTTGCAAGATACCTATCGATGTGAAGTCGTGACCTTTACAGCAGACATCGGTCAAGGTGAAGAATTAGAGCCTGCGCGCAAAAAAGCGTTGCGGCTAGGCATAAAAAAAGAAAATATTTTTATCGAAGATTTACGCGAAGAATTTGTCCGCGATTTCGTATTCCCGATGTTTCGCGCCAACGCATTGTACGAAGGCGAATATTTGTTAGGGACCTCGATTGCGCGCCCGTTGATCGCCAAACATTTGGTCGAAATCGCCAAAAAAACCAAAGCTGACGCGGTCTCGCATGGCGCGACCGGCAAAGGCAATGATCAGGTGCGTTTTGAACTTGGCGCGTATGCGCTCAATCCGAACATCAGAGTCATCACACCGTGGCGCGAATGGGATTTGTTGTCACGCGAAAAATTACTTGCGTATGCGGACAAACATGGCATCCCCGTCGATTTCCAAAAGCGTAAAGGCGCCGCGCCTTATTCGATGGACGCGAACATGCTGCATATCAGCTATGAAGGAGGTATCCTCGAAGACCCGAATTTCGTGCCGGAAGAAACGATGTGGCGCACGACCGTATCTCCGGAAAAAGCGCCGGCGACGCCGCAAGTGATCGAGCTTCAATATAAGAAAGGCGACATCGTTGCCATTGATGGCAAGGCGATGACGCCTGCCAAAGTGTTGCAAACGCTGAACAAATTCGGTGGCAAACACGGCATCGGTCGTTTGGATTTGGTCGAAAATCGCTATGTCGGCATGAAGTCGCGTGGTTGCTATGAAACGCCGGGCGGGACGATCATGTTGAAAGGTCATCGCGCGATGGAATCGTTGACGCTCGACCGCGAAGTGGTCGCCTTGAAAGATGATTTGATGCCGCGTTACGCGCGCATGGTGTACAACGGCTATTGGTTCAGCCCCGAACGCAGGCTTTTGCAAGGCTTGATCGACGCTTCACAAGAACACGTGAACGGCACGGTTCGCCTGAAACTTTATAAAGGAACGGTCACTTGCGTCGGGCGCGTATCTCCCCGCGATTCGTTATATGATACCAAAGTCGTTACTTTCGAAGAAGACGGCGGTGCGTATAACCAAAAGGATGGCGAAGGATTCATCAAACTGAATGCGCTTCGCCTGCGGATCGCCGGGCTGCATAAGCGTTCCATGAAATAATCGTTTTTCCGCCGGATCGCGGACGGTGGTCCGGCGCCGTATTTTTATCTTTCATTATTATTTAACATCATGCCTTCTTTTGATATTGTTTCCGAAATCAACGAGGTCGAAGTCAGAAACGCCGTCGATCAAGCCAACAAAGAAATCGGCAATCGCTTCGATTTCAAAGGATCGGACGCGCGCGTCGAATATAAAGACAAAATATTGACGCTGTTTGCTGACGACGACTTCAAGCGCGGTCAAGTGATGGATATTCTCGTCGGGCGGCTTTCCAAACGCAATGTCGATGTGCGCGCGCTCAAAGAGGGCGCGGTCGAAAAAATTTCCGGCAATAAGATCAAACAAACGGTGACGGTGCGTTCCGGCGTCGAACAGGATTTAGGAAAGAAGATCGTCAAATTGATCAAAGACAGCAAGATGAAAGTTCAAGCGTCGATTCAAGGTGATGCTGTGCGCGTCTCGGGCGGCAAGCGCGACGATTTGCAAAACGCGATTGCGTTGGTCAAAAAAAGTATTACCGATTATCCGCTGCAATATCAGAATTTCCGAGATTGACAGACAAACGCCGAAAAAGAATTTTTGAGAATGACAAATAGCCAAACCGAAATGGTTTTGGCGACTTCCGTAAAAGAAACATCCCCGCTTTTTTAAACAGGGCTTTTCCGCGCCGAGGTGGAAACTCTGTAGT
Source organism: Burkholderiales bacterium (assembly GCA_031270015.1). Lineage (GTDB taxonomy): Bacteria > Pseudomonadota > Gammaproteobacteria > Burkholderiales > Casimicrobiaceae > UBA931. The sequence continues at coordinate 3,296 of JAISYH010000031.1, read as the reverse complement.
TAGGCTGCGATGGATTGCGGCAGTTGATGATCGATCCTATGGGTGGCAGAGGCAGGGGCAAAAAGCGAAGCACCGAGTTATCGTTCGAACGAAAATACTTCCAGCATTGGTGCCTCGATCGAGAACGCATGGTTTTTTCCTGAAATGCTGAACCATCGCCTTGTGACACATTGATTGTGTCGTTGATTTTAGATCGTCGGTATCAGCGCAAAACCACCGAGCACGCCATACTGCGTCTATATTGTGCCTAAATATCAAAGCAAAGTAGAACTCCACACAGACAACATGCCAACCAACGTTGCGCCTAAAAGTTGAGAGTGGTAGCATGTATGCCATACGCCATAATCATTGGATCAATGCTTTGATCATGCCAGAGTAAAGAGATTCTTCTCATGAAAAAATATTATGCGCGCCCCAACCAACTCCTTACTGATCATCTGGCTGGCGTGGAGAAAATGGGGTGTTTGTTTGGCGAAGTGTTCGGTGTCGGATACACGACTTCCGTTGCATGCCGTTTCCATGATCTTGGAAAATTCACAAAGGATTTTCGAGATTATTTGCAAAGAAGCATCAATGGAGAGAACGCGACTCGCGGCGAGGTCATTCACGCCCTCCAGGGTGCCAGGCATGTACTGGAGTATATTCACAATATCGTCATGTCAGACATCATCGGTAACGTGATTGCATCGCACCATGGCGGTTTGTTGGACTCCATTTCGGAAGATGGCGAGCGATTACTGAAATCACGGGTTCAAAAACCGGAGGATTCTCTTCATTATGAAGAGTCGAAAACAGAAGCAGAAAAAGAAATTTCACTGAAGATGGATGAGCAGGAACTGCAGAAAGAAATTTTCGGATTCATAAAACAATGTGTGGAAAAGAAACTAAACCCGTGTTTCATGTTGCATCTGCTGACCAAGGTTATCTTTTCCTGTCTGGTGGATGCGGACAGGTGTGATAGCGCCGGGATCGCGGGCGATATTGCCGTCTCCGATTGGGATGTTCTGAGCAAGCAACTGAATTCTCATCTGGAAGGATTTCCTTCCAAGAGTCCATTGGATTCGATCCGGCGTTCAATTTCTGAGCAGTGTTGGAAAAACGGAATGCGCGAACAGGGGATTTATACATTGTCTGTGCCAACCGGCGGCGGGAAAACGCTTTCCAGCTTGCGATTTGCGTTGGAACACGCAAAAAAGCATCGTTTGAAACGCATTATTTATGTCATCCCCTATCTTTCGATTCTGGATCAGACCGCAGAAAACATCCGCGCTGCGCTTGGCGATGAGAACGATCACCTGATTCTGGAACATCACTCCAATATCGAATTTCCGGCAAAAGAAGACGAGAAGGAACAAGACGATGCGGAAGCACGATACAAACTGTTGACCTCTCGCTGGGATAGCCCGATCATCCTGACGACGATGGTTCAGTTCCTGGAGACGATTTTCAGCAACAAAGCGTCGAAGCTCCGCAAATTCCACAACATGTCCGAAGCGGTTCTGATCTTCGACGAAATTCAGTCCCTGCCCATCAAATGCATTCATTTATTCAATGATGCCGTAAACTTTCTCTCGACCTTTGGTAGATCCACCGTCCTGCTATGTACCGCCACGCAACCTCACTTGGATAAGGCAGAACGTCCGGTTCATTTGTCGACAGACCCGGCGCTCGTTTCTCTCACGCCAGAAGAAGTAAATGTTTTCACGCGCGTTCGTGTCGATGATGGAACGCAAGCCTCGATGAATTATGAACAAATTGCCGCACTGGCGGAGCAACAACTCGACAGGGACAAGAGCACGCTTGTCATTCTCAACACCAAGGCAGATGCTCGTGCCGTATTCGAGAAATGCAATGAATTCGATGGTGAAAAGGCTTTCCTGACGACCGACCTTTGCCCAGCTCATCGCATGGATGTCCTCGACCGCCTTCGGTGTGCTCTTGATGCGAAGCGTCCAACTCTATGCGTCAGCACCCAACTCATCGAGGCGGGCGTGGACATTTCCTTCGCTTGCGTGATTCGCGCCAAGGCGGGGCTGGACAGCATCGTTCAAGCCGCTGGACGTTGCAACCGTAATGCCGAAATTCCCGTACCGCAAACCGTCTTCGTGGTGGATGTAAAGGACGAAAAACTCAGTCGCTTGCCGGAAATCGCGGATGGAAAGGGGAAAACAGCGAGAGTGATTGATGAAACGAATGGGGAGAATTTGCTGGACACTGCTGCTTTGAATTTGTTTTACAAATATTATTTCTGCGAACAGAAAAACAAGATGGATTATGTCATCGAATGGGACAAACGCGGAAATTCCAAGTCTACGATTTACAATCTACTCAATGATAATCCACTTGGAACGCAAGCGTACAAAAACAGGAATGGTGAGCGCTACCAAGGGGTGCCCGCGGCTTTTCAAACAGCCGCCGCAGCTTTTTCAGTCATTGACGGCGGTCAGATTGGCATCGTCGTCCCTTACGGCGAAGCGCAGCAACTTGTCCTCGCGTTCGAGAAAACCTTTGATCCGAAAGAGCGTATCCGAATTCTCAAGAAATTGCAGCGCTACACAGTCTCCGTTTATTCGTACGTGCTACAAAAACTGTTTGACGCTCACGCGATCCGCGCCGTTGACGAAACTTTTTATTTTCTCGCTTCAATCTGGTATGACGCGGATGAATTCGGATTGCTGTCTGAACCTAAAATTCTGAAACCATGGTAGGATGATGACAATGGACAAAAAACGTAACTCAATCGAATACAAGGTTTTTGGGCGCTACGCCCTTTTCTCTGACCCTGTCACACGGGTGGGTGGTGAGAAATTTTCCTATCAGGTTCCGACCTACCAGGCGCTCGTCGGCATTGCCGAAAGCATTTATTGGAAACCGACCTTCCGTTGGATCATTGACGCCGTGCGCGTGATGAAAAAAATCCAGACCGAGTCTAAAGGAGTCAAACCTTTGAAAATGAATGGTGGGAACGACCTGTCTTACTATACCTATCTGCGCGATGTAGAGTATCAGGTGCTTGCCCATTTCGAATGGAACGAACACCGTAGGGAACTGAAAAGCGACCGCGACGAAAACAAGCACCACAATATTGCCAAACGGTGTGTAACGAAAGGCGGGCGACGCGACATTTTTCTCGGGACGCGCGAATGCCAGGCTTATGTCGAACCCTGCGTTTTCGGTGATGGCATTGGGTTTTATGACAATTACGGTGAAATCGATTTTGGCGTGATGTTCCACGGTTTTGATTATCCTGATGGCACGGGACGGCTTGAACTCGGCAAGCGGCTTTGGCGTGGAGC
>JAISYH010000017.1 GCA_031270015.1 Burkholderiales bacterium | reverse complement strand
GTGTAACAGGCCCCAACCACGGCGGCGCGATTTATACCGTCGGTACCGTCAATGTCAGCAACAGCACATTTGAAGGCAATCAGACCAGCTTCGGCAACGGCGGCGCGATTCGTGCCGGTTTCGTCAATGTCAGCGGCAGCACATTCAAGAACAATCATGCCGGCGGCAACGGCGGCGCGATTTATGCCTACTCCACCACCGCCAATGTCAGCAACAGCACATTCGAGAACAATCAGGCAAGCTATAACGGCGGCGCGATTTTTACCATCAACGCCAATATCAGCAACAGCACATTTGAAGGCAATCAAGCCAACAACGGCGACGGCGGCGCGATTTGTGCCGTGGTGACTCTCAAAGCCAGTCACCTGACACTGCTCGACAATAGCGCGACCACAAGTGGCGCGGCGATCTACCATCAAGGTAGCGGCAATGCCCGCATTGACAACAGCCTCATCCTTTCCAGCACCGACCTTGCCGACGCGCCGACATTGTGCGCGGTTGGTGACGCGGGCAGCATCGGCGGAAGTTACAACATCGAATGGGTGAACGGCGCGGATACGACAAGCTGCAATGGCGTAAGTCCTGTTTCCGGCGGCAGCGGCGCGATTGGCGCTATTGTCGAAACGACGCTTGCCGACAACGGCGGACCAACGCCAACGCTGGCATTACCGGCGGGCAGCCCGGCGATTGGCGCGGTAGATCCAGGTGGCGCGACCTCGCGGATGCTCGTCATCGATTTTTCGTCAACGCCGGTGACGGCAACATGGGAGGACGCCACGCTCGATCAGCGCGGCGTCACTCGCGCTACAACAACGGCGGAACGTTCACTGGGCGCGTTTGAATACAAAGCGCCGCCCGCTCCTATTCCTGTTCTGCCCATATCGCTCGCGCTGCTGCTGGCGTTGGGAGTGGCGGGGGTTGGGTTCAGAGGACAGAGGACAGAGGACAGAAGTGATTTAACGAAAAGTTAAACAAAAAGGCGGAAAATTCCGCCTTTTTGTTTTCGTGAGAGGACTTGCAAGTGTGAAACGCGGGGTATTCGGGCGGCGCGGAGCCCCGAGCGGCGCGTCCTCGTTTTCGTTGCTTGCCGCCGGGACGAGTTTGCTGTTTCAATCCACGCGCTCGTATGAGGGCGCGACGGCGGTTTTCCAGCAAAGTGTTGATCAAGCCACCTGTTTCAATCCATGCGTTCATTGTGTTACTGGCGCTTGCTTGGGTTCGGATAGCGTTCAGCGAATCGAAACGCAAAGGAATTGAACCCCGATGATTTTACTTCTGCGGAGTTTGGATTAAAGAAGACGTCATTGTCCTGCGGTTTCGCTTCGCTTTGTTTCGCGCCGCCGCTGGTGATGCGCATTCCGTCCCGGCTGGGCTTGTCGGTCTTCTGGCTCTGAATCCGCTTTCGCGCTTATTCGACAATGATTACGTAATTTACTTTTTGCGACGCGGGCGGACTGCCGACCCATGTGCGGGCGTATTCGAATTTCAGCGCCTGTTTTCCCGGACGGGCGGCGGTGAAATGGAACACATCCGTTCCGCCGCTACCCAAAACTTCAGGATTGGTCGGTTCATAGAGCGGACTGGCGTCACGCAACGCGCCGCGCATCGGTTCGGTTTGTGTCCATTGGTAGCCAGTACTGCGGTTACTCGGCAGGCGGATATCGATTTGTTGTCCGACTTGCGCCAAAATTTCTTTGCCGGTTTGCGCTTCGGTAAGCATGATATTGCTGGAAATCAGCGCGTCGTCGGGACGGGTTTCTGTGGACGCGCAGCCCGTCAAACTGGCAAGCAACACGAAAAGAATGAAAAAAATTGAGCGGTTCATAGCAAAAAACGAATTTGCGACAGATGACATCTTACCCCAATGCTGTATCCAGAGTCATCATCAGCGCGAAACCGAGCATCAAGCCGATGGTGGCATAAGATTCGTGTCCTTTGCGATGCGATTCGGGGATGATTTCGTGGCTGATGACGAACAGCATCGCGCCGGCGGCAAAACCCAATCCCCAGGGGAGAATTTGCGCTGAGAAAGTAACGATGACCGCGCCAATGATCGCGCCGAATGGTTCAATCAATCCCGAACCCGCGCCAATGGCGATGCAAATGGCGCGTCGGTATCCCGCGCCGAGTAACGCCAGCGCGACGACCAACCCTTCAGGAATGTCTTGAATGGCAATGCCCGCAGTCAGCGCGCTGGCTTCGACGGTATTGCCGCCGCCAAAGGCGACGCCGATGGCAAGCCCTTCGGGAAGATTGTGCAACGCGATGGCAAACACAAACATCCAAACACGGCGCAACGTTTTCGACGAAGCGCCCTCGACGCCTTTGACGAAGTGTTCGTGCGGAAGGGAATGTTCCATCAGTAGCAACAGCATCGCGCCGAGCAGCAAACCGCCGGAGACGATCAAACTGGCGCCCCATACGCCATGTCCATTGGCTTGGGCGGCGGCGAGTCCGGGAATGATCAACGAGAAGGCGCTGGCGGCGAGCATCACGCCGGCGCCAAAACCAAGCATGGCGTCCATGATGCGTTCGCTGATTTGGCGCGAGAACAAAATCGGAAATGTGCCGAAGGCGGTGGCGACGGCGGCGCCGAGACCGCCGATCAACGCGCCGTAAACGCGCATATCGGCGGTCAACCGTTCCAGCCAGTGTTCACGCAATAATAGAATCAATAAAAAGAGGATGACGCAACCGATCAATAATAGCGTTTCGAAAAGGCGACACGGGATTCGGGAGATGAACATCTTTTTCATGATGCGATGTCAGTCGAACCGTTCAAGGACGTCGTCGTCCATATCTGCCAATAAACGCACGCGGCGCAGCATCGGCAATTCGTGTTTCAGTCGGGCGATAGCGGCGGTGATTTTCTGACGGTTGTCTCGATCGGCGAGCCGTTTTTTCTTCACGATGAGTTCAATCTCGATTTGATCGCGCAGATAGTGGATATGGATATCGAGGTTGAGGTCTTGATATAAGTCACCGATCACCGCGATGATGGCGCCGCGATCAGGCAGGTCGGGGAAAGCGTCGCCGCCGCTATCGTCTTCCGAATCGATATGCGCCAACACGTCAAGCGCGTTGTGACGAGCAAGCGCGCGCTTGCGCGCATTGGCGGCGATAAGATGCCCTTCGGAAACGGTAAGCGTGTTATCGACGAGCAGATGCGCGTCGATCAATACGTCGTCACCCATGAAGCGGGTGCGCAAATCATGTACGCCGATCACGCCCGGCGTTTCTTCCAGCGTAGTCTTGACGGCGGCGAGTTCTTCGGACGACAAGCCGCGGTCGGTCAGCCGCGCCAGCGCGTCCCATACGAACTTGCCGCCGGTGCGGCAGATCAGAAAGCCAACCAGCGCCGCCGCCAACGGATCAAAAAAAGTGTATCCGACGAGGTTTCCGGTAATGCCGAGCGCGACGACTACCGAGCTTGCCGCATCGGAACGCGCATGCCAAGCGTTGGCAATCAGCATTGAAGAATTAACACGCTTGGCGACGCGAATCATGTAGCGGAACAGCAGTTCTTTGGCGACGATGACGACCAGTGCCGCATAGAGCGCGATCTGATGCACTCGCGGGATCAGATCGGGGGCGGTAAATTTTCGGGCGGCGGCGAGCAACATGCCAAGACCGGCGATGATCAGCAAAATGCCGAGAATCATCGAAGCGGCGTTTTCAAACCGGGCGTGTCCGTAGGGATGATTGTCATCTGCCTTTTTTCTGCTGATGCGGTTCGCGCCAAGCACGACGAAGTCGGCGAACAGATCGGTCAGCGTATGAAAGCCGTCGGCGATCAGCGATTGTGAATGCGCGAAAAAACCGATGATGATCTGCGCCGTCGATAACGTGAAATTAACCGAGACGCTGACCAGCGTGCTGCGGGTCGCCGCCGCGTGGCGGTCGGTAGTGGAGATGGTGTCGGCGGCAGGGGACATGGAAGATATCATAACGCGGCGACGCCTCTCTGTCATTCCTGGAACGGCACATGCCAAAAACGCCGGATCGCGCAAAATGCTAAAATCACGGCTGTCGTATCAGCATATCGCCGATATGTTTTTTGAAAGGTACTGATGAAACGTTTGACGATTGCCACCCGTGAATCCGCTTTGGCGCTTTGGCAGGCGCGCCATGTGCGTGATCGTTTGCAGGCGCTTTATCCCGAAATGGAAATCGCGCTATTGGGGATGACGACTCAGGGCGATCAGATTCTCGACCGTCCTTTGGCGGCGATAGGCGGCAAAGGATTGTTCATCAAAGAGTTGGAAGTGGCGATGGAAAGCGGACAAGCTGACTTCGCCGTGCATTCGCTGAAAGACGTGCCGATGGTATTGCCCGACGGATTCACGCTGGCGGCGGTGAGCGCGCGGGAAGACCCGCGCGACGCGCTGGTCTCGTCGCGCTATACCGCGCTGGCGCAGTTGCCGACGGGCGCGGTGGTCGGCACCTCCAGTTTGCGCCGGGAAGTGCAGTTGCGTGAACGTTATCCGCATCTGGAGATTCGTCCGTTGCGCGGAAACGTCAACACCCGTTTGCGAAAACTCGATGAGGGATTGTACGACGTGATCATCCTGGCGGCGGCGGGTTTGCTGCGCTTGGGCTTTGGCGGGCGTATTGCGGCATTGCTCGATGTCGAAGATAGCTTGCCTGCGGCGGGACAAGGCGCACTCGGTTTAGAATGCCGCAGCGACCGCGGCGATGTGATCGCCTGCTTACGCCCGTTGATCGACATGCCGACCACATTGGCGGTGAGTGCCGAACGCGCTTTTTCGCGGAAGTTGGGCGGCAGTTGCCGGACGCCGCTCGCGGCGCACGCGGCGCATGACGGTGGACGATTGTGGTTGCGGGCGTTGGTCGCCGATCTCAAAGGCGAAGAAGTGATGCGCGGTGAAAATCAGATGGCGGTGACGACGGTCGAGCAAGCCGAAGCGCAAGGCTTGGCGCTCGCTGAAGAATTCATCGCGCGCGGCGTTACGCGCTTGTTGGCGGAATGAATTTACGTGGATGCAGGAGGACGTTAGGATGGAACGAGACGGGCTTTCGGGGCGCGTGATCGTGATTACCCGTCCCGAGCGGCAGGCAGATGGCTTGGCGGCGCGTCTATTGCGTTTCGGCGCCGAACCGTTGTCGTTGCCGGCAATCGCCGTCATGCCGTTACAAGATGACAGTGCGCTGAAACGAGCGCGAGCCGAGATTGCGTCTTACGATTTTGCGATGTTCGTATCGGCAAACGCGGTCGAATACGCGCTCTCCGGCGGTCTATCGTTGCCCGTGAGCATGACGGTATTGGCACCCGGAGCGGGGACGGCAAAAGCGTTGCGCGCGCGCGATGTGCCGGAAGCGCAAATCGTCATGCCGGCGGCGTGTTTCGATAGCGAGGGGCTGCTGATGTTGCCGCTGTTGCGGGATATGCGAGGAAAGCGTGTTGTGATTTTTCGCGGCGAGAGCGGACGGGAACACTTCGCCGAAGTTTTGACCGAGCGCGGCGCGACTGTCACGCGCGTGGCGTGTTATCGGCGGACATTACCTCCGCCGCCATCGGAATGTTTGCGGCAAAAGCTGGGACAGGCTAAACTCGACGGTATCGTTTTTACTGCGGGAGAGGCGGTTGAAAATCTGGAGCGGATGCTGGACGAGCGGACGCTCGACAGGTTGAAGCAGCTTCCGGCTTTTGTGATTCATCCGCGAATCGGTAAACGGGCGGCGGCGTATTCATGGAAGCCGGTGATCGCGGCGGGCGGCGACGATGAGTTGATCGGCGTCATGAATGTTTACTTTCGGAACAATGTAAATCGACAATGACAATGCAAGATACTTCTGAAAAGACACACGACGAAGACGTTGCGCGGGTGAAGGACGCGGAAAAGGTTTCAGCAAACGACACGTCGGCTGAACCGTTCGCCGAAACGCCGCCGCGCCGGAGCGCGTCCGGGCAATTCGGCAATAAAGGGATGATGGCTTTGTTGTGGCTGGCAGTGTTGGCGCTTGCCGCCGCGCAGTTTTATGTGTGGCAAGAGAACAAGAAAAACGATAATGCGTGGCAAACCGATACAGCGCAGCGTTTGACCAAACTCGAGTCGGTACGCCAACATCAGGAAAATCTGGAAAACCAATATATCAGCGGTCAACGTTTGTTGCAGGAACGCTTGACCGCGCTCGACGCGCGCATCAATCAGACGCAGACTGAGCAGCAGGCGATAAAGAAACTGTATATGCAGTCGCTGCCGGCGCGCGATGAAATCACGATGCGCGAAGTCGAATATCGCGTACGTTTTGCCGAGCAACAATTAGCGACGACCGGCAATGTACAAACGGCGTTGAGCGCGTTGCAGGAAGCGGACAATGAACTGGCGACATTGGATCGCGCCGATCTCGCGGATGTGCGTGTAGCGTTGACGCAAGATATCGAGGTATTGCAGCGCGCGCCGGCGTTCGACGCGCGCGATTTTCTCGTTAAACTGGATCAGTCGCTGGAGACGACGGAAACGATGACGCCCTACGATCTTCCGACAACGATGCCCGCTACGCGGTCTTCGGAAAGAGAGGAAATGTCTGGTTGGCGCTATTGGTGGCAGGGCGTGAAAGACACCATCCTTTCGATGGTGCGCGTGCAAATCGGGCAACTCGAAAGTCGGGGTATCGTCGCTGCTGACGTGGCGCTGGATCGGCAGGAATTGCGTTTGCGGCTGTTGACGTTGCGGATGATGATCTTGACGCGGCAATCAGCGACACGCGGCGAAGCGATTGCGTTGAGTTCGTGGTTGAGCGATCATTTTGACAACGACGACGCGCATGTCGCCGCCTTGCAAAAAATGTTGAGTGATTTGGTGGCGTCGCCGATAACGGTGTCGCCGCCCGACGTGTCGAAAACGGTCGATGCGTTGCGCGTATGGCGGGCGACGCAAACCCATAGCGCGGAATCGTTCCAATAATCAAAAACCAATATTGATGTGATGCCATGAAATTTTTGTTCCGACTTTTGCTGATCATCGCTTTTGCCGTAGCGATTGGCATCTTTGCGCGGTCGAACGATGGTTATGTGCAAGTCGCCGCGCCGCTATTTCGTTTTGAATCCAGCTTGAATTTTTTCATCATCGCGTGGGTGATTAGTCTGCTGATATTCTATTATTTGATACGGATGATACGTAACATCAAACAGTTGCCGCAATGGTGGCGGACGTACCGTGAGCACAAAACGAGTGAGAAGATATTCAAATTACAGAGCGAACTCTTTTTTGAATTGCAGCGCGAACGCTATGATGACGCGCGAAAAAAGACGAAAAAATTGCTTGCTTTTCCTGAAATGTATCCATTGACTGCGGTCATCGGCGCGGAAACGGCGTTGAGAACGAAAGATATCGAGACAGCCGAATCTTTGATTCATAGCGACGCATTGTCGGCGACGATGTGCGAGGTAACGCGCGCGTTGCTGGAAGCGGAACTGCTGTTGGTCAAAAACGAACCGGAGCGCGCGTTGAAATTGTTGCGCGAAATGCGGGAACAAAGCGGGTTGCATAGCGCTGCGTTGAAAATCGAATTGCGGGCGTTGATCGCTGCGCGTCGATATCAGGAAATATTGCCGATGATTGAGCGGTTGGAGTATATTCATGGCGTCAGCGCCGATGAAGCGCAATTCATGAGAGAAGCGGTCAAGGCTTATCTTGACGATAAGGAAGCGAAGGAACGCGCACCTAAAGAAAACGATACGTCGGAAAATCACGATGCGCTCAATGATTGACGCGCCCCGTTCGCGCGGAAGTAAACGAATGGAGCAGCCGTATGATAGAATCGTCCCGATAATATTAACTTTCCATATGAGAGTCTGTTATGAGCACCACGTTCAATAATCAACGATTGCCGGAAATTTCCATTAACGGCGCGGCATTGTATCGGGAGGAAGTGTTGACCGACCGTAGAGTAGGCGTTTTGCGCGTACTGCATCCGGTAAAAACGGACGGCAGCGCCGATACCAGCCGCGAGACGATTTATTCGGGCGAGGCGCAACTGATGAGCACCATCGGCACATTGCCGGTGGCGTTTGACATTCCCGCCAAAACGCTTGAGGAAGCGGTTGCGGGATACAAAGAAGCGGCGAAAGAAGCTGTCGAGCGCACCGTGCAAGAATTGCAGGAGCTGCGACGGCAAGCGGCGTCTTCATTGGTGATTCCGCCAGCAGGCGGCGGGTTACCCGGGGGTTTGGGCGGTTTGGGCGGACTGGGTGGTGGTGGAAAGATACAGATGCCGTAAGCTCCTCATCGAGGATTAAGGATACGGCGGCACGTTTTTTAGGAGTATTTCGATGAGCGTTCAGAAAAAAATTCACGCGCAAGTCACGGAGAATCCCGTTGTGCTTTATATGAAGGGAACGCCCGCGATGCCGATGTGCGGTTTTTCCGCGATGGTGGTCGAAATCCTCAAGCATATGGACGTGGATGATTATCTGGCAATAAACGTGCTTGACGATGATGAAATTCGGCAAGGCATCAAAGAATACGCGCAATGGCCGACCATCCCGCAGCTTTATATCGACGGCGAATTTATCGGCGGTTGCGATATCGTGAGAGAGATGTACGAGAGCGGAGAATTGCCGGAACTGCTGAAGAAATAGTCATCATCTTTACCATGTGTCGCCATTATCAGCGCATAGCGAATAGGAAAGCAGCTTATGTCGCGGCGTGGTTCGTCGAATAATGGAGCGATAAGAAGGAAACCTCATGAACTATCCCAATTCCAGTAACCCCGTGACGTTGACGACCTTGAAGAAAATGCGTGACGAAGGAAGGAAGATCGTCATGTTGACTTGCTACGACGCGAGCTTCGCCGCGCTGCTCGAGCGCACCGGTGTCGATATCGCGCTGGTCGGCGATTCGTTGGGCAATGCGTTGCAGGGACATCCATCGACGTTGCCGGTGACGTTGGAGCAGATGATTTACCATACCGAGTGTGTCGCGCGCGGCAGCCGCCGAATGTTGATCGCTACCGATATGCCTTTCGGCGCTTATCAGGAAACTCCGCAGCAGGCGATGCGCCATGCCGCGAAATTGATGGCGGCAGGTGCGCAGATGGTAAAACTCGAAGGTGGCGAATACATCGCCGAGACGGTGCGCTTTTTGGTCGAGCGCGGCGTGCCGGTCTGCGCTCATATTGGATTGCGACCGCAGGCGGTGCATCAGTTGGGCGGTTATCGTGTGCAAGGAAGCGACGACGCTGCGGCGGCGCGCCTCAAAGCAGACGCGTTGGCGCTGGAGCAAGCGGGCGCGGCGTTGATTGTGCTGGAGATGTTACCTGCCGCGTTGAGCCGCGAAATCACCGAAAGTTTGACGACAATGGCAACGATAGGTATCGGCGCGGGCGCGCATTGCGACGGGCAAGTGCTGGTGTTGTACGACATACTCGGTATTTATCACAAAAAATCACCGCGATTTGCGCGTAACTTCATGGCAGGCGCGGGCAGTATTGAAGAGGCAGTCGTCAGTTATGGGCGCGCCGTGCGTGACGGCAGTTTCCCGTCCGTTGAGCATTCTTATTAAACGAATATTGGTTGATGCGGATACATCGCGCTATTGCCGAATTACGCGTCGCCCGTCAAAGCGCCGGACGGGTTGCGCTCGTGCCGACGATGGGCAACTTGCATGAAGGACATATTGCGCTGGTGCGCGAAGCCGTCCAAAGAGCGGATCAAGTATTCGTCAGTATTTTCGTCAACCGCCTGCAATTCGGCGAACACGAAGATTTCGATCATTATCCGCGTACCATCGAGCGGGATTTGCAGATGTTGGAAGAGGCGGGTGCCGCGCATGTGTTTGCGCCTGCGGAAACGGAAATGTATTCGTCGCCGCAGCGATACTATGTCGTTCCTCCGCCGGAACAAGCGTCTATTTTGGAAGGGGCATTTCGCGCTGGACATTTTCGCGGCGTCACGACAGTCGTGCTGAAACTATTCAACATCGTTCTGCCGGATGTAGCGTTGTTCGGCAAGAAAGATTATCAACAGTTGATTATATTGGACGACATGGTACGCGAGTTGTCGTTGCCGATAAGTATCGTGGCTGTGGAAACGGTGCGCGCGGTAGATGGTCTGGCGTTGTCATCGCGCAATCATTATCTTTCGTTGGCGGAGCGCTCGGAAGCGCCACGCCTTTATCGTGTACTCGATCATTGCCGTCAATGCGTGCGATCAGGTACACGCAATTTTTCGGAACTGGAAAGCGACGCGGTACGTGAACTGGCGCGACATGGCTGGAAACCGGATTATGTCGCGATACGCCGCCGCAAAGATTTGCTGCCACCTGTAGACGAGCGCGAATCGCTGGTGGTGTTGGCGGCGGCGACTTTGGGCAAAGCGAGATTGATTGACAACGTCGAAATATAACTGCGTTTTTAGTCGGCAATGCCTGAGATAACCACACATTGAGTGTTAATTATAAACTTGTTGTTCATTTACGTCGCGTTATCCACAATTGAAGTAATATTTAGATACGTCAATTTTGCGTAAACTCCATATCGTCATTTTGCGAATAGTGGTGAGTCTTTGCCGATGCATTGATGCAGATCAATAAACATAGTAAAGAAATCGGGTTTAATGCGAACAACGCGGAAGCGTGTTTATGTATTCTGGTGATCACCGCGTTTTTCTGAACAATCCAGAGCGCTTCATTTCAAGGAAAGAAAATGTCTGAAACCTATTATGAACTCTTTCGCCGACAAGGCATTTCCCGTCGCAGTTTTCTCCAATTTTGCAGTCTGACCGCCGCTTCGCTCGGTTTATCCGAAGTAGGCGCGCAGGAAATCGCGCAAGCGTTGCAGACTAAGGAGCGCGTTCCCGTCATCTGGCTGCATGGTCTGGAATGCACTTGCTGTACCGAAGCTTTCATTCGCTCGTCGCATCCGCTGGCGAAAGATGTTGTGCTGTCGATGATTTCGCTTGATTACGACGATACGATCATGGCGGCAGCCGGACATCAGGCGGAGGAACATCTTGAGCGAACTATCGAGAAATACAAAGGACGTTATATTTTGGCGGTCGAAGGCAACGCTTCCGTTGCCGATGATGGCGTGTACTGTATTCCCAATGGCAAGCCATTTATCGAAAAATTACGCCATGTCGCAAAAGATTGTCACGCGGTCATTTCATGGGGATCATGCGCGGCGTGGGGTTGTGTTCAAGCGGCGAAACCGAACCCGAGTGGCGCCGAACCCGTGCATAAGAGTTTGCGCGGTTTGGGCAAAACGATCATTAAAGTGCCGGGGTGTCCGCCGATTCCCGAAGTGATGACGGCGATCATCACGTTCATGATTACTTATGAGCGTTTGCCACAGCTCGATCTGCAAGGACGTCCTAAGATGTTTTACAGCCAGCGTATTCACGATAAATGTTATCGCCGTCCGCATTTCGACGCGGGACAGTTCGCCGAGAAGTTCGACGACGACGGCGCGCGCATGGGGTATTGCTTATATAAGTTAGGCTGTAAAGGTCCGACGACGTACAACGCTTGTTCGACGGTGCGCTGGAACGACGGCTTATCGTTCCCGATCCAATCGGGACACGGTTGCATCGGATGCTCGGAAGACAATTTCTGGGATAAAGGTTCGTTCTACGAACATCTGCCGACGATCCTGCCGCCAGGCTGGGGCGGTATCGAAAGCACTGCGGATAAGGTCGGTCTGACCGCCGCCGCCGTGACTGGCGCCGCAATTGCTGCGCATGCGGCGGCATCTGTCGTCAAGCAGGCGCGCAGTAAATCGAGCAATGACAAGTTGGCAACGAAGGAGTAAACAATCATGGCGAATTATCCATATCAAACGCAAGGTTTCACGCTGAATAACAGTGGGCGGCGCGTTGTCGTCGATCCGATTACGCGGATCGAAGGACACCTTCGTATCGAAGTCAATGTTGATGAAAACAACGTGATTCGCAATGCCGTTTCCACCGGAACGATGTGGCGCGGCTTGGAAGTGATTCTCAAGGGACGCGATCCGCGCGACGCTTGGGCGTTCGTCGAGCGCATTTGCGGCGTATGCACGGGGGTGCACGCGCTTTCTTGCGTGCGCGCTGTCGAGGACGCGCTGGGCATCGTGATCCCCAGAAACGCGAACATCATTCGTAATTTGATGTTATCGACGCTTTACGCGCAAGATCATCTCGTGCATTTTTACCATCTGCACGCTTTGGATTGGGTCGATGTGGTGTCGGCGTTGAGCGCTGATCCGCGGCGTACGTCGCAGTTACAGCAGTCGATCTCGTCATGGCGCAATTCGTCGCCCGGTTATTTCCGCGATGTGCAGAATCGCTTGAAAAAATTCGTCGAAAGCGGACAACTTGGTATCTTCGCCAACGCGTATTGGGGACATCCCGCGTACCGTTTGCCGCCCGAAGTCAATCTGATAGCGGTCACGCATTACCTCGAGGCGTTGGATTTCCAAACGAAGATTATCAAGATTCACACGATTTTCGGTGGCAAAAATCCACACCCGAATTGGCTGGTTGGCGGTGTGCCGTCGCCGATCAACCTCGACGGCGCAGGCGCAGTCGGCGCGGTCAACGAGTTCTATCTCAATCTGGTGCGCGACATTTGCGAAGAAACCATCGAATTCATCGAGCAGGTGTACATCCCCGATCTGATTGCTATCGCCGGTTTTTATAAAGACTGGGGATTCGGCGGCGGGATTTCGAGCCAAAACTTGATGTCGTACGGTGAATATCCGATCGATCCGGGGGCACACACCAACGACAATCTGCTTGTGCCTTCCGGCGTCATCGTGAATGGCAACTTGAACGAAGTCCAGGATGTCGATCTCAAAGACCCCGAGCAGATTCAAGAATGGGTTTCCCATTCCTGGTACAAATACGCCGATGAAACGAAAGGATTGCATCCGTTCGACGGCGTGACCGAACCGAATTTTGTATTGGGCGGAAACACTAAAGGAACGCGTACCGATATTCAAGAAGTTGACGAGAGCGCCAAGTATTCCTGGGTCAAAGCGCCGCGTTGGCGCGGTCTGCCGATGGAAGTCGGTCCGCTTGCCCGTTATGTGGTCGCTTACGCGCGCGGTAACGAAGAAATCAAGGATCAAGTCGATGGTTTGCTCGGCAGACTGGGCTTGCCGATTACCGCGCTCTTTTCTACGCTCGGTCGTACGGCGGCGCGCGGATTGGAAGCGCAATGGTCGGCGCGCAAGATGAAGCATTTCTATAATGAGTTGATCGCCAACATCAAAGCGGGCGATATGGCGACTGCCAATACCGAAAAATGGGAACCTTCCACATGGGCGAAAGAATGCAAGGGCGCGGGTCCTTGCGAAGCGCCGCGTGGCGCGTTGGCGCACTACATCAAGATCAAGGATACGCGGATCGATGGCTATCAAGCGGTCGTTCCGACGACGTGGAACGCCAGCCCGCGCGACCCGCAGGGACAAATCGGCGCTTACGAAGCAGCTCTGCTGAATACGCCGATGGCTGATCCGAGCCAGCCTTTGGAAATTCTGCGCACCATTCACAGTTTCGACCCTTGCTTGGCTTGCGCAACGCATGTTCTGAACGACAAAGGCGAGGAACTGGTCAAAGTCAAAGTATGCTGAGGAGTCCTCATGGAAATTGAAAAATATTCAGGACGAGTATTGCCGGGACCGATAGAGAATATCTATGTCTACCAAGCGCCGGTGCGCTTATGGCATTGGATCACGGTCATCATGATGTTGCCGCTGGCGGTGACCGGCTATCTGATCGGAGCGCCGCCGCCCGCGATTTACGTCGGTGGCGAGGCGACATTCATTTATGTGTTCGCGTGGATTCGCATCATCCATTTCTCGTGCGCAATGATTTTCACGATTGCCTTTTTGATGCGTCTTTACTGGGCGATCGTCGGTAATCATCATTCGCGCGATATTTTTCTGCCGCCGGTATGGAGTCTCAATTGGTGGAAGGGACTATGGGATCAGGCGATGTATTACTTGTTCTTAAAAAAAGAAGCGCCTTCTTGGGTTGGGCATAATCCACTGGCGCAGATCGCGATGTTTGCGATGTTCGTGCTAGGAAGCGTGGTGATCATCGTGACGGGCTTTGCGCTCTATGCGCAGCAATGGGCGTGGGGCGATGGCTGGATGGCATTATTCGGTTGGGCGCATGTGGCGCTGGACGAGCCTCAAGCTGTGCGTACGCTTCATCACCTGATGATGTGGTATTTGCTTCTGTTTTCGATGGTGCATATCTACATGGTGTTTCGTGAGGATATCATGGGCAAAGAATCGGTGATTGGCACGATGGTTGATGGCATCCGCATGTTCAAGGCTAAAGAACATTGAACGGAGAATGCATCATTGAATAAAAAAGCGGAAAATTTCCGCTTTTTTATTTTTGGCAACGACAACATATTTGCGGGCGCATATATGCTCACGTTTTTGCTGGATTGCGGATACCCTCTCTAGTTTTGACAAAGCCTATGGAAAACAATTAAAATCTTCATTTGCCCGATTCGGGCGGGTATTTTTTACTGTGGAGTATTCATTCATGTACGCGGTCATAAAAACCGGAGGGAAGCAATACAGAGTTACTTCCGGCCAAAAACTCAAAATAGAACAGATACCGGCGGATGTGAACGCGGAAGTCGTTCTCGATCAGGTATTGATGGTCGGGGAGGGCGATAGCGTTCGTCTCGGTCAGCCTGTTCTGGAAGGCGCTTCGGTCAAAGCCACGGTGTTGGAACACGCTCGCGCTCCGAAAGTCAAGATTTTCAAGATGCGCCGTCGCAAACATTATCAGAAACGGCAAGGGCATCGCCAAAACTATACGCTGTTGCGGATCGACAGCATCGTCGCTTAAAGGAGATTTTCATGGCACATAAAAAAGCTGGCGGCAGCTCGCGCAACGGACGCGATTCCCAATCCAAGCGGTTAGGCGTGAAGGCATACGGTGGCGAAGCGATTCGCGCCGGCGGCATCATCGTTCGCCAACGCGGAACGAAAATGCATCCTGGCGTCAATGTTGGCTGCGGCAAGGATTACACGCTGTTCGCCAAAGTCGACGGTACGGTTCGTTTTGCGGTCAGAGGACCGAAAAAAGATACGTTTGTCGATGTCGTGTTGGCAACGGCATAACTTTTTTATATTTTCGATGGAAAGAATAAGCCTGCATGGCGCCTCATGCGGGCTTTTTGTTTTTTGAGAATGGCGAATCGCTCAAACATCTTGGCGCTCATCCCCGCTGCCGGAGACGGGCGGCGATTTGAACAAGGCGCTAGCCCCAAACAGTACGCGCCGTTGTGCGGGCGTACTGTACTCGAATGCACGATCGAGCGCTTGCGCGAGGGTTTGCGTCCGCAAGTGATCGGCGTCGTTTTATCGCCTAACGATACGCATTTTGCGCGTTTGCGGCGAACGGAAGCCGGAATCGTGCCGCTGTATTGCGGCGGCGCGACACGCGCCGAAAGCGTCACCAATGGGTTGCGAGCATTGGCGCAAAAAATTGAAGTCGATGAAAGTGATTGGATCGCGGTGCATGACGCGGCGCGGCCATGCGTTCCGCTCACGTGTTTGCGAACGTTGCGCGCGTTGGTGGAAAGCGCGCCGCCAGAAAGCAAAGCAGGCGCATTGCTGGCATTGCCTTTGCGAGATACTTTGAAAGAAGCGCGAGAAAATCACGATGGGACGATTCGTGTCGTGGTGACGTACGACCGCAATCGGTTCTGGACGGCGCAAACGCCGCAGATATTCCGCTACACCGTACTTAAAGAAGCTTTGGCGTTGCGTGACGCCAAAGCAAGCACCGACGAAGCGCAAGCGGTCGAGCGCTGGTGCGCGGACAATTTCCTACCGTTGCCGCAATTGATGCGCGGCAGTGCGCATAATATTAAAATTACCTATCGCGAGGATCTCGCGGTGGCGGAAGCAATTTTGACTTATCAGAAAGGAGCGTCATCATGATGCGAATCGGACACGGCTTTGACGTTCATGCTTTTTCACAGGAAGTCAATCAAAGCGCGATCAGGCTCGGCGGCGTCGATATTCCGTTCGAACGCAATTTAAAGGGACATTCCGATGCCGATGTGGCGCTGCACGCGATTACCGACGCGCTATTCGGCGCGATGGCATTGGGTGACCTCGGGCAATTTTATCCCGACAGTGACGAGCAATGGAGAAATGCCGACAGCGGCGAATTCCTGCGGCGCGCCATTCTTGAAGTTCGTTCTTTAGGTTATCGCGTGATCAACGTCGATGTGACCATCCTTGCGCAGCGTCCTCAAATCGCGCCATATCGTGAAGCGATGCGCGAAGCGATCGCAGAATCATTGGGTTGCGTAGTTGGTCGGGTGTCGGTGAAGGCGACGACGACGGAAGGATTGGGGTTTGTTGGTCGTGAAGAAGGAATCGCCGCGCACGCGGTTGTGCTGTTGATGAAAATCAACGCATTTTCCGAATGAAAATCAGTCGATGATCGTTTGTTTGGTTTCTTTGCCGAGGAAAAGTACCGCCAAAATGCTGATTAGAATTGAGGCGCAGAAAATATTGAAAATTGCCGATATGCCGAAGTCGAGCGCCATCAAATAACCGACCATTAATGGACCGAAGATGCCGCCGATGCGTCCGACGGCGGCAGCGAATCCGGCGCCGGTGGCGCGGACTTTAGCGATGTATTGTTCCGGCGTATAAGCGTATAATGCGCCCCACGCGCCGAGATTGAAAAAAGATAATAACGCGCCAGCAACCAATATTTGGTTTAGGCTATTTGCGGCACCGAACCAATATGCGCCTAACATCGTTCCTGTCAGATAAAGAGTCAATACGATTTTTCGACCGATACGTTCAATCAACCAGGCGACAGTGAAATAACCCGGCAACTGCGCCAGTGTCATCAGCAATACATAGCCGAAACTTTGCGATAAACCGAAACCTTTGCTCATTACGACTTTGGGCAGCCATAAAAACATGCCGTAATACGAAAAAACAACGCCGAACCAGAGTAGCCACAACATTATCGTGCTGCGACGATACGCGGGCGACCATAGAAGGCGCAATTTGTGGACGATCGTTTCTTTTTTGTCTTTCTGAGAAAGTTTTTTGAAACTGATCGAATCGGGCAAGCTGATTCGGAGATACAGCGCGTAAAATGCCGGCATCGCGCACATTAACATCGCGCCGCGCCAGCCAAATCCTTCGATCGGCATCAGAAAATACGCGATCAGCGCGGCGACGATCCAGCCGCCCGCCCAAAAACTTTCCAGCAAAACAACCACCCGCCCGCGCTCACGCGCGGCGACATTTTCACTGACCAAGGTTGAGGCGACCGGCAATTCACCGCCTAATCCCATACCGATCAAAAAACGCAATATCACAAAGCTGGTGAGTCCCCACGCAAACGCGCTCAACCCGCTACCGATGCTGAACAGCAACAAGGTGGCGATGAACGCTACTTTGCGTCCGCGCTTATCGGCATAAATACCGAAAACGAACGCGCCAATCGCCATACCGATAGAGTTAATACCGCCGATCCAGCCCAGTTGTTGACTATTTAAACCCCATTCCACACTGAGCGCGGCAAGCACGAAGGAGAGTAAGCCCACATCCATTGCGTCGAACAGCCAGCCGAGACCGGCAATTGCCAGAAGCTTGTTTCTGGAAATTTTCGTATCTCGAATATCGGGCGTACTTGTCGTATCAGATGTGATCATCGTTGGGACATGCGAAAAAAAGACATGATACGCTATCGAAATATAAGCGCTCCATGTTTACTGTGAGTTTTTGTAAAGACACATGCGCGCGTTTGCGCGTGTGTCACCGAGTCTAAAACGCAAATTCTTTATAGACAAAAATACCCGATGGGAAGAATAACCAATCCTATAATAGCGTTATAGATCGATGAAACGTCATTTTCCAATAGCTATCGCGACTATAAATAAAAATACCCCAACAGGCAGATGGTCATATCGGGCTGTTGGGGTATGGTTTACGGACAATGCCGTGTTGTCAAGCCATGAGCGTTAATGATGATGGTGATGACTAGCCTGGAAAGTGGTTTCATCAAACGGATCGTTGCCGCTCAATACTTTATTGACTTGCTCAAAATCGATCAGTTTGGTCCACTTGCCGATGAGCAGGACGGCAATCGCGTTACCGGCAAAGTTGGTCAATGCGCGCGCTTCGGACATGAAGCGGTCGATACCCACCACGATACTGACGCCGGGCAGCAAGTCGGGACGAGCCGCTTGTAAACCGCCTGCCAATGTCGCCAAACCCGCGCCGGACACGCCCGCCGCGCCTTTAGACGCAACTATCATAAAGAGCAGCAAGCCGATTTGTTCGGTGAGACTCATTGGCACCCCCATCGCGTCGGCGATGAAGAGCGACGCCATTGTCAAATAAATCGCCGTGCCATCGAGATTGAACGAATAACCCGTCGGAACGGTGATGCCAACGACCGATTTATCGACGCCGATGTGTTCCATTTTGGCGATGAGTCTTGGCAACGCGGTTTCTGACGAACTGGTCGCCAGAATCAGCAAAAATTCACGCCCAAGATATTTCAAGAACTTGACTATATTGATACCGGTGACGATTTTGAGAATAAGCCCCAGCAGGACGAAAATAAAGAGAATGCAGGTAAGATAGAAGCCTCCCATGACCTGCAGCAGTCCCCAAATCGCGCTCCAGCCGGTTGCGCCGACCAGCGCCGCAAGACCGCCGAACGCGCCTATTGGCGCCGTCCACATCACCATCGCCAGCATGCGGAAGACGATCGTTTGGATGACTTGAATTGCCTCTAACGCCGGTTTGCCACGTTCGCCCAAGCCTTGAATGACAAAGCCAGTCAAAAGCGCGACGAACAAGCCGGATAAGACGTTACCATTACTGAACGGCATCAAAATGCTTTGCGGAATGATACTTAAAATGAAGTCCACCAATCCTTTTGAGGCGCCGCCGGAGGCTTTGTAATTTGGATCGAGCAACGCGCTGACTTCCAAGCCTTTGCCTGGTTCAATCCAGTTGCCGACGATCAAACCAATAACTAGCGCGAAACCAGACATCGTCAGGAAGTAGGTCAACGCCAATCCGCCGATTTTGCCGACGGTAGCAGCTTTGGCAATGGAACCGATACCTAAAACGATGGTACAAAAGATAATCGGAACGATCATCATTTTGATCAACGCCACGAAACCTTTCGCCAGTGGGGTCATTTGTTTGGCGATTTCAGGTTCGACAAGCCCCAAAACGATACCGAGAACCGCCGCGATAATCACGCCTATATAGAGATAATGCGTTTTGTCTTTTTTGGGAGGGTATCCCATCGCTTCCGGAGGAGCGGAGGGAAGATTGAGCATCTCGCTGGTGTTATTCGAATTACTATTGGACATATTAATTTCCTTTCTTCAGAACAATAAATCACCGCTTCTTGCGAAGCGAGAAACTTTTCAATCTTTGCCTGTTAAACGTGCGTTACCATCGAAGGCTGTGGATGCAACCGCCGAAAGCAACGACCTCCGCTCTTTTCCGGAGGGGCGTCCGAATGGGACTCAAACCGGAAGGGTGCATGGTGTACAAGCAGGCATATTGCCGAAATGTCGTTCTCGCAACATGCTTTCTTGAGCGCAAGCGTTTTACATAAACGCCAACGAGCAAAAATATGGCTGAGCTAATTTACCTGCGATTGCAATCTTAGGCAAGAAATGAAAGTGGTTTTGGGCTAAAAATGGAACAATAAACAGGCAATTATGATTTTAGTCTTGCTATTCGCATCAAATCCCATTTTTCTGATGGGGATATAAAGGAGAATCATAATTGAATCGCCCCTTTCGCAAAAATGGAATTTTGCTGAAACGGATCAAAAATCGGCAACATGAAATAGGCGAAGGCGTGGCGCGACGAATATCTATCTATATCGAGGTGTAGGTAGAAGCGTTTTTATTTTTCCAACTCACTGTTTTGAGCGCGAAAAAAACACAAGCGACCATTTGCGCTTTGTGGTTTATCGACGCGGAAAACGACGGTGGATAGTTTACCGTTAGTAAGGCGCAGTCGCCGCGACAGCACGGTGAAAACGATTTCTACACCATCACCTTCAACGGAAAGCTCGTCGCCGGACGCCGGCCACAGCAAAATGCCCGGAAGCGTGATATGGATATTGTGGATACCGGCGTTTTTGACCATTTTTTCGGCGTCGGACGTGAGTTCAAATACCACATTAACGCCATCGAAAAGCGTTTTGAAAAAATTAGCTCGCCGTTCAGCCAATTCGTTTTGTGCTTGCGTAAATTTAGCGGCTACGGCGACGAAATCTTCTTTCATAATATCTCTCTGCGAGTTGTTTTCGAAAGTAGCCATATTCTGCCATGGGATAATTGCCATGCGATGATTTATAAAAATCATATACGAAACATATGGTTATCATATTTTTGCGTGGCTTGATTGGTCGATGGAGGGCAGGTGAGTATCGTTCTCAATGTTAAAGGCATACCATTTGGATCCATTTATTTTTGACGTATTCCCGTCAGGGAAATTTGACCTCGTTCACAGCAAAGGATAAAATCTAAAACTTTCTCTGGAGGGGTTCCCGAGCGGTCAAAGGGAGCAGACTGTAAATCTGCCGGCTCAGCCTTCGAAGGTTCGAATCCTTCCCCCTCCACCAGAGGTTTCGGGCTTGTCTGTGAGCAGGTAAGTTTTTGAAAAAGCAAGCAAAAAGATGCGTTTGGATGGCGCGGCAAGTGGCATCGATCGCAAGCGCGGGTGTAGCTCAATGGTAGAGCAGAAGCCTTCCAAGCTTACGACGAGGGTTCGATTCCCTTCACCCGCTCCAGTTTTCGAGCTTTTGTGTTGAAGAGATGACTACAGATCGAAGGCGATGGTGGAATGCTTGATGTTTCGCCCATGTAGCTCAGTGGTAGAGCACTCCCTTGGTAAGGGAGAGGTCGCGTGTTCAATCCACGCCATGGGCACCACGAATGATGCCGAAAGGCGTTGCGGTGTTTTTGGAATAGCGAAGTAAAACTTTTTTGAATTGTTGAATAGGAGTCGGTGAAATGGCCAAAGGAAAATTTGAGCGGAAGAAGCCGCACGTAAACGTAGGGACGATTGGGCACGTAGACCATGGGAAGACGACGCTGACGGCGGCGATCACGAACGTACTGTCGCAGAAATT
>JAISYH010000020.1 GCA_031270015.1 Burkholderiales bacterium | reverse complement strand
GCTCGAATGGGTGGATTGGTTCAACCATCGCGGAATCTTGCAACCGATTGGTAATATCCCGCCAACGGAAGCGGAACAAAGGTATGATCAACAACAGGCTGAAATTATGCGTTATGCCGTAACGCATGGATTGGCGGAACGTAATCCAGTGGCAGACATCAAGTCTCGGATGCGTTGGTGTCGAGGAAAAGCCGTAATTTCGCCCGCCTTGACGCAAAAAAAATGCCGGAACTGCTGCGTAAAATCAAAGAATACGATGGCACTACTATCACGCGGGCGGCGTTGCGTCTCATGCCATAATGAGCAAAATAAATGATTTTCTTAATAAATAAGCGAAGATAGTCAAAAAATAATGACTAAATAGCATTAGATTAAAGGTGTTTTCCCCCCATTTTTTGACGCGAACGGAATAAAAATCGTCTCGCAAAACCCTAGCCGGTTTCTGGTAGAATTTGTCTTTTCTTAACTAGAAAGAGTCAATTCAATGAGCAACGTTGAACAACGCGTCAAGAAAATCGTTTCTGAGCAATTGGACGTGAAAGAGGCGGACATCAAGAATGAGTCTTCGTTTACTGAAGACCTAGGAGCGGATTCGCTCGCGGTGGTTGAGCTGGTCATGGCGTTAGAAGAGGAATTTGAAACCGAAATTCCAGATGAAGACGCTGAAAAAATCACGACGGTTCAACAGGCGATCGAGTATATCGGCGCCCACTTGAAGTCTTAACAAGATTTGATGGCACGGGACGAAAGTTCCGTGTCGCGCCGGTTGCGCCACGCGCAATTTTTGTACGGCGCTTTCATTGATGAACCGCGCAATTGCGTTGAAAGCGCGGCGCGGTTTTTTCTTTGTGAGGAATTCTCAAATGTCGTGTCGTCGTGTTGTCGTGACTGGCATGGGGATTATATCTCCGGTAGGTTGCGGCTTGGAAAAAGCTTGGATGAACATACTCGCCGGAAAATCCGGCATTGATACTATTACGCGCTTCGACGTTTCGACTTTCCCGTCGCGTATTGCCGGAGAGGTCGATGATTTCGATATTGACGCTTATATGCCGCCGAAGGAAGCGCGGCGTTATGGCGCATTTGCGCATTATGGATTGGCGACGGCGGTCGAGGCGGTGCGCGACGCTGGTTTGGAAAATTACGATGGTGATAAAGAGCGTATCGGTACATCCATCGGCGCCGGAATCGGCGGATTGCCTTATATTGAAAATACGGCGGCAACGTTTCTTAAAGGCGGTGTACGTAAAATTTCGCCGTTTTTTGTTCCGGGTTCTCTGATCAACATCATTTCAGGATTGGTGTCGATTCAGTTTGGCTATAAGGGACCGAATCTTTCGACGGTCACGGCGTGTTCTTCGGCAAACCACAGCATAGGAGAAGCGGCGCGGCTGATCGAGTACGGAGACGCTGATATCATGATCGCGGGCGGCGCGGAATCGACGATCAGCGAGTTGGGTATCGGCGGCTTTTGCGCGATGCGCGCTTTATCGACGCGCAACGACGATCCGCAGGGCGCGAGCCGTCCTTGGGATAAAGAGCGGGATGGTTTCGTGATGGGTGAGGGCGCCGGTATTCTAGTGATCGAGGAGCTTACGCATGCCAAAGCGCGCGGCGCGCGAATTTATTGCGAATTAGCTGGTTACGGGATGAGTTCGGACGCGCACCACATTACCGCGCCGCCGGAAGATGGCGATGGCGCTCGGCGCAGCATGATAATGGCAATCAAAAACGCTGGGATGAAGCCGGAAGAGATCGATTACATCAATGCGCACGGCACATCGACACCACTGGGGGATTTGGCGGAATGCAACGCGATCAAGGCGGCGTTTGGCGATCACGCTTACAAACTCGCTGTCAGTTCGACCAAATCCATGACCGGTCATTTGCTTGGCGCGGCGGGCGGCATTGAAGCAATCTTTTCGATTTTGGCATTGCGCGATCAAATCGCGCCGCCGACGATCAATTTGGTTTATCCTGATCCCGGATGCGATCTCGATTTTGTCCCCAACGTCGCAAAAAAAATACCGATTGGGGCGGTGATGTCAAATTCGTTTGGATTCGGCGGAACAAATGCTACACTGATTTTCAAAACACTGACGTAATTCGAGGACGGCAACGACGTTTATCTTTGGATGAATCACTATGGCACTTATAGTTCATAAATATGGCGGTAGTTCTGTCGGCACAGTCGAACGAATAAAAAACGTTGCGCGTCGCGTCGCGTATCACTATAAGCAGGGTAATCAGATCGTAGTAGTGGTATCGGCAATGCAAGGCGAGACCAATCGTTTGCTTGGCTTGGCGCACGAGCTTTCCAAAACGCCCGACCCACGCGAACTTGACGTCATTGCCGCGACTGGCGAACAAGTGACGATAGGTTTATTGAGTATTGCGTTGCAGGAGATGGGTTTGCAGTCCAAAAGTTATACCGGTGGACAAGTGCGCGTGCTGACCGATAGCGCATTCACGAAAGCGCGCATTCTCAGTATTGACCGCGACAACATCATCAATGATTTGAACAGCGGCAAGATCGTCGTGGTCGCCGGTTTTCAAGGGAACGATAAAGACGGCAACATCACGACGCTTGGTCGTGGCGGTTCGGATACTTCCGCCGTAGCGTTGGCTGCGGCGCTAAGAGCGGATGAATGTCAGATTTACACTGACGTCGATGGTGTTTATACCACCGATCCGCGTATCGTTCCCGAAGCGCGAAGACTCGATACGATCACATTCGAAGAAATGCTCGAAATGGCGAGCCTCGGTTCTAAGGTATTGCAAATTCGCTCGGTCGAATTTGCCGGTAAATATAAAGTCAAGCTGCGCGTCCTCTCATCGCTCGATGATCCTGAATCATCCGCGCCGGGCACGCTCATTACTTTCGAGGAGAAAAACAACGTGGAACAGGAAATCATCTCCGGAATCGCCTTTTCTCGTGACGAGGCAAAAATTTCCATTATGGGCGTCGAAGATCGTCCCGGTATTGCTTACGCGATACTGGTAGCGGTTGCCGAAGCGAATATTGATGTCGATATGATCGTACAAAATATCAGCGAATCGGGGCACACTGATTTTTCGTTCACCGTCGGTAACGCCGAATACGAAAAAACACTGAAAGTACTGAACGAACAACATGATTCCAGAAAATTCATCGCCCGCGAAATCAAAGGTGATAAAAGCATTTGCAAAGTTTCGGTAGTCGGTATCGGAATGCGGACTCATGCTGGTGTCGCGGCAAAAATGTTCCGTGCGCTGGCGGAAGAGGGCATCAACATACAGGTCATTTCGACATCCGAAATCAAGATTTCTGTAATTATCGAAGAAAAATATTTGGAACTGGCGGTGCGCGTATTGCACAAAGCATTCGATCTCGAACAAGCCCCAGTCCTGTGATGTGAAAAACGGTATTGGGAAAACGCTGGACGGCAGCATCGCTTGCCGCTACAATCCAGCCGTCCATACTTCGGAGACGTGGCCGAGAGGTCGAAGGCACTCCCCTGCTAAGGGAGCATGCGGCTTAAAACTGCATCGAGGGTTCGAATCCCTCCGTCTCCGCCAGATCATCATCCCAAGCCGTCCGGTAACGTCCACCATGGGCTTTTTCATAGGGGAAATCAGATTTGATCGTCCGACGAGAACCACTCGCCAAGGTCAGGGCTGAACTGCTCTCGACAAAAGGTGTAGGGCGTGAAACCGCCGACTCGATACTCCTTTACGCTTTCGGCTTCCCTACCTTCGTGGTGGATGCCTACACCAATCGGCTCTGCGG
>JAISYH010000050.1 GCA_031270015.1 Burkholderiales bacterium | reverse complement strand
AACTTCGAATTGATTTCCCGCGAACATAAGCGTTTCATTCAGCAACTCAACACGCAAGTGAACGGTATCGCCGACGATCTTTTACTGATTGCTCGTGTTGGCATGAAAACCAGCGCCCGCAATCAATTTCTCGGCAAAGTAACGGCGATCCGTGAAGGTACGGTCAACGATGAAATCGAGCTGGAAATTGTCGGTGGTCATACGATTATTGCGATGGTGACCAGCGAGAGCGCATACGAATTAAATCTGAAAGTTGGCAGCGAAGCGTTCGCACTGATCAAGGCGTCGTCGGTGTTTATTGTCAGTGAAGACGATGCGACGCATTTCTCGGCGAGCAACCGATTAACGGGGACGATTTCGAGAATCCAGACCGGCGCGGTCAACAGTGAAGTGATTCTGGATTTACTGGGAAGCGGCGCGATTACCGCCAGTGTCACCAACGAAAGCTGCGATTTGTTGGAGCTTGCCGTTGGGAAACCGGTGACGGCATTGTTCAAGGCGTCGAGCGTAATATTGGGTATTCCGTTGTAAATATTTTTGAAAAGCAAGGAAAGAAAATTCATGCCTTATATCAATATTAAAGTAACCGGCGGAAAAGAAGCGCCGACACAAGAACAGAAGCAAGAGCTGATTCGAGGTGCAACCGATCTGGTGGCGCGTATTTTGGGGAAAAATCCCAAAACGACGATCGTCATCATTGAAGAAGTTTCTATGGATAATTGGGGCATCGGCGGAGAGAGCGTTACTAATATCCGCGCTGCTGCCCATCGGTAGATGCCTCCAATCGTTGGGTTGATATTCAAGGGATATCATTAAATCGCGTTATATAAAATTCGGCATTTCGCC
This sequence comes from Burkholderiales bacterium, assembly GCA_031270015.1. Taxonomy (GTDB): domain Bacteria; phylum Pseudomonadota; class Gammaproteobacteria; order Burkholderiales; family Casimicrobiaceae; genus UBA931. The sequence continues at coordinate 5,022 of JAISYH010000050.1, read as the reverse complement.
GTTGCGGAACAGGAAGATTATGGAAGACTTTTACAGTGAACAACTGGCACGAACGCATCAAATGATCGCGGAAAATTTAGGCGACGAAATGAACGGTATCGTCATCGAGCGGGCGGTGTTGGGCGTATTTTTTTGTTCGGTATGGTTGAGCAATGGCGCGAGCGGATTATGCGCGACGCCAATGACGGCGATTCCCGAAGCGATTTGTTGCCCCAGTTCCGCAAAAGCGTTTCCGACGCCGGGCAAGCAGCGCGGTCGTAAAATAAAAGATTTATTAGATGATTTATATTCGCCGCATCCGTTGCGCCGCGCATTGGCATTGGCGGGATTGAACGCGCTTGCCGATCATATTCGCCTTAGAGAGCCGCAAAATGATGGCTGGCGCGTCGAATCGGGCGACGCTTACGACGTATTGACGATTCGACCAGAGAGCAAGGTGGTATTGGTCGGCGCGTTTCCTCCGTACATGAAAAAATTGCGCGCGCTTAGCGTACCGTTCGCTTTGATGGAATTGAATCCGTCAATCTTGAAACCCGAAGAACTGCCGTTTCACGTTTCCGGCGCGGAAGCCGAAGCCAAATTACGCGCCGCCGATATTGCGATTGTCACTGGCACAGTATTATTAAACGGATCGTTCGACAATTTGGCAAAGCTATTACCGATGACGGCGTGTATGGCGTTGATCGGTCCGACCGTACCGCTATTTCCTAAAGCGTTTGAAGGTACACCGGTCAAGGTGTTAGGCGGCATCAGCGTTCACAATGGGCGTGACTTGATGGATTTGGTTGCGGAGGCGGGATCGGGTTATCACTTTTTTAAGGAAGCGGTCGAACGCGTCGTGTTGGTAAAAACGCCAATTTCCGATGCTCGATGAACGATCACTATTGGTTTTTCTATCTTACGGTCGGCGTTGATGCTGTCTCTTCACGCAATAATTCGACTTCGATTTGCGTTCCTCGTTTGTGCGTGCCTTCTCCGGGCGTAGAAATGTAAATTACGTCGGCGCAGAGTGCGCGCGGCGTCGAAGTGCCGCCCATCGACAGCGGCGTGGCTTCTAGTGAACCGTTATCATTACGACGCAGATAGGCGCGGTACATGATCGACATTTTTTCGGAGCAGACGAGGTCTTCGGTAAGCGTTACAGTCACTTTCTTTCGTTGCGGCAACGGGATGCCCAACCAGCGGCAGACGATGGCGCGAATGCACCAGTCAAAGCCATAAAACGCCGCGAGCGCGGGACCGGGCAGATTAATGACCGGCTTGCCGTCGATCAACGCGAGGCACAACGGTCTTCCAGGCGCGGCGGCGACACCGTGACAAATGACCTCGCCGTGTTTTTTTAAAAGGTCGGCGCAAAAATCTTCGCCGCCTTTTGATGAACCGCCGCCGATGACCACGATATCCGAACGTGCCAACGCTTGCGCGAGGTTGTCCTCCAGTTCTCGCCATTTATCATGGACAATAGGGAAGATGAGCGGCTCCGCGCCTACTTCGCGCAGCAGGCAATCGAGAAGGATGCTATTACTGTTTACGTTTTGTCCACGTGCGGGTATTGCGCCGGGCGGCACCAATTCGCTGCCGGTTGGGATAAATGCCACCGTCGGTTTTGAGACGACGGTGATCTCTGTGATGCCGCCCAGCGTCAACGCGGCTAGATCGACGGCGCGCAACGGTAATCGCGCGTCGATCAAACGTTCACCTTCTTTGGTCCAAGCGCCGGCGCCGCGGACGCCCGTTCCTGTAGCCAGAGGTGTTTCGACATTGAAAATTGGCGTATTGTTTGCCGCAAACGATATTTTTTCGATTGGAATGACGGCGTCGAAACAGTCGTCGAAATCGTCGCCGGTATCGGCACGGACATAATCGACGCCCAAAACCCAAGTGGAGGTGTCGGGAATACCGTTTTTAAAGCGTTCGGCAATGACAGCGAAACCGTCCATTGCCGACGCTCGTTTTACCGGCAAGGTGAGACGAGCGTCCATCGGTTCGGCGGTAACTCTCCCAAACGCTTGTTCGATTGGTATTCTTTCGTTCTTTTCCGGTGGTTGCCAGAGCGCGAATAAACGAGCTAAGACGTTGGCTTTGGATATAAGTGTACGCATGGCGAAATGATCTTTTGAAATGCTAGTGGTAAAAAACAAGAATACGTTGTATATTACATAATACATCGCATTATGGGAAGTCGCAATATTAGGGAAACCTTGATTAACTTGATCGTCATTGCGAGCAAAGCGGAGCAATCCATGAGCCGCATGGATTGCCACGGGGCTTCGCCCCTCGCAATGACGATTAATCAGAGTTTCCTTAGGTGACAAGAAAGAGAGAGTCTCAATCAGCGAAATGACGACAATGGAATTAAGCGGCAAATGGTACGACGTTTTCCCCGTGCGCGATCCTGAAAGATTGCCGCGCAGCGTTCGCGCGTTGCTGTTCATGGTCGTGATTTTGTTCCATATTGCCGCCGTGTGGGGTGTAATGCAAATCACGGGAGTACGTCAAACCGTTTTGGAAGTCGCGCCGATTTTCGCGCGCTGGATCGCGCCGCCCGCTCCCGTCATGTCTGCTCCAGAGATCGAGGTGCCGGTTGCGTTGCTTCCAAAACCGCCGCCGAAACGCATCAAGCCTAGACCGGCTGTCGCCAAATTGCCCGTGATTGAACAAGTCGTGATTGAGGAATCGCCGCCTACACCAGATTTTGATACGGTCATCAGTGTACCGACCCAGCCGTCCGAACCTCCAGCAGGATTTCATGTCGCGGTGGTGTCGTCGTCCCAGAGCGTTGCGCCGTCGCCGCGGACGATGCCGCGCTTGATCGACGCGTCAGCGGTCAGTTATCGCACGAAGCCCAATCCGATCTATCCACAACGTTCGTTGCGCGCCGGCGAGGAAGGTAATGTTTTGATTCGTGCGTTGATTGACGAGCAGGGCAAGGTGATCCGAATGGTGTTGGCGCAATCGTCGGGTATCAATCGTCTCGACGAAGCCGCGATGGACGCCGTTCAGCGAGCGCGCTTTTATCCATATCGGGAAAATGACGTAGCGATTACCGTCTGGGCACAAATACCGATTACTTTTACTTTGAAACGATAATATATGACAGACATGGAAACATTGGGTTTTGGGCATTTCATCGCGCAGAGCGACGCCGTCGGGAAAGCAGTGCTGGTAATATTGATCGTGATGTCGTTGATAAGCTGGTTGACGATCTTCGGCAAGGGAATTCGCGCGTTATTGTATAAACGGCGCATACGGGCGTTTCTTGCGGACTTTTATGAGCTTGCTTCTTGCGACGAGGTTTCAAAATTATTGAAGAAGAACGGCGCGCATTGCCCGTTTTCACGGCTTGCCGCGCAAGCATTGAAGGCATTGTATCTGCGTCAAAATCAAAGTGCTGCTCATGTGCCGCATCTGCGCGATCTTTTTACCCGTACCATTAGAAAATCGCTTGACGAAGAAACGGTGTGGACGGAAAGCGGGTTAATGTTGCTTGCGACCATCGGCGCGACTGCGCCATTTGTCGGTCTATTTGGCACGGTGTGGGGCGTTTATCATGCGCTGGTCAACATCGGAATGGCTGGCGCGGGAACGTTGGATCGTGTCGCCGGTCCGGTAGGCGAGGCGTTGATCATGACCGGACTTGGTTTGGCGGTCGCCATTCCGGCAGTGATCGGTTACAACTTTTTGACGCGCAGCAATCGAATGATGCTGGCGAGGCTTGACGGATTCGCGCACGACCTTTACGCGATGTTGACGGAGGAAATATTGCCGTCGGAACAAATGATACAACAACGAGTTAACATAAAATGAGTGAGGATAAAACAATGGAAAAAATGGAATTATCGAAAGTTTTGACCACATTAGGCGCTATTTTATGCGATCCTGAAACGGGCAAAGCGACAGACAGTGGTTTTCGACGCAAACTATCGATCGAGGCACCCGTTTTGATTGGTTTTCATGGCATCAGCGCGACGACGCCAGCGGCGCGCGAAGAACACAAAGACGCCGATAAAGCGATTCATCACTATGCTTACGAACATTATGATGTTTGGCGGGCGTTGATGCCGCAACATGCCGAATTGTTGGCAGCGCCCGGCGCGTTCAGCGAAAATTTCTCGACGATGGGTGTGACTGAACGAACATTATGTGTTGGCGATATTTTCAAAGTGGGTTCTGCGTTGATTCAGGTCACGCAAGGGCGTGAGGCGTGCAATACGATGGTCAATCGTTTTCAGCGCGTGGGAATGGACCAGGACATGCACCGCACGGCGCGCAACGGGTGGTTTTACCGTGTGCTGGAAGAAGGTAGCGCTCGTGTCGGCGATGCGCTTGTTTTGCGCGAGCGTCCCAATCCTGAATGGAGCATCGCGCGGGTGCAAGACATCATTTTTCAGGGCGTATTGAATGAAAAAACGCTGGAAACAGCCAGCGCGCTGCCGTATCTCGCTCACGACTGGAGAAAGCTGCTGGAACAGAGAATCGCAACTGGCGTCGCTGAAAAAGCGGCGACCGGTAGACCATATCTGTGATCGAGATCGAAGCAGATTGACGGAACGCCGAATTATCGGGGCGAAGGCGATGCTTAGAGCATAAAAAGAAATGCATAAAAACGGTTTCTAAAAATAACCACGCGATTTGCGAAAAGTTTATTGGATCTCGGAAAAACGAAACGATTTTGTTTTTCCGAGACTGGAACGCGCGCGCTCCTGAGTTGTAGAACATTTTCAAGCGCAATCAATTATTCTGATTTTATGACGCAATTTTAATATAAAGGATTCGTGGCTAATATTGACATCATACCAAAGACATTGATTTGTCTCTTTTTTATATTTTCTCATCGTTGAAATAGAAATTTCAGAAGAGATTTTTGAACATTACGTTATATTGATGTTAATATACCGATTTGTTACTGAACTTCCGGCAAATGATTTTCATACCAGATCACACGATTGACCAATGGCTGCTCGAGGACGTGGCGCTAGGCGATGTGACGACGCGCAGCCTTGGTCTCACCGCGCAAACGGG
>JAISYH010000007.1 GCA_031270015.1 Burkholderiales bacterium | reverse complement strand
CCCCCCCCCCCCCCCCCCCCGCCCCCCCCCCCCCCCCCCCCCCCCCCCCCCCCGCCCGCAAACCCACCCGCAAGCGACCGCTGATGCCGTCGTTGTAACCGGTACCCAAACAATTGCGCCAGTAGGAGCATGTAGCCGGGTGAGCGTGACGGTCACCGGAACCATTACCGGCACCACCGACGATGGCGGAGGACTTGACACCTATTGGATCGCGTTGTGGGACGACCTCGAAGTGAAGGATAGCCTGCAACTGACCGTGCCCGTGGGAACGACGCAACCATTTACAGCCACTTTGGGTTTTCTTGGGCTTTATGGCACAGGCTATCCAGGAATTGGTGTTCATATTAATGAAACCGTTGGAGGTAGCAGTATTTTTTATGAAGATCCGTTTTACCCACTTGATGTTCCCGGTAGTTGTGGTGTCGTACCGACGACGACTCCGATTCCCGTCCCCACGCTTTCAGCATGGTCGCTTGCCCTTTTGGGCGCGGGCGTAGCAGGCGCAGCATGGGTCGCCACCAGGCGCCGCAAAAAAAACCATTGCTGATCTGGCAAGCAATAACGAAACCCGAAGAGGGAGTGACCGCAACCCTGCGCACGGACGCTCCTTCTCTTCCAGATCTATCCCCAAACCACATCCCGCCACACGCTTTTGCCTTTACAAACACCCCATCGAAATAGCTTTCATCAAGTCTAATACTATTTGGGATTATATTCGTAATATTTTAAAGAAGGATTTATGAAAAATTATTTTTGACATCGTATTTTTCAGCAGTAGCCAAACTGTTGCCCGATCTTGTAAGGTTACTTCTAGCACCGGAAAGTCTTTGCTCGAACCACTTTATCGCCGCTGTAACAAAGTTCGATATAATAAAAATTCTTCTTTTTTAATTTTTCTCGTGTCACCGTCCCACTGTAAACGCCTTTTTATCGCGCTCTTGCCCTCGGTGGACATGCAGCGACGGTTCGCCTCTCTGCTCCCTTTGGGCAGCGGCGGTGTTGCGGTAAAAACACATAATTTACACGCAACGCTGGTGTTTATCGGCAAAAGCGCGCCGGAACAAGAAAAAGCCTACCGCGCGGTAATTGCCGAGCTTGATTTTGCGGCAATGGATTTGACATTCGATACTTTCGGTTGGTGGAAAATGCCGCGTGTGCTTTGGGTCGGCGCAAAACAAACGCCCGCCGAATTAATCGTTTTGGTCGATCTCATCAATCGACGACTTTTTGAAGCGACTGGTTTTGTCGCCGAGAAACGCCTTTTCTCTTTGCACATCACTCTCGCGCGAAAACATCCGGGACTCGCGCCGAATTGGGGCGAGCGCGCTCCTCTAGTCTGGCGCGCCGATACTGTCGCATTGATGGAATCGCGTTCCACTTCGGATGGTGTCCTTTATCGCCCTTTATTGTCATGCCGTTCTACACGATAACCTCCCGCAGTTGCCATGATGAAAACAACGGGTTAACCTTTCGCATCTTTTGGAGATTCGTATGCGTTCTGTCGATCCGCACACCGCTGTCAATTCGCGCTACGGTCAAGCTATTTTGACCCGTTTGCCGAAACTCAATGCCACGCTCGAAACGCTGCTCTCACATCGTTCGATTCGTCACTTTCTCGAAGCGCCGCTGCCGCCCAACGCTCTGGAATTGTTGATCGCCGCCGCGCAATCGGCGCCGACATCTTCCAATTTGCAAATGTGGAGCGTCGTCGCCATCGAAGACGGCGCGCGCAAAGCAAGACTGGCGCAAACCGCCGGACAACAGGCGTTCATCAAACAAGCTCCGTTGCTGCTCGTTTTTCTCGCCGACATGGCAATTCTTGCCAACGCCGCCCAAGCGCGTCGGCAGCCGCTTAAGGGAATCGAGTATTTCGATACTTTTTTGATGGCGGCGCTCGACGCCGGATTAGCCGCGCAAAACGCCTTGACCGCGGCGGAATCTATGGGGTTTGGCGCGGTGTTCGTCGGTGCGATCCGCAACCAGCCGGAAATCGTCATTGCCGAGCTGATGTTGCCGGAACAGGTATTTCCTATTGTCGGTTTATGTATCGGTTATCCCGATCCGACCCAAGAAACACGTATCAAACCGCGTTTGCCGCAATCGGCGGTTTTGCATCGTGAGCAATATTCGGATAAACGGCAAGCGCAGGCGATTGCCGTTTACGATGAAGTGATGCGCGATTTTTACAGCGTATACCGCAAAGATGGCGCGTGCTGGTCCGAGCAGGCGTTTACGCGATTGCGTGGTGTAGACACGTTGGTGGGAAGAGACCGTTTATTACAAGCCGTACACAACCAAAAGATTCAACTCAAATAAATCACGACCTTATATCAAATATTATGGATCAACAACATACCGTTTTTTTTGTTTCCGACCGCACTGGCATCACCGTCGAAATACTAGGCAATAGTTTGCTCACGCAATTCGAAGACTTGACGTTCGATCGTATTACCATTCCGTTCATAAAAAGCCATGAAGACTTGAATAACGCCATCGCTCAAATCAATCGCGTGGCAGAAGAAAAAAAACGAGAACCGGTCGTCTTTTTGTCCATTGTCAATGATGAAATGAATTATGAGTTTCGCAGCCAAACCAACGCGCTGACTCTCGACTTTTTCCAAGCGTTCATTTTTCCGTTAGAAAAAGCATTCGGCGTCAAAAGCGCGCACGCTGCAGGACGTTCGCACAGCGTCCATAACCCCGAAGATTACTTTCGCCGCATGGAGGCAATCAATTTTTCCCAGTCGCATGACGACGGCGCGACGACGCGCGATTTATCCAAAGGTGAAGTCATTTTGGTCGGCGTATCGCGTTGCGGCAAAACACCGACTTCATTATATCTGGCGATGCAATTCGGCATCCGCGCCGCCAATTTCCCGCTGACGCCTGACGATTTTGCCGACCGGAAATTACCGGCGTCCATCGTGCCATTGCGCAAAAAATTGTTTGGCTTGACCATCGATCCCCACCGATTGAGCCAAATCCGTGAAGAAAGACGCCCGGGCAGCCATTACGCTTCATTAGAAAATTGTCGTCAGGAAGTGCGCGACGCGGAAGCATTGATGGAACGCGAAAAAATCCCGATGCTCGATACAACTTCGAAATCCATCGAAGAAATCGCCGTGACCATTGTTCATCGGGCAAGATTGAAGCGGCATCTTTATTGATTACCTCATCTCCTTTCCACGCGAGCATAAAATTCACGGGTGTTTCGCGGCGCGGCGTCCTTGTGTACAACGACTGGTCACTTACGCGGTAACATTGATAAACGGATTGTTTCCGCCCTTGCTTCCGTGAACATTTCTTGCTTAAACTCTTTTTTATTTACTTTTACTTATTCATGAAACACACTATTTTTGCCGCGATTTTCGCTTTATTGCTCGGCTCGGTTTTCATATCTCTTCCTGCCGCCGCCGCGCCCAGTTATATCGATTACACGGACATTTGGTACGACGCCTCTGTCAATCCTGATGGATCGAGACCAAATTCAGGATGGGGGATCAATATCGTGCAAAGCGGTAATGGTTTTAGTTTTATTTTTGCTACTTTCTTTATTTATGATCCGGCGACGGGCAACCCGACTTGGGTCACCAGCCAATTAGAGCGCGACAGCAAAGACGATATCTTCACCGGCAAACTCTATAAGCACGAGAGCCAACCGACGACCACTCCTTTCAACCCCCAAAATCTGAATACTTCGGAGATCGGCTCGTTGACGTTTACGCCCAAGTCGCCAAATACCGCGACGCTTGAATACCGTGTCGGTGGGACCATCATAACACGAGACATTGAGAGACAAACCCTAACGGGAAATGTCATCGCCGGTATTTATTGGGGAAGCGCGATTCTCTATTATGAAACATGCGCTAATCCTGTCGTTCAGAGCATGACCGTCGAAGTAAAACAGAGCAGTAGCGAAACCAATATTATTTTTTATCTGGCAAACAATATCGAATGCCACTTACAAGGAACACTGACTCCTACTGGTCGTATGGCAAAAATCGATAACGCGAAATATGTCTGTGAAAAACAGGGCGCCAGTAGCCCTATCCTGAATATAAGAGCTGATGTCTCCAATCTCATGGCGACCACGCAAGGCATAGAGGGAGAATGGGTTTCGAACAGCAAAGTCTCCAACGGCTGCAAAGAACATGGTCGTTTTTCGGCGGTTCTGTATTGATTCTTCTTTATTGTTCCCTGTAAAAATGCCGCTTTCGTAGCATTTTTACGAACATCTCTCTTTGCGGTATCATGTCGTCCTCCAAAAATTTGGCATGATCCGGAGCAATTTATGGCAGGACACAGTAAATGGGCGAATATTAAACACAAAAAAGCGGCGTCAGACGCTAAACGCGGCAAAATTTTCACGCGCCTGATCAAGGAAATTGCCGTCGCCGCCAAACTCGGTGGCGGCGATGTTTCCGCCAATCCGCGCTTACGTTTGGCAATCGATAAAGCGACTGATCAAAATATGCCAAAAGACACGATTGAGCGAGCGATCAAACGTGGCGCGGGCGAGTTGGAAGGCGCGAATTACGAAGAAATCCGCTATGAAGGTTATGGACCGAGCGGCGTTGCCGTGATCGTCGATGCGATGACGGACAACCGAACGCGCACCGCCGCCGACGTGCGTCATGCTTTTTCCAAATATGACGGGAATCTCGGTACCGACGGTTCGGTCGCTTTTCTTTTCAAACATTGCGGACAAATTATTTTCGAACCCGGCGTCGATGAAAACACCGTGATGGAAGCCGCGATCATGGCGGGTGCCGACGACGTTGTGACCAACTTCGATGACAGCATCGAAGTGTTGACCGATCCATACGACTTAATTGCGATCAAGGACGCCTTGATCGCCGTCGGTTTGCAGCCTTCTCTCGCCGAAGTTTCCATGATTCCGTCAACCACAGTCGCGCTTGAAGGAGATGACGCGGTAAAAATGCAGAAGCTCATCGATGCCCTCGAATCGCTTGATGATGTCCAGGAAGTTTTTACTTCCGCAGTGTTTAACGAAGAGGAATGACGCGCGAACACGGTTCGCTTCTATGTCAAGGTAACTCCTCGCGATGCAATAAAAAAACGCTATCGCTAGAAGTACTGGTTTCTAACCAGAGAAATGGAAGATCGGGAAACGCGGCTTCAGCATAAGCGCGGTTGTGCCCGATCTCCATCACGAGTATGCCCTGCGGACGCAAGAAGCGTCGCGCATCGTTGATCAGATTCCGCACGATGTCCATGCCATCCTCGCCTCCCGCAAGCGCGAGACACGGCTCATGGCGATATTCGGGCGGCAGCGCGGATAAATCTCGATCCGTCACATAAGGCGGGTTACCTATGATCAAGTCACAACGAAGATCGGCGGGTACGTTTGCAAACAAATCGGAATGAATCAATGTCACCCGATCCGTCAATCCGTAATCGCTAATATTTCGTTGTGCGACGGTGAGCGCATCGAGAGAAATATCCGTTGCGATGATTTTTGCGTTCGGATACGCATGAGCCGCCATGATCGCAAGGCAGCCCGAACCCGTGCATAATTCCAATACGTTCTGAACGGCGTCGTGGTCGGGTAAAAACGCATTCAAACCATCAGGATAAAGCTCGAAAATGAACGAACGCGGAACGATTACGCGCTCGTCCACATAAAAGCAAAAATCACCGAGCCATGCCTCGTTCGTCAAATAAGCGGCAGGCAAGCGTTTGTCGATACGCAATTCCAGCATTTTTTGAACGCGCTCTTTCTCGGCAATCGTCAGACATGCGTCGAAAAAAACGTCCAAACGTTCCAGCGGCAATTTCAGCGCATGAGAAATCAAATACGCCGCTTCATCAAAAGCATTATCACTGCCATGCCCAAAAAAAAGTTCTTCCTGATTGAAACGGGTCACGCTCCAACGCAACCAGTCGCGTATCGTATGCAATTTATTGTCCATCGTTTAATAAACGCTCGATCAATCGTTCGTAAATCAGGGTTAGCATGTCCAGGTCGGCGACCGGAACATGTTCGTCGATTTTATGAATCGTCGCGTTGGGCAAACCCATCTCGATCAGTTGCGGGCAGATGTCCGCAATGAATCTCCCATCCGAGGTGCCTCCATCGCACGATAACCGCGGCGTAATCCCCATAATATCTTTGACGGCATCTACGGCGTGTTCCACCAAATCTCCGTGAGGCGTCAAAAAGGGTTTTCCCGAAAATTGCCACGTTAGCGTGTAATTCAAGCGATGCTTACGTAAGATCGTTTCGACACGCGCCTGCAATGATTCAGCGGTATTTTCGCTCGAAAAGCGGAAATTGAAATGCAAAGTCAGCGCTTCCGGGACGACATTGGACGCGCCCATGCCAGCGTGAATATTGGAACACTGTAAAGATGTCGGCGGAAAATATTGGTTTTTCTTACCGTCGTCCCAATCGGTCGCCAACAACTCCGCCAGCGCGGGTATCACCATATGAATGGGATTTTTCGTGTCTTGAGGATAGGCGATATGACCTTGTATGCCGTGGACGAGCAATATTCCGTTCATGCTACCGCGCCGCCCGTTTTTCAACGTATCGCCCACCCTCTTCCGCGACGACGGCTCGCCGATAATACAATAATCAATATTTGTATTTTGCGCCTTGAGCGCTTCAACGACATGCGCCGTTCCATTGACCGCGTCGCCTTCCTCGTCCGAGGTCAACAATACCGCCAAGCTCCCGCGATGCCGCGGACTGCGCCTGACGAAATTTTCAAGCGCGACGACGAACGCAGCGACGCCGCCTTTCATGTCGGCAATACCGCGCCCGTAAATGTTATCTCCTATGATCGTCGGCGTAAAAGGATCAACGGTCCACGATTGCCCGTCTCCCGACGGCACGACATCGGTGTGCCCGGCGAAACACAACAAGGGATGACCGCTTCCCCGCCGCGCCCATAAATTGGTTACGCCGTTTTTCGACAACCAGGTACAATCGAAATCGACAGCCGCCAGCCGCTCGGCGATGAATCGCTGGCAACCAGCGTCTTCGGGAGTGACCGAGGCGCGACCCACCAATTCGCGAGCAAGCCATAACGTCGGGGAATCGGACAGGTTATCCGGCATGGTGAAATTTGTCTTGAGATTGAAAGCCTATATCTTAAAGTAAGAACCGTTTAATTTGAGCATTTTTCGGAGTATTTCTGATGATTCGAGACATTCTTTTGATGGGCGATCCACGCCTCATGCGTATTGCGCAACCCGTCATCGCTTTCGATACGCCCGACTTGCGCACGCTGCTTCAAGACATGCGTGACACGATGCGCGCGCTCGGCGGCGTCGGCATCGCCGCGCCGCAGATCGGCGTTTCTTTGCGGATAGTCATTTTCGGGATGGACCGTAGCGAACGTTACCCCGACGCGCCGCCTGTTCCCTATACGGAAATTGTCAATCCGCTCATCACACCACTTGATGCGATGACGGAGGAAACATGGGAAGGCTGCCTTTCGCTGCCCGCATTGCGTGGCGTCGTGCCTCGCTTTGCCCGAATCCGCTACGAAGGATACGACCTTGCGGGCAACCGCATCGAGCGCCTCGCCGAAGGTTTCCACGCCCGTGTCGTCCAGCACGAATGCGATCATTTGGACGGCGTGTTGTATCCGATGCGAATGCGCGATATGTCTCGTTTTGGCTATGAGTCGGCGCTCTTTTCCGAAACTGTCGATTGATTTTTTAGCGCATTTTCCAGTCGCTCAACATTACGCCGATGCCCAATGAACGGTTGTGATGATTGTAGTCGAGCAGGTTTTCGCCGTAACCATCGAAATAGCGCACGTAACCACGTAAATAGCCGGACAATGGAAAGGTGAAATCGAGCTGTCCCGCGCCGTAGCCGGTGTTGACGTTCAATCTGCCGAAAAGTCCAATCGAATAATCGTCGAAGCGGTAATTTATAGTAATATCGCCGTAACCCATGTATTTACTGATGTCGGAATTGTCGTCCGAACTCGCTCTTTCTCTAATCCGATACCAGCCGCGCATCATCATGTCCCAATTACCGCGCTCAAACGCCGCCATCCCGTAAACGCGATTCCAGCTCCGCGACAACGGATCGCTCCGACCATTGGATTGGTGCACGAATCCCGCGCCAAGCATCCGCAACCGTACGCCGGGAAAACCGGCTTGGACGGGCAATGTGAATATGAGTTCAGGCTCGTAGTCGGTTTCACGGAACGGAGACGACCATTTTGAGTTGTACATTTGCCAATACGATCTTTGCGTATAACCCAACCAAAGATCAGCGGGGGTATCCAAAATATCAGACCATAAGCGAGTTTTCAGCGAAATCTGAAAATGCGCTTCCATTTTTTTCAAATCGCCACCGTAAATCGTCGTCGATGGTTGTGACGGCGACGAAGGCATGGTATTGAGGCGGAAATTATAGACTACCGGAAGTAAATAATTGGTACGGTACGAACGCAATGTGAAATTATCGTTGATGTCTTTTTGATCCAAGTCCCAAGCAAGCGAGAGCGGCGTCCTTGGCGTCACAACGGACAAAGTTTCCGGTTCGCCGTGCTCGGTGGAATCGGAAAATGTCACGGGTTCTACTGGCACGATTTCTTTTTCATCTTCGGGCGAAACGATGCCCTTCTCTTCGCTCTTGCGCGGCGCGACAGCATTGCGAGCAGCCGCGTCGAAACAAATCAATCTGGCTTCACCGGACGTCAAACTTGAACAACGGATCATCGCCTCTTCCGCAGTTTCCGCATAAACGGGAAATACCAGAATAACCGCTAAAAATCCAGCGAATAACAATAACACGCGCATCAGGAATCTCTTTTGGGCTGTCGGTCGAGAAGTAAATAGTAACGCAGAATCCTTTTCCATGAAAGGCGGATCGCTTGACGTGATTATGGCGGGACGCCGTTTTCACTCCGCGAAGTTTCACACGATTTGCGATACGCTATTCGAAACCTCGCCGTTCGCTATCCGAAGAAGAAGCTTTTTTCTATCAGTAATAATGACTTCTCGTCGTCTTTTTCTCTTTATCGTTCGAGCCTGGCGAAGTATCCGGTATTAATATCTTATAATACTCATCGTTGACGTTCATGATCTCGAATATGTTTCTGAGACATCAACGTTTTGTTGGCGCTGTTGATGTTTTCGTACAAAAGCTGTCGTTAGCCGTTCCGGAAAGCATGTCCGTTTCGTCTTCAATGTTAAAGACCATGCTTACCTCGTCGCAAAATCTTTCTCTCGCTTTGATGATGCCCACCGGTAACTTTCCATCGATTCATGACCGCCCTGTTCGTGGACAGCGTTGCGTGAGATCGGTATATTTTGTCTCATTATATACAAAAATACACAAAAAATAATTGCGGCATATATTACGCCACAGTATGGCACATTATTTTGCGGTCAATTTGGCAAGCGCAAAACTTCATGAAATTTCCGGTATTACAATAGAAAAGTAGTCGTGACTGTTCCGCTGCTATCTTTTCGCGCATATGCCCGAATCAATGTCCCGTCAACGAAAGATCATCCATATCGACATGGATGCGTTTTACGCTGCTGTCGAGGAACGCGACCGCCCCGATCTGGTTGGTAAACCTGTCGTAGTCGGCGGTTTGCCCAACAGCCGTGGTGTCGTCGCCACCGCCAATTATGAGGCGCGTCGCTATGGTATCCATTCGGCAATGCCTGCAAGTCAAGCTCTTCGGCTATGCCCGTTCGCCGAATTCATCCGCCCGCGCTTCGACGTGTACCGCGACGTTTCCAGACAGATCATGGAGATTTTGCGACGTTTTTCGGATTGCGTAGAACCTCTTTCGCTCGATGAAGCCTATCTCGATGTCACTGATAGCCATCATTTTCGAGGCTCCGCCACCCGAATCGCGCAAAGCATCAAAGCGGTAGTTCTCCAAGAAACGCGCCTCACCGCTTCCGCTGGTGTTTCTTACAACAAATTTCTAGCCAAAATCGCTTCCGGCTTGAATAAGCCGAACGGTTTGACAGTCATTCGCCCCGAAGAAGGTCCCAGGTTCGTACACGATCTGCCGGTGGGACAGTTTTACGGTATTGGCAAAGCCACCGAAACCAAAATGAAAAAACTCGGTATTCATTCCGGCGCCGATTTGTTACGCTGGAGTCAAAACGCGTTGGCGCTTCATTTTGGCAAGGCTGGATACTGGTACGCTTTGCTGGCGCGAGGCGAAGACCCCCGTCCGGTGCGGGCGCATCGTCCACGCAAATCGTTGGGTACTGAAATCACTTTCGCCCACGACATTAGCGACATTCAATTACTGCTCGAGGAACTGGAGCGGCAAACTCATGAAATCATGAAAAAACTGAATGCGCACGATTGGCAAGCGCATACAGTGACTGTTAAAGTGAGGTACGATAATTTCGAACAAGTCACGCGCTCGCAATCGTTCCGTCAAGCTTTTGACGCGACGCAAGCTTGCCTATATGTCCGACAACTACTACAGAAAACGGAAGCCGGAAATCGGTCGGTGCGTCTACTTGGCGTGACTGTCAGCGGGCTGGAGGAAACACCAGAAACATTATTACAACCGCCGTTGTGGCAAGATGAGTCATCAAAAATTGAACACGATTTGTTTTAATGTTTTTCAGTTATGAGGAATTTTTTCGACTATGGCGATGATTGTTTGAAAGGTTAGCGATATCAGAATACCCGCATTTTGTCGTGTTTAGCCGACACTTTATATTTTTTTCATGAATAGCCATTTATTGTAGAATAGTTGGGGTTTTATGAACAACTTTTAAGATGAATGGTAAATCTGGAATTCGCGTAGCGTGTTTTGGACTGAACGAGCAAGAGCTTTCCATCGTTCAATCTTTGGTACGCATCGTCGATGGACGCAAAAAAATCGCTTGGTCGCTTGAAAGGTCTTGCGATTCCGCGAATGTTATTATTATTTTAGCGACTGTTCCGGGCGCGGAAAAGCTTCTTTTCGAAAAGGGGCATCTTCCGCAACTTCGGGTAATACTGATTCGTCCCGAGGGTACTTTTCCTCCGCCCGCCCATCTCAAAATCTGTACCATTCGCCATCCCCTGCGGGCGACTGAATTGCTCGAAACTTTCGATAAAATCGAAAATGAATGGCCATTTGATAACGCTGGCAATGCGGCATCTGCTCAGGAATCAACGCGAGAAACGGCGCAAGGTGTCGCGCACGATGTTTTACAGAATTATCGCAGCACCCCTTCAAGTAGTCCGCCACCGAAACCGCCTGCGGCTGCGCCGTTGCCGCCACTTCAGGCAAAGCCACCCGCCACGCCTCCGAAATCGCCTGTTGCCGCATCTCTGCCGCCGTTTCCGGCGAAGTCGTCTGTTGCCGCGCCGTTACCGCCACTCCAGGCAAAGCCACCCGCCACGCCTCCGACGTCGCCCGTTGCCGCATCTCTGCCGCCGCTTCCACCGAAGTCGTCCGCTGCTCCGTCGCCGCCATCGCCACCGATCTCATCGGCAACCGCAAAAACGCCCGTGCCATCGGCAATCGTAACGCCACCATCTCAAGTTAAACAACCTCTACCATCGACTGGAGTTGCTCCCCTTCAAAATAAAAGCGGCGCTTCGGCGGCGAGCATACTCGCCGACCATATGGTAACGTCAGCCACGCCGCGCCCTCGCATATCGGTTACTGAAGCAGCGACGATCGGGCAGTTGATCGCCGCCTTGCAGTTGTTAAACAGCCCTTTGGGCGCGCAAAGATTCATTGATCTTTCCGACGCGAACGGCTGGTTCGCGCGGATTCGCGGAAGTACCGAAAAGGCTATAGCGTCGTCGCGCTTCGTGCTGAACAAAGCAAAATTGCACACATCGCCAGATAGCGACGCCGTTTTTCGCTGGCAATACGTCAAGAACAATACGCGTCCGCATATCGCTTCCAACGACGCGCTGATTTCCATCGACCTCGATATTTTGTCATGGCAAATCGCGCATCGCTTCTGCCGCAGTTTGGCTAAACTCGACCTGCCGGAAGAAAAAAAGTTGCATCTTACACGTTGGCCTGATTTCGGCATCTTGCCCGATTTTCCCAATCGCTCGGGTGTCATGCTCGCCACTGCGTTGTTGGCACGACGACACATTACCGTGCAAGAAATTATCGAAGAATCGGGAATCGGAGAATCTGATCTCGCATGTCTGCTCGCCGCCTGCTGGCTATGCGGTTGGCTGCAACAAACAATCAAAAATCCGCTTATCGAAGATTTTCAAAGCACGTCTTTCGAAACCAAGAAAAAGGAAAAAACATTCAGCGCCATCGTTCGCAGTTTGCGCCGGGTTTTGGGTCTGAGTAGCGCGCGCGGAAGATGATCATGGTACAAGAGTACAAACTGCTTTTCGTCGGAGGAATGGGCGTCGGAAAAACGACAGCGATCACAGCGGTTAGCGAAATTCCGCCGGTATCCACCGATGTGGCAAACAGTGATAAAGAATCTTTCGACAAAGAGTCCACCACCGTTACGCTTGATTATGGACGCATCACTTTGCCGTCGGGTGACCGTTTGCGGCTTTACGGCATTCCCGGACAGAAACGATTCAGTTTCATGTGGCCTATGCTCGAAAATGGCGCGATGGGCATCATTCTGCTCGCCGACGCGTCGCGCCCCGATCCTTTTGCCGAATTGAAAATATTTCTCGACGCTTTCTCAAGCATTCTCTCGACCGGACGCGCCGTCATGGGCATAGGAAGATTATCCGACGAGAGGGCTTTGCTCGACGGATATAACAAACTTCTCGACGACTACCAATTCAAAATCCCGACTTTTTCCATAGATGTCCGCCGTAAAAAAGATGTTTTGCTTCTGCTCGACGCGCTATTTACTCAAATCGAAGTCGTCGAGGACAGTTACCGAGATCCCGACCAATAAAATCAGGAACGACTATGGACCCTTTATTGATCGAGAAAATGCAGCAATTGCAAATCAAAAAACTGCTGGAAACGACTTATCGAGAGATATCCTCTATCCAACTGATCGTTCTCGCAAGTGTCGACGGATTCAATCTCGCCACATCGGGCAGCAAGGCGCAAGATTTCAATCTTCCCGAAAAATTTGCCGCAATGGCAAGCTCAATGGCGGCGTTGAGCCAAGCCGCTGGAAAGGAGCTCGACGCAAACCACCAGAGCGTGACCATTCTCGACTTCAAAGGTTTGCAAATCGTTTTACGCATAGTTAAAACCTCTACGAATACTTTTATTCTCGCAATTGCCGAATCGAAGGAAATCATATTGGGCAATCTTCTCGTCAAGGCGCGCGATTGCGCACAAAATATCAAAGAAGCGTTACAATGATATTCTGTTACATGCTGTAATCTGAAAGCATATTATTCATCGATAAAAGAAAAAGGAGTTTTTGCAATGAACCTGAATGAATCACTTACTGAACTGATAGAAATCGAGGGCGCCATTGTGGTTGCGTTGGTTGATAGCTCAAGCGGTATGTTGCTCGGCTCACAAGGACAGGGATTGGATGTCGAAATCGCCGCGGCGGGCAACACTGAAGTCATTCGAGCAAAACAGAGAACGATGAAAAACCTTGGTTTATCTGATAGCATCGAAGATATTTTGATTTCTTTGGGCAAGCAATACCATATCATCCGTCCCATCGAGAATAAACCCGGACTGTTTTTTTACGTCGTGCTCGATCGCTCACGCGCCAATCTTGCGCTGTCGCGCCGGAAAATTGCGGACATCGAGAGAGGTTTCACGCTCTGACATTGGTTTTCTCGGAGCAAGAGAGGCGCGTGTGCGCCTCTTTTTATTGCTTCGACGAAAATACCGAGTATTTGCCTCAAAATTAAAGTGAAAATGACGCCCAAAACTTTAGACCGCCACATCATCGACGGACCAGCGGGCGCGCTAGAAATTGCCGTCAATACGCAAGATGATCCGCGCGGTATCGCGCTCATCGCGCACCCCAACCCGCTCGAAGGCGGCACGCTCGACAACAAAATTGTTTACACATTAGCAAAAACGTTTTTCTCCTTTGGTTTCGTTGCCGTTCGCTTCAATTATCGCGGCGTCGGCGCGTCAGAAGGTCGATGGGACGATGGCGTCGGAGAGATCGACGACGCCGCGCGTACGCTTGAATACGCGCGCGCCCGTTTTCCGCAAGCGAGAACATCGCCTTTGGCGCTCGCCGGTTTTTCGTTCGGAACTTATGTGCAAGCCCAGCTTGCGCAGCGGGAAACGCCCCATATCATGGTACTGATCGCACCAACGCCGAAACGTTTTGCGTTGCCGCAGGTTCCGGCGCATACTTTGACCATTCACGGCGAACACGACGAAGTAATTCCACTCGCCGACGCGCTCGATTGGGCGCGACCGCAACATTTGCCGATACTGGTCATCCCCGACTGCGGGCATTTTTTCCACCGCCGATTAATACAACTGAACTATCTCGTCTCACAGCACATCGCGGCACGCTTGTCGGTTTCTTCCGCAAATTCCTAAAACCAGATAAACAACATGCCCCTTAGAATCAACAAACTGGCGAAAACCGCGTAGAATGAATCATTTGGTTTCTCAAATCGACAATTGATATGGCTACCTCATTTTGTTTCCGTGTCGGCGCACTGATTTTATCGGTAATGATGAGTGCCCCTGTTTTCGCTGCCGAAATGTACAAGTGCGAAGGAGAAAACGGCATTCCTCTTTATCAGAATTTCCCCTGCCCAAAAGGTAAAGAAATACGCAATATGAGCAATGACGAACCGACCATTTCAGTCATTCCGATGAAACCGGAACCATCGAAACTGACGCCAGCGACGCCTCAAACCACTACCGCGCCTGTTCCCGTCGCGGCGCCGCCTGCCGCTACGCCAACGCCTTCGGACGCATCCGTCGCGCCGGAACAGACTCAAGCTCGCCCACCGCTGATCGATCTGACACGTACGCCCGTCGTCAATGTTCCTGAAAGCGGACTCCCTCAAACCTCGCCCACAGACATGGATAAGCCGATTTCACCGTCAGCCCTCGTTCCGCTTGTATCCGGCGAAACCGCGCCGACACCGGTAACGCCTGAGGTCGGCGCCGCCGGACAAGCGCGCATGGCAATCAAAGCGGGAATGAGCGAAGCCGAAGTGGAAGCGAAACTGGGTCCGCCGCCAATGACCGCCGGCGATTCTTCCGCGCCGGAGCAACCGAAACGTTGGTTTTACCTTCCGGTTGAAGGCGACAAGGACATGATTACCACGATTTATCTGCAGCACGGTAAAGTCACGCAAATCGAGCGCAAGCCAGTCAAAAAATAACATGCGCGCTTTATTGCAGCGGGTTAGCCGTGCCAGCGTCAAAGTCGATGGCAAGACTGTCGGCGCGATCGATACCGGCATTTTGGCGTTGATCGGCATCGCCAATGGCGACGCCGAAGACGACGCTGATTGGCTGTGCAAAAAAATCACGCAAGCGCGCATCTTCGACGACGATTGCGGCGTAATGAATCTTTCCCTGATCGACATCGGCGGCGACGTATTGGCGGTCAGCCAATTCACACTGTACGCTTCAACCAAAAAAGGTAATCGCCCATCGTACATCGCGGCAGCGCGTCCCGACTTCGCCAAACCGTTTTTTGACGCGTTCGTCGCGCAGTTGGCGCGCGCGTTGAATCGTCCCGTTCCTACCGGCGTATTCGGCGCTGAGATGAAAGTCGTGTTGTGTAACGACGGACCGGTTACTCTGTGGCTAGACTCCAAAATTAAAGAATAATTTCGTCGTCAAATCACTACACTGTTCGCGTGTGTCTCCTGTAAATTTTTCAGGATGTCAAGAAGAAAAACCCATTTTATTCTCTTGATCAAATTCTACGCATCCCGTCGAATGAACGAGTGAACGTGATCCGCGCCTTTACTGCACATGGTTATCCACAAAATCTGTGGATATCCGAGAAGAGAAAACAGATGATGTCCAATAGAAACGCGCCGCTTAAAAAAAGACAAAACACACGTGAACAATCTGCCGACTTATTTGAAATGAGATTCCTATTTCGATGGCAACTCTTATATAATTAGCGCCTTCTTAATTTTCACTACGGAGTCTTCATGAAAAAATTTCTGCCTTTACTCTCGGCATTTCTTTTGACAGTTTTTTTAGTTGCCTGTGGCGGTGACGATAACTCCGGCAGTTCCGAAGGCGGTTCCAATCCCACCCCGCCGCCAACAGATACGCAACAAAGCCCCGGCCAAATCTCTGGCTTGGGCGAATATCCGGGCGAACTTCAAGGAACATCCTTTACATTACCGCAGGGTGTTCGTGTCGATGGCATGATTACCGGGTATCGTCCAGCAACCTTATCCCGTTCGGAAAAAAATACGTACGCGAAAGACCTTCCGCAAAAGAGCGCGTTTGATCTTTTGCCTGCTGATGCAACCATTGGCGGCGGTTACGACGTGTTATTGAAGATCGCGCTGATCAATAGCAACTCTACTCCGACAGAAGTCGTTTTTCCTGAACGTCTGATCCTCAAATCGAAATCGTCTCAGTATCAACACGGTTTGCTTTTGAAGAAAACATCAGTGACCATTCCGGCAGGCGCTCGGTACGTAATTAGTTTGGTGATGTACTGCGGAAATATGGAGCGGGGCGCTCCGTCAAGCTCGGAAATTTACGAGTTTGGCGTAATTTCAAACTCACCGTTGCTGAAGGATTTGACCGACCGGCTGGTCAACAAGAAAATCAACGTCGAAGAATTTAATTCAGATCCATCAGACTATCAAATCTATATAGATCAATATCTCCGCCTTGCGAGCATCGTATGGAACTTGACCGATCGCGGCATCGCATTGAGTGATGATGATAAAAACTGGATTGCCCGATTGCCCGCCAGTAGGTAAACGGCATTGGGAAGCGAACTAAAGGGATGGCGCTAAGCGCGCCGCCTGACGTTCCGCTTTTTCACCAATAGAAAGCGCCATTGCTCGCAGTGGCGCTTTTGTTATGCGCCACTCGACTTTTCCGCTATGAAACGATACCATCAAAATATTCATTCAATAGAACACGTATGCCAAAAAAGAACGTGAATATTCCACTGATTGGCGAAGATCAGATCCTTGACGCAATCAAGACTGCGCGCGCACCGTTATTGCCAGAAGACTTGATAACCCGTTTGCGCGTCAAAACCGAAAATCGCGCGACGGTTTTGGCGAAAATTACCGAGCTGATAAAACGCGGCGCGCTCTTCGAGAACCGCAAAGGCGCGCTGTTTTTGCCGGAAGCGATTGATCTTGTGGTCGGCACGGTAATCGGTCATCCCGACGGCTACGGTTTTTTGAAACCGGACGACGGCGGCGATGATTTTTATCTGCCGCCGAGCGAAATGTTCAAAGCGCTACACGGTGATCGGGTAACAGCACGGCGTTTATACCGCAATGAGCATGGCAAAACGACGGCGGAAATTCTCGACGTATTGCAACACGCGCAGAGTGAAATCGTCGGTCGCCTACATCAGAAACACGGCGTGTGGTTCGTCGTCGCCGAAGATCGGCGGCTGAATCAAGACTTTTTGCTTTCCGCGCGAGGACGCGGCAAAGCTCAAGACGGTGATATCGTCGCTGTCGAGATCGTTGAGCCACCATTAGCATCCCGCGAAGCGATCGTTCGCGTCAAAGAAGTACTCGGACGCGACGGAGACGACGGAATCGAAATCGAAATCGCGCTGCGTAAACACGCGCTGCCCTTCCGTTTTGACAAAGAAGCATTGCGTGAAGCGCGCCGTTTCGGCAAAGAAGTCAAAGAAGAAGACAAAAATACGCGCATTGATCTGCGAAATGTGCCGTTCGTCACCATCGATGGCGAGACGGCGCGTGACTTCGACGACGCGGTATTCGCCGAAAAAAGGGGACGCGGTTTCCGTTTGTTCGTCGCGATTGCCGATGTCGCGCATTATGTGCGGGATGGCAGCGCGCTCGACAAAGAAGCCTGCGAACGCGGCACATCGGTTTATTTCCCGCGCCGCGTGATTCCGATGCTTCCTGAAGAATTATCGAATGGCTTGTGTTCGCTCAATCCGCAGACCGACCGTCTGGTGATGGTGTGTGATATGCAAATATCCACGCAAGGCGCAATCCGGCAATACACTTTTTATCCGGCGGTGATTCGCTCGCAGGCACGACTGACTTACACGCAAGTTTGGAATTATTTGTCCGGTAAAAAATCGGGTTCGACGATCAAAAATGCTGCGCAATGCGATTCTTTGGATACGCTCTATTCGTTATCTCAAAAATTTCTCGTCGCCCGACAAAAGCGCGGCGCGATTGATTTTGAGACTACTGAGATGCAAATCGAGTTTGACCGATACGGGAAGATCGTGACGATTACCCCGCTCGTACGCAATGACGCACATCGTTTGATCGAAGAATGTATGTTGGCGGCAAACGTTAGCGCCGCGCATTTCATTCTGACGCGCCGCGCCGAAGCGCTTTACCGTATCCACGAAGGACCGACGCCAGAAAAACTTGCGGCGCTGAAGTCGTTCTTGTCGCTTTGCAGCTTACCTCTCGGAGGCGGAGACAAACCGACCGCCAAAGATTATGCGCGCTTGCTCAAACAAGTTGAAACACGCGACGATAAAGAACTGTTGCAGACACTATTATTACGTTCGTTGCAACGCGCCGAATACAGCAATGAAGAAAAAGGACATTTTGGCCTTTCTTACGATCATTACACGCATTTCACTTCGCCGATCCGCCGTTATCCCGATCTGCTCATCCATCGAAGAATCAAATCACTGCTCACGCAAAAATCTTACCATCCGGTAAATGGCGCTTGGAAAGCGTTGGGCGCACATTGTTCGATGACTGAACGGCGTGCTGACGAAGCGTCGCGCGAGGTGGAGACCTGGCTCAAGTGTATTTATATGCAGCAACATCTCGGCAAAGTGATGACGGGAACGATTTCCGGCGTGACACACTTCGGGCTGTTCGTGACGCTGGACGGATTGGCGATCGACGGATTGATTCACATTTCCGAATTGGGAACGGATTATTTCCGATTTGACGCCACGCGCCACGCGCTGATCGGACAACGCAGCGGCGTCACCTATCAATTAGCCGAGCGCGTCACGGTACGCGTAATTCGTGTCGATCCAAACTCGGGAAAAATCGACTTTACTCTGTCGGATGAGATCGCGCCTGACCGGAAACAGACAAAAAAACAAAAGCGCACAAGAGCGGAAAATCAATGATCGTTCAATCGAAGCTCCTAATCGAAACTCCTAAAAAACAATGGCTGATACCGCAAAGAATAAAACGCAATTTGATTTGCTGATACAAGCGCCGAAAATGACGCCCATGAAAAAAGACGAATGGCTTTTAAACGCGCAAGCTGAATCATGGGAAGAAATCCAAGCGATACCGCCAGTGTATCGTTTGCACAATCCGGTAACGCCGCAAAACGTCGCGGCGGAAATTTATCAGGCCGGATTTGACGTGGCGCTCGTGCCTCGTTCCCGCCGTTTGGAACAAGTCTCAATATTGGCGATGGATATGGATTCCACGTTGATTACCATCGAATGCGTCGATGAAATCGCCGACATGATCGGTATCAAAAAGCAAGTCGCCGAAATCACCGAGAAAGCGATGCGTGGTGAAATCGATTTTCGGCAGAGTTTGATCGCTCGTGTGGCGTTGTTAAAAGGCGTGCCAGAAACAGCGTTGGAAGCGGTATACGCGACACGGCTAAATTTATCGCCAGGCGCGGAAACGATGTTGCGTGTTTTTCAAGAAGCCAACGTCAAAACTTTGCTGGTCTCCGGCGGTTTTACTTTTTTCACCGAGAGACTACGCCGCCGTCTGAAACTAACGCAAACCGCCGCCAATCAATTGGAAGTCGTCGATGGTAAATTGACCGGGCGCATCATCGGCGATATCGTTGACGCTAAAGCAAAAGCGAAGGAACTGCAATCCATGAAAACACGGTTCGCCACCGAACAATGCCCGTTAACCGTCGCCATCGGCGACGGCGCGAATGATTTGCCGATGTTCACCGTCGCTGATATTTCGTTTGCGTATCACGCCAAACCAAAAGTCCGCGATCAAGCAACCCACACCATCGACCATTGCGGACTGGAGGCGATACAGTATCATTTTTATTGATGAGAAGCTGTCGGCGCGTACGTTCGCGCCAAAAAACGTTCTTAGACTAAATCACCTTCGAGTATTTGCCCCGCACTTCGGCTTCGCGCAAATGTTTGTCGAACAACATGGCGACGGTACGCACCAAAAGCCGCCCGCGATCCGTAACGCGAATCCGATCCGGTAATAAGTCGATCAACCCGTCTTCGGCAAGCGGCGGCAACAACGCTTTTTCGGTGGCAAAGTAATCATCAAACACCAATCCCCACTGCCTTTCTACTTTCGCTGGAAACAGTTCAAACTGACACATCAGTTGTTGAATGACAGCGCGACGGACGATATCATCGCTGTCCAACACATAACCGCGCAAAACCGGCAATTTCCGCATATCCAGCGCGCCGTAATAATCGTCGAGCGTTTTCACGCTTTGAACGTAGGTTGCGCCGACTTTACCAATTCCCGAAATGCCGAACGCCAGAAGGTCGCAGTCCGCGTGTGTGGTGTAACCTTGAAAATTACGGTGCAATGTGCCTTCACGCTGCGCGCGCGCTAGCTCGTCATCGGGCTTAGCGAAATGATCCATACCGATATAAATGTATCCAGCGCTACCAAGTTTTTCGATCGCCAAGGCGAGAATTTGCAATTTCTCCTCGGGACCGGGCACATCTTCGAGCGCGATGCGCCGTTGCGGTTTCGCCATGTGCGGGACGTGCGCGTAATTGTAGAGCGCGATGCGATCGGGCGAAACGGAAATCACCCGGTCGAGTGTTTCGGCAAACCCGTCGATTGTCTGCTTGGGCAGACCATAAATCAGGTCAGTATTGACTGAAATGAAACCATTGGCGCGCGCGGCATGGATGACCATCAATGTTTCTTCTTCGCTTTGAATCCGATTGATCGCTTTTTGTACTTCAAGATTGAAATCTTGTACGCCGACCGAAATACGATTGAAACCGAGTCTGCCGAGCAACGCGACGGTTTCCGCGTCGACTTTGCGCGGATCGACTTCGACGGATACTTCGGCATCTTCGGTCAACGTGAAATAATTTTTGAGATGCTCCATCAGCGCCGTCATTTCCTCACTGGAAAGAAAAGTAGGGGTACCGCCTCCCCAATGAAGCTGCTTCAACGAACGAACATCGCGCGGTTCGAGCAAACCGCATACGATATCCATTTCTCGCGCTAGATAACGGATGTATTTGGCGCTGCGACCGTGATCCTTGGTGATAATCTTGTTACACGCGCAGTAATAACAAATCGTATTACAAAATGGGATATGCACGTACACCGATAAAGGCTCGGGTTTTTCTCGACGCGCCATCAACGCTTGACGATAATCCTTTTCGGTAAATCCGTTATGGAAACGGTCGGCGGTAGGATACGAAGTATAACGAGGTCCCGACTGATCATATTTACGGATCAGCGACTCATCGAAACTGATTTGTGGAGAAACGGCATGAGCAGACATAAAGACAAATTTCGCCGGATTAAAAGAAACGATCCGCGTATTTTAACGCGGATCGAGAACATGCGCCGATCTTGAGTAAGAGTAACCGCTTTTCATCCTGAATATATCAGGAGAGTATCGGCGAGATCAGTCTCCGAAAAGACGTCGCCAAAATCCTCTGCGTTTATTGGTCGTCTCGCCAAATTTTTTGATCAGATAAGGTCCAAAATTGGCGTCTTCGCTTTTGATGTGGGTAATGAGCCAACGCACCAACGTATCGTGCAGTTCTTCGGCAATATCTTCTCCCGCCAAAAAGCGCTCTTTATACCTCGCGACACGGCGAATAAAAAGATCGTGGATACGCTTATGCGCCCGCAAATACGGGTATTCGGCTTCTTCCATCATCGCTTCTTCAAAGCCAAAGTGCGATTCTGTATATTCGATCGTATCTTCCAGAACATCCTTCAGAGTTTCACGATCATGAAGGTTATCGTGTAATTTATTGACGTACTCGATAATGCGTTGATGCTGCTTATCGATCACTTCAACGCCGACACTTAATTCATTCGTCCATTCAATGTGAGCCATAATTGTTTAATCCAAATGCCTGAGAAATGGTTCTCTGATCAGTATATACTGACAGACCTTGTAAGTGTACTCTCAGGTCAAAATCTGCGCACACGGCGTAACATTATTGTATGTTTTTGATAGCCTTTGATACAAATTTGTAAGAATTTCCGTCATCGCGCTTAACGTGTGCGGAACCGCCGTTGCGCGCGCAGCATTTTTGAGAGATGTTCGAGCGGCGGGGTCTCCCCAAGATTCCAGCCATGCGCCGACCGCCGAACGATAACCGTCATCGTCGAGCGCGTCGATCACCCAGCCGTTTTCGCCCTCCGTAATCCATTCGGCGGCGCCGCAAGTCGGGCTGGTAAGTAGAGGAAGTCCGCATGCCAACGCCTCAATACAAACATTAGGGAAAGGGTCATACAGTGTCGGCAAAATCAGCGCGTCAGCAGCGCCGTAAACCAAGCGGACATCGGTCAACGCGCCGAGAAAACGAACGCGCGACGCCACACCCGCTTTTCCCGCCAACTGCGTGTAATGCTCCTGCCGTTTGTCGCTGCCGACGATAAGCAGAAAAACTGAAGGATGCGCGCTCAAAGCGTTGAGCGCGACCGCCAAACCTTTCCGTAAAAAACCAGAACCGATAACCGCCAATAGTGGCGCGTCTTCGGGAATTCCCCACGCGCGACGTTGGCTCTGCCGATGACACTCGACCGACGCGGGAGAAAAATAATCCGTATCGATGCCGTTATATATCACCACCAATTTATCTTCGGCAACGCGAAAACGGCGAATGATATCGTCTCGCACCATCCGTGAATTGCAGATCACGTACCGCAATGCCGGATGCGCGAACATTTCTCGCTCGGCAGCGCAAATCAAGCGATGATAAGGAGAGACATTGACCGCAAGTCGCGCCAATGCCGATTGCGTCTTCGCGTATTGTTCGAGCCAAGCTGCGTGTACGCCGTCGCCGGCGCGAAAAATTGTCGCGCCCGGGATACGCTCATGACTTTGCAAAATCGTATAATTTTCGGCGATTTTTTGCACGGCGCGCATGAACGACCAGTCACGCCACGCGCGCCCTAGATAAAATGGATCGACACGCTGCCATTGCCAGCGCGAAGATGATTCCGTCGCGGGAGGCCAGTCACGCGCCAACAATGTCACGGAAATTTCACCCCGATGAGCAAACGCGTCGAGAACACGCGCCACAAACCGCTCTGCCCCGCCGTAAGAGTTATACCGCTGCCGTGCAATCGCTAATCGGATCGCGCTCATTATCATCTAGCGGGCGGCAATGCGCATTTCTTGAACCATCGGAATAAGCAGGCGAAACGGCAAAAGCAGACAAATCGCCATGAACAACTTGACCGCAAGATCACCGAGCGCCAGCGTAAACCACGGCATTCCAGTCCCGAGAAACGCGCAACTGAAAAAAACCGCCGTATCGAGCACAGACGCGAATACCGAAGCAATCAGCGGAGCGCGCCACCAACTTTTGCGGCGCAAACGATGAAAAACGAAAATATCGAGCATTTGCGAACACAAAAACGCCATCCCCGAAGCCGCCGCGATACGTACGGGCGACACCATCGCGGAAATGATCACCGCCAACGCGAAACCCAGCCAGGCGACCTGCCGCGCCGCCCGCGGTCCTGCGCGGCGATTCGTAAGATCAGACACTAAAAATGCGATTGGATAGGTAAATGCTGCCCAAGTCAGCCAATCGTTGATAGTAATCTGTACCAAATAGTTCGATACGGTTACGACAATCGCCATAGCCAGCATCGCGGGCCACAGACGGAACAACGCTCGAATATCGAGACGAAGAGCAGTACTGATCATGAATTTATCAACGCCTTGAAGTACTCTAAAAATATCAAAAATAGGAGTGGAATTATAGCATTATCAATGCTGTGGCTCGTTCACCCTTTTGGGGACTGATTTCCGGCATCACCTCAATCTCAGGTTCTCAATCAACAGCTTTCGTAATCGCAAATATCTTTAATTCCCGATGGATCGAAAAAACAAAGACAGAACAGTATTCATATAATGAACTTTTTCGTGTCAACGAAATCGTGTCAACGAAAACATATAAGCACAAAATAGCTGGATGTCGTATTCATGCCAACCGGCTTTTTATGGGCAATGATTCTATATACATAACAACATCCATAAATCATGGAAGAATCACGATATAGCGTCGTTTTGACCAAACGGTATTCATGCCTTATATTTTTCGGTAGTTCTGACAGATTAGTTTGACACTTGTGTCAAACTTGTAGTTATAATACGTGCATGGTCGATACAGAACGCGCAATTCTCCAAGCTGCCAAAGTCGTCTTTCTGAAGAAGGGACTTGCTGGCGCCAGCATGAAGGACATCGCCGATGAAACGGGGATGAGTCGTACGCTCCTTCATTATTACTATCGAAAAAAGGAAACTCTGTTTCGCGCGATCCTGCTCGATATAGTCAATAAAATTATTCCCAAAATCTGTTCGATCATCGAAACGGACTTGCCATTGATCGTCAAGATTGAACGCGTGATCGATGTCTATCACGATCTGTTGATCGAAGACCCGTTGATTCCTCATTTCATGTTGATGGAGGTACGGCGCGATCCGCAGGCATTGGTAACGCTCATTCGTTCGCACAGCACGAATTTCGGTTCATTGCAACGCATTCAGCAACAAATCAAAGACGAAATGAAAATAGAGTTGTTAGGTGAAAGTCCGCTGGCGCATCTTTTTGTCAGTATGTACGGACCGCTGCTCTTTCCGTTTCTCGCCCGCCCCGCGCTCAACGAAGTTTTCTTCGAAAACGAGCCTGAAGCGTTTCCGCAATTCGTGCGCGAACGGAAAGCCATTGCGATGACTATGTTACGAGGTTTATTCAAAAATCCCCATCCCAATCCTGTCGAAAAAAATGTGGTCGATGAGGATAAAACGAAATCAATAGACAGTAAAATATTACCAAAGTCGAACGGCGTCAAAAGACGCCACATTAATAGTGAAACAGATATCTCTATCGAGTAATTATTATGCTTACGACCGCCGAATTTCACGCTGGACTTGATGTCGGTTCTACCACACTCAAAATCGCAATCGTCAATCCGGTTACCCAAGAAATCGTTTTCTCGGAATACCGGCGACACAATACCGATATTGCCGCCGGACTTGTCGCCGCGTTTACCAATGCGCGCCAAGTAATTGGCGATAATGCGCGTATCGCGCTCGCGGTAACCGGTTCAGCCGGAATGGGACTCGCGGAAGCATACGATATCCCTTTCTTGCAGGAAGTGGTCGCGGCGGCAGAGGTAGTAAAACAACATCTTCCTGAAATTCGCACGCTGGTCGATATCGGCGGTGAAGACGCCAAGATGATCTTTTTTGATCCTGATAGAGCGCCAGACATTCGAATGAACGGAAGTTGCGCGGGGGGCACAGGCGCATTCATCGATCAAGTAGCAACCTTATTGAACGTTGAAGTTTCGGAGCTTGACGCGCTCGCGCAAGCTGCCAAAATCGTGCATCCTATTGCGTCACGCTGCGGTGTATTTGCCAAAACCGATATTCAAAACTTGCTTGCCCGAAATGTGCCGCCCGCCGATATTGCAGCATCGGTATTTCACGCTGTCGCGCTGCAAATCGTCACTACACTGGCACGTGGACGAGAGATACAACCCAATCTATTATTCTGCGGCGGACCTTTGGCTTTCATTCCGTCACTACGCGCCGCTTGCCTGAAAACCATGTCGGTGCCGGAAGAAAAATGTACCGTGCCGGAAAACGCGGCATTAATTCCAGCGCTCGGCTGCGCGATTATTCTCGACCACGCTCGCCTGATATTGACGGTCGATGAATTGCTGACGCGCTTCTCCGATACACGCGCTGTGGTTTCCATCACCAATGGAGCGCGCTTGCCTTTACTCTTCGACGACGAGCAAGATTATCTCACTTGGAAGCAAAGCAAAGCGCGCTTTGCTTTGCCGAATATCGCTCTTGATCAGCTTGAAGAAGATATTTGTTATCTAGGCATCGATTCAGGATCGACGACGACGAAAATCGTAGCGATAGATAACGACGAAAACATATTATTTACTTTTTATGATAAAAATGCCGGTAATCCTTTGGCGGCAGTTGAAAAGGGACTTACTTCGTTTCAGCAAGCCGCTTCCGACGCAGGGAAAAAGCGATTTCTCATCGCTTCCGCAGCGGTAACGGGTTATGGTGAAGACCTTATCCGCGCCGCGTTCAATTTCGACAAAGGCTTGGTCGAAACCATTGCCCATTATCTCGCCGCGCATAAATTGAACCCGCAAGTCAGTTTTATTCTTGACATCGGTGGTCAAGACATGAAAGCGACCTTTATTGAAAACGGCGCAATCGTCCGCTTGGACATCAATGAAGCTTGTTCGTCCGGTTGCGGTTCGTTCATCGAAGGATTCGCCAATTCATTGGGACGCTCAGCATCAGACTTTGCGGCAGCCGCGTGTACGGCAGAAAAACCATGCGACTTGGGGACGCGCTGTACCGTGTTCATGAATTCCAAGGTTAAACAATCCCTACGCGAAGGTTCGACGCTGAACGACATCGCGTCGGGGCTTGCCTACTCAGTCATCAAAAATTTATTATATAAAGTATTGAAATTAAAATCCTCTGAAGAACTCGGCGCGCACATTGTCGTTCAGGGCGGAACGATGCGTAATCACGCCGTGGTTCGCGCGCTCGAACGGCTGACTGGTCGTGATGTCGCTTTCACTGATAAACCGGAACTGATGGGCGCTTACGGCGCGGCGTTACACGCATTGAGAAATCACGCTGAGGACAAGTCGTCACAATTATTATCCAATCTCACCGAATCGTTGACTTCGGAAACCGAAGAAAGTCTTTGCCCGGGATGTGAAAATAATTGCGTGGTACGTAAATACACTTTTAATAATCAAAACGTTTTCTATTCAGGGAATAAATGTGAAAAATATTTTTCTAATCGCGGCGATGAACTCAAACATGGTCGCAATATTTTTCCGTTCAAATATAATCGGCTCGCCCGTAAAGTTTTGCCAACAAAAAAGGCACAAGAAGCGATTGCTGGAACGCGCGCGGCTGGTTTGAATATCGGTATCCCGCGTGCGTTAAATTATTACGAGAATTATCCTTTCTGGCGCACCCTTTTTACAGAGGTCGGTATCACGGTAACTTTGTCCGAACGCTCCACCTTCGAGTTATATGAAAAGGGTGTAGGTACGGTGATGTCTGACAATATTTGTTTTCCGGCAAAACTGGTGCATGGTCATATTTTTGACTTAATTACGAAGAAAGTCGATCGTATTTTCATGCCATTCGTCGTATTCGAGCGGACTGAAGATAAGGATTCAGTAAATACCTTTAATTGTCCGATCGTTACAGGTTACTCCGACGTGATTCGTAGCGCCATCGATCCCGAAAGAAAATATAATATTCCTCTCGATTCGCCGTCGATCAATTTCAACGATCCTGTCTTGCTTGAACGCGCCTGTCGACAGTATCTGGTCAAGGATCTCGGTGTTCCGGGACCAGTTTTCGCGCGAGCTTTTGCAAAAGCGCAAGAAACGCAAACTGATTATATTCGAGAACTTTCCGATAAAAGTCTCGCCATCGCCCAATCCGCTGCCAATGACAAACGTCTGCTGATCGTTCTCGCCGGACGTCCTTATCACACCGACAATCTGATTCAACATCGCGTCGCGGAAATGATTTCAGCTTTTGGTGTCGATGTTATCAACGAAGATATCGTGCGTTTCGAAGAACTCGCACATGTCGAAGGTGAAAGATATTCGCCGAATCAATGGATATATTCGAGCCGTATCCTCAAAGCGGCGCATTGGGTAGCGCAAGCGCCTTCTCACGTACATTTCGTGCAGTTGACTTCGTTTGGCTGCGGACCTGACGCATTCATGAACGACGAAATCGGCGATACATTGCGTTGTGCCGGTAAAAGCCACACCATCCTTAAAATCGACGATATTAACAATCTCGGTTCGCTGCGTTTGCGTATTCGCTCTTTGATCGAAAGCCTCGAATACCGACGGCGGTCACCTTTGCCGAATGAGGATATAGGTACGCATGTTCGGGAAAAGCCAATTCATTTCATCAAAAAACTGGTGCCTTCGGTAACGACCCCGCCATTTACGATGGCAGACCGTTGTCGCACGATCCTCGCGCCATTTTTCTCTGAAGTTTATTCGCCGCTCATTCCTCCAGCGCTTGGGCTGATGGGATATAAGGTTGAAAATTTGCCGCCTTCCGACGAAAAATCTGTTGATTATGGCTTGAAATACGCGAATAACGAAGTTTGTTATCCGGCGACGCTGGTCGTCGGTGATATTATTCGCGCGCTCAAATCAAGAGACTATGAACCCAATGAGATTGCTATTGGTATTACGCAAACAGGCGGACAATGCCGCGCTTCGAGCTATATCGGACTGATCAAGAAAGCCATGATTGCCGCCGGATACGGGAACGTGCCGGTAATCTCGGTTGCCACCACTGTCGGCGCAACCGTGAATGAACAACCCGGTTTCGAATTAAGCTGGCGCGGCAACATTCGCTTGATTATGGTTGGAATACTGTACGCCGACTGTATCGGTCAAATGTATTACGCTTCCGCGCCACGCGAACTCGTGCGCGGCAGTGCCGCCAAATTGCGCGACGACTATATAGCGCAAGCCGCCAAATGTATCGCCAACCGTGACATTGACGGTTTTTATACACTGTTATGTTCGGCGACACACGCCTTCAACGCCGCAATTGATATCGAACGCAAAATTCCTAAAGTTGGTATCGTCGGTGAAATTTACGTAAAATACAATTCAATTGGCAATAAAAATATCATCGAGTGGTTGATTGGACAAGGCATTGAACCCGTTGTCTCGCCTTTATCCAATTTATTTTTGCAGGAACTTCCCAACCATAAAATCAATATCAAACAACATTTGAAACACGCTGCGGGGTTCCCTATCGTCGATACGCTGATACGCGGCCTCGTTCGTTATTATCTGAACAAAATGGATCGTATTGCGTCGGAATTCAAACATTACATACCATTTCCGAATATTTTCCATGAAGCAAGGCATGCCGAACAGGCAATCAATCTGGCGGGGCAATATGGCGAAGGTTGGCTGATTCCAGCAGAACTCATCTCATTTGCGAAAAATAATATTACCAGTGCCGTCAGTCTCCAGCCATTTGGCTGCATCGCCAATCATATCGTGGCAAAAGGTATTGAAAAACGTATTCGTGACCTTTATCCACGAATGAACATGTTGTTTCTTGATCTGGACAGCGGCACAAGCGAAGCAAACTTGTTTAATCGCCTACACTTTATAATTCAGAACGCCCGCGCTGATTTCAAGCAAATGAACGGCGGCAAAGTCGGCGTAACCGCTTAAAATAAAAAACGGCTTCTAAATAATGAAGCCGTTTTTTAGAAACATCGTATCATCTACAATCGCTCTTCCGCCCACGCGTAAACACCCTGCAGCGCAGAAGATAGTCTTTCGGTATTTACGCCACCCGCTTGCGCCATATCAGGACGCCCCCCTCCTTTGCCACCAATCTGACCCGCCAAATACGCTGCCAAATCATTGGCTTTAACGCGGTCCGTTAAA
Source organism: Burkholderiales bacterium (assembly GCA_031270015.1). Taxonomy (GTDB): domain Bacteria; phylum Pseudomonadota; class Gammaproteobacteria; order Burkholderiales; family Casimicrobiaceae; genus UBA931. Next base: position 6,828 of record JAISYH010000007.1, on the reverse strand, counting down.
TTGCGCGTCACGCCAACGACCAGTTGTGCCTTACCATCATTCACTGTCGCCAATACTGCTATCCCCTTTTCGAGATGATCGCGCGCTTTATCCAAAGCGCCGCGCAATACCGTATTATCGACATCTTCTAATTCAGAGACTACGATTTTAATATCTTTGAGATCTCGTGTCTTCGCGGCGATCATGTTGTCGATTTGCATCGAAGCAAAACGCGCTTTCAGTCGCGAAATTTCTTTTTCCTGCGCACGCGATATATCCACCAACTGACTTACTCGCTCACCGATCTCATGCGGAGCGGTTTTGAGTTCGTCTGCCGCCTGTTTCAGCAAAGCGTCACGCATGTGAATATAAGCCATCACGCCTTCGCCGGTTACCGCCTCGACACGGCGGACCCCCGAAGCGATACCACCTTCGGAAATAATTTTGAACAAACCAATATCGCCCGTGCGTTTCACATGCGTTCCACCGCATAGCTCACACGATGGACCAATGCCGAGGACACGCACTACATCACCGTATTTTTCGCCGAACAACGCCATCGCGCCGAGTTTCTGCGCTTCGTCGAACGACATATAACGAGCGCTGGTTTCGATGTTCGCTAAAATATTTCTGTTGACGATTTCCTCGACGCGCTCGATTTCTTCTTCGGTCATTGGGCGATCATGCGAAAAATCGAAACGAGTACGATCCGCATTTACCAGCGAACCCTTTTGTTGAACGTGCGCACCTAATACCTCGCGTAACGCGAGATGCATCAAATGCGTCGCCGAATGATTACGCATCGTCCGCATCCGCGCCGTTTCATCACCCTCGGCACATAATTCGTCGCCGACGCGTAACCTACCGTGTACCATCACGCCAATGTGTCCGAACACCTCTGGCTGAATTTTCTGCGTATCTTCGACGGTAAAATACGCTTGATCGTTTTTCAAAATACCATGATCGCCGACTTGCCCGCCAGACTCAGCGTAAAATGGGGTGCGATTCAAAATGACGACACCGTGTTCATCTGCCGACAGGTTTTCGACACTGACGCCATCTTTATAAAGCGCGACGATCTGCGCCGTTTCTTTTAACGTTTCATAACCTTCAAATTGTGTTTTCGGTCCTTGATAAGGGAGTGATTCGCCGACTTTGAATTGGCTCGCCATACGCGCGCGCGCGCGTTGCGCTTCCATCGCTTCGTTGAAGCCAACCTCATCAACAGTAATATTATGTTCTCGGCAAATATCGGAAGTCAAATCCAATGGGAAACCGAAAGTGTCGTAAAGCATGAATGCTGTCGCGCCGTCCAATACCGTTTCTTGTTTCCCTCGAAAACGTTGTTTTAATGTGTCCTCGAGAATTTTCATTCCGTTTTCGAGTGTTTCACCGAAACGCCGTTCCTCGACTTCAAGCACTTGCGCGACGCGCTCACTTTCTTTTGTCAATTCGGGATACGCGTCGCCCATCTCGGCAACCAACGCCGGCACCAATGTATAAAAAAACGGCTTTTTCTGCCCAAGCTTATAACCATGCCGCACAGCGCGGCGAATAATGCGTCGCAATACATAACCTCGCCCTTCGCTACCCGGAATCACGCCGTCGACGATCAAAAACGAGCAAGCGCGAATATGATCGGCAATCACACGCAACGACGGTGAATTCATGTCTTTGCTGTTCGTCGCTTGCGACGCCGCCTGAATTAAATTTCGGAAAAGATCGATTTCATAATTGGAATGCACGCCTTGCAACACCGTCGCCAAACGCTCCAAACCCATGCCAGTATCGACACATGGCGCGGGAAGCGGCATCATGTTCCCGTCGGCGTCTCGGTTGAACTGCATGAACACGAGGTTCCAAATTTCGACATAACGATCTCCGTCCGCGTCGGGCGATCCGGGCGGACCACCCGCAATTCCTTCGCCGTGATCGTAAAAAATTTCCGAGCAAGGTCCGCATGGTCCGACGTCCGCCATCTGCCAAAAGTTATCGCTGGCGTATTTTGCGCCTTTGTTATCACCAATGCGAACGATACGTTCTTTCGGCAATTTGATTTCGTTCGCCCAAATATCGTAAGCTTCGTCGTCGTCGATATAAACTGTCGCCCATAATTTTTCCGGCGGAAACTTATAAATTTGCGTCAAGAGATCCCACGCAAATTTGATCGCATCACGTTTGAAGTAATCGCCGAAGCTGAAATTGCCGAGCATTTCAAAGAAAGTATGGTGTCGCGCCGTATAGCCGACGTTTTCCAGGTCGTTATGTTTGCCACCGGCGCGTACGCAACGTTGCGAAGATGTTGCGCGCTTATAAGGGCGATGATCCACCCCAAGAAACACATCTTTGAACTGCACCATGCCAGCGTTGGTAAACAGTAATGTCGGATCATTCACCGGAATGAGCGACGAACTTTTGATCTCCGCGTGTCCTTGCGAGACAAAGTAATCAAGGAACTGACGGCGAATTTCGGAAACTTTCATAAAATGCCTTCGTCTAATGACATGCGCTTGATGCGCGGAAAGATAACGTAGTATTCTAATCTTTCGACTTCTGAATGCCAAACTAGACGAAAGGCGTGACCGACCCGCTTTTGAACTTTAGATAAACGACGCCACTTTTTCGATAGACCAGCGAATTCTTGTACCTTGCGACTGCGCGCGGTATCCAAACGCTATGCAAAACGCGATTTCATGCCGCGTCTTATCGAAAACACTCGTCGATTGCGCCAAAGTCTTCGTCAGTTCATCAAAATTAAACCCCTCGATCGGACAAGAATCGACACCGGCAAATGCCGCCGCCGTCATCATGTTCGCGCCGGCGATATACGTCTGCATTTTCCCCCAGTTGAGCACATCCGGTTTCAAGTCCTTCTTCAAAAAATTGTCAAACGCCTCTTTGATGGCGCCGCGTTTTTCAGGGTCCGGCGCTCTTCGCGCAAACGCATCGTCGAGATAAGCGCTACCTCGTTCAAATTCCTGTGGAATTCTAACCAGCAACACCACAAAATGTGAACACGTCGTCACCTGCGGTTGATTCCAGCAAGGCGAGCGCAACACCGCTTTTACCGCCTCGTTTTGGATGACCAGAAAATGCCAAGGTTCGAGACCAAACGAGGATGGAGAAAGCCGTCCCGCTTCGAGAATATCTCTAAAAATATCATCAGGAATTTTTCTCTTTTCATCGAAGAGCTTACACGCATGGCGGAACTGTATCGCTTTCATAAAATCGTTCATCACTATTCCTCGATATCAATTATTGCGTACAAAAATACGGCTCTTCGATTCCCGCTCTTCCAAACACCCTATGATTGCCGCGTTGGTATAACCTCTCTCATAGAAAAGACGTAATACCTCCGCCGCTGATTCCGGTGAGCAAGTCACCAATAAGCCGCCGCTAGTCTGCGGGTCGGTCAACAACGTTTGTTGCCACGACTCGATGTCTTGTAGCATGATATCGTTTCCGTAACTATCCCAATTACGTGTCGATGCGCCAGTTTTCACGCCAGCGCGGACAAAATCGCAAGCAACGCCGATCAACGGCAATGCGTCAAAAGTAATTTCGGCGGCGCAATGGGAGCCGCGACAAATTTCCAGCAAATGACCCAATAATCCAAAGCCAGTCACGTCGGTCATCGCGTGTATCGCATCGTTTGCCGACAGTTCCGCGCCGATATTGTTGAGTTGCGTTGTCACACGTAACATCGTTTGATATCCCGCGTCGTCGAGCATACCCTTTTTCAACGCCGCGCTTAAAATGCCGACCCCCAATGGCTTGCCGAGTATCAAGACATCGCCCGCCTTACCCGCCGCATTGCTACGCACACGATTAGGAGACACGATACCCAACGCCGCCAGACCGTAAATCGGTTCGACCGTATCGATCGAATGCCCCCCCGCAACTGGAATGCCCGCGTCTCGACAAACGCTGTTACCACCTTCGAGAATGCGTCCGATCACGGACACTGGCAATTTGTCGAGCGGCATACCCACTATCGCCAACGCCATGATCGGCGCGCCTCCCATTGCGTATACATCGGAAAGCGCGTTAGTCGCGGCAATACGCCCGAAATCAAAAGGATCATCGACGATCGGCATGAAAAAATCGGTCGTCGCGATGATCGCTTGTTCGTCATTCAAGCGATAAACTGCAGCGTCATCACTTGTTTCCGAACCTACTAACAACTTTTCCGAAATTACACCGGGCGTCATCGTTGCCAACATCTCCTGCAATACGCTCGGCGCGATTTTGCAACCGCAGCCGCCGCCGTGCGACAATTGCGTCAATCTAATCTTTTTTTCATCGGTCATTGCGTCTTTCTCCTCCAAAACAAAATGTCTTATCCGTCTTACGATTTTCGCTGTACGCTATCACAACGCAATGACTTTGACGAGATCATCGATGTGCGCACACCTAAAGAATTTGCCGAAGATCATATTCCTGAAGCGCGCAATCATCCCGTACTCAGCAACGAAGAACGCCACGAAATCGGCTTGCTTTATAGTCAATCGCCATTTGCCGCCCGCAGATTAGGCGCGGCGCTGGTCGCCAAAAACATCGCCGCCACGATTGAAAATCATCTCCTCGACCGCTCGAAAAGCTGGAAACCTTTAGTGTACTGCTGGCGCGGTGGTATGCGTAGCCATAGCATGGTTGTCTGGATGCGTTTGATCGGCTGGCGCGCATCGCAACTCGTCGGCGGACATAAAACATGGCGGAATCATGTTTTAGCCGGATTGGACACGCTGCCGACATGTTTCCAATGGCGTATCGTCTGCGGCGCAACCGGCAGCGGCAAAACGCGCCTGCTCGCGGTATTGACAGCACAAGGAGAACAGACGCTTGATCTCGAAGCGTTAGCGATGCATAAAGGTTCTGTGCTCGGTGATATCCCGAATACGCCACAACCGTCGCAGAAATGGTTTGAAACGCAACTCTACAAAAAACTGGCTTCGTTTGCCCCGTCGCGTCCCGTGTATGTAGAATCCGAAAGTCGGAAAATTGGATTATGCGCGCTGCCCAATGCGTTGGTCGAAGCCATGCGACGGGCGCCATGCATCGAAATCGCGGCGACGCAGGGAGCGCGGCTGCGTTATCTGCTTGAAGATTACCATTATCTCGGCGACGACCCACAAAATCTATGCGCGCAACTCTACCGCCTCAAAGGATATATTGATAACGCTACGTTTGCGCGTTGGCAGGAACTGGCACGTGTAGGCGACTTGCCCAATCTATTCAGCGAATTGATCATCCGTCATTATGATCCCCATTACGCGCGCTCACAATATAAGCATTTTCTCGGACTTCCCCATGCCCGGCGTTTTGAAACCGATGATTTGTCCAATGAAACATTAAAAACAATTGCGAAGAGTCTCATGCTGGATTAGCCAATATTGATTATAATTTTCTGGGATCAATATACCTTTGAGCTTCGATGAAAAATATTTCATGCTCCATTTGTCCATTTTCTTTCCCCTGTTTGAATTTTTTCAAGCAATGCTGCACGGCACCTTATAAGTCTTACCTATTTCAACGCCATTTATTCATTGAGTATTGTTTTTCTTTATACATTTTGTCGTTCATATACAAATGTTTTTAAAATTACTTAAATTCTGTCATTCTCTTATTTCTAGGATATCACTCCTCCTCTCTACCTTTTTCTTCCTTCAACATTTTGAATATTGCCGACAATGAAAACCCGCGAGATGCTAGAAAACGAATTTGTTTGTTTTTTTCTTTTTCGCCTTCCGGCAACTTGCCAAAACGTTGCCGCCACAACGCCAGGGCTTCCTCTTCTTCACTCGCGTTACCCAGCGATGCCAATGCCGTTTCGGTTGTTTGTTGATCGACTCCGCGTTCCTTTAATTGTCGCGCTATCGCGCGTTTACTGAATTTCCCCTGCTTACGACGCGCTATCGTCTCAGCGAAACGCTCATCGGAAAGAAAATTGTGCGCGACAAGATCGTTCAGCACGGCATTCACTTCGGCAGAATCAGCATCGCCACGCAATAGCCGTTGCTCCAATTCCGCGCGTCCGTATTCGCGCTTCGCCAAAAGACGAATCGCCGTTTGCCTGATGTTTTGGCATTTTTTTTTCATTAGGTTTCGGCGATTAAATAAATATTAATTAAATAGTGAATCGTCACCCTCGATCACATCAGTCAATACTGGATAGTCGTCATCGTGACCATGCGCCGACAAATGAGAAGCTTGTGACACGTTAGAAACGGGTTGGGAACGATTCGCCGTGGCAAACGATGAATCCCATCGGGAGCGCATCGAATCCTGAACGGAAAAGTGTCCGAAATAAGGATCGTCCAACGGCAAAAGCTCTAATTCAGAAGGTATATTGGGTTTTACCGCAGGCGCTTTCGGTCGTTTTTGTTCTTCCAATACATTCGTCAAAAACTCCGCTGCCGATAATTTAGGGAGTGGCGGCACCTTAATACTGGAGTTTTGCCCAAATATCTGAGCTTCCTCTGAAAATAATTTTCCGGAAGATGCTTCCTCTACCATGTTCACGGCAGAATGGCGCACTTCTTCCATTTTTCTTTTCGCTTCTTCCAGTTCTTTTTTATGGAGCAATTGCTCTTCTTTTATTTCATGAGCGATCTCTTTTAACGTTTCGAGAACCGTCCCTCTGATATTATTGATAGGCGATACTGAGCTATCACCCGTCTTCTCCGCATTCTCAGCAAGAGGAGGATCAATAAACTCGACCAGCTTCGCGTCTTCAAGCGCTTTGAGGTCGACGATACCTTCGATTCGCTCTGCTTCGATTCGTTCTGCTTCGATTCGTTCTGCTTCGATTCGTTCTGAGATCGGAAGAGCACAAGTCTGAACTCCAGA
>JAISYH010000054.1 GCA_031270015.1 Burkholderiales bacterium | reverse complement strand
TCTCTCGCAAAATGCGGACTATTGGTTCATCACTGTAATATTTCTTCTTCATAACGCCTCCTTCTTCAAGAGACCATTATCTCTACTTCAATTGGATCGAAAAAATGGGGACAGGTCAGCCCTAACAAGCATGAATGATCTGGAGCGTGTTTATAGATATGTCGCTTCAATCAAGGCGGCGTCCTGAATAATTATCCTGACAAAGTAGGGACAAAACAAACGCAAAAAAAGATGTTTTTAGGACAAATAGGACATTTCGGGACAAAACAATCGCAAGACCTTAAACACCACCAAAGCGCCACCCCGTGCGGGTTTCGGGCGCTTTTTTTATTTTCGCGCGGGGGACAAAATGTCCGCCTCCCCACAGTAAGCGACATAGCGCAGGCTGGCTCTGACCAGATGTACGATGCACAACTGAGTGGAAAGACGGCGCTCACTGGCTTGTAGTGTTTCGGGTAAACTCACGCCATGCCCGCGCTGACTTGTATGGCATGCTGTAAGCATCAAGAAATATGTTTGTTCTGCCTTTATCTTGGCAGGCAACTTCTGCCAACGTGCGCCCGTAAAGGTCTTTTCTCTTGCGCTTGATCGTTGCCTGTTTTCCGGCGCACAGATCAGCCAGAGACTCGCGGGAGCGGTTGCCATACGGTTGACCGCGTTCCGGCGCATCGATGTCGGCAAGCCTGATCTTCTCCTGTGGTTGCTCATCGCAACGCACGGTCAGCGTATCACCATCGGCAACCGAAACAACTTTGCAGACGTTCGCTTGTGAGGCGAAAGCGAACGCCGAAAAAAAGATAACCGTAAAATGGAGCACGATTAAACATCACTCTTTTTAGATGCCGCTAAAACTTTTTAGAACGGTATATGTGATGTTTTCATTGGTCGCATTATGAATTTTTATTTTTGCCCCTCTGTAGGCGATGGTGTCAGAAATACCGAGGTCGTATGAAACGGTATGGTAGAACGGTTGGCTGGTTCCTGTGTGTTCGACAAACTGGAAGCTTATTTTTGTCATGTCAAGCCCACTGTAAAGCAATGTTTTTTGACTACCCGATAAAGTGTCAATGGTCGTTTCTGTTATCTCGAAATCTGGAGAGGCGTAACATGAGTTCATGCCGAACGCTGTTGCGACGCACACTTTATCTTTTTTGTCTTTTGGAACCGACAAATATGCAAATGGTTCGCATGATTCCGATCTTGTCACCGCTCCATTAACGCTAACAATAAAAAAATAAAAATACGATTCATCCTGACCTATTATGCCGTATGTTCCTGCTGGTGTCTGATAACAGGGGCTGGAAAGATGGTTTTTTATTGATAAAGCCATGCTTGATCTTGCGTACCCTTGTATTAACATCCTGTCGCCAACGCTTACGGTCGTTCGTTCGTTTATTTTAGGCCAGTCTTTCATTTCTATTTTAGACGGGACAACCTTCGGTAGGACAGTCTTCATCTTCGGCGGCGTTATCGATGGGGCGCAGCCTGATATGAAAATTATCGAGATAAAAGCCAAAATAAATTTATACATATATGTTCCCATGATCGTTAATCCTTAAAGTTCATTTTTAACAGCTAAAAATTTCCAAAACCATAATGGAATTTCACCCGCCCAAGAATTTTGAGGTGTTCATCGCCGCCCATTGGGAACTGTACTCATGCTGATGTTCCAACACCATGCGGATAGCCCGCTCTTAGATTTCCGTGGAATATTTATAGGTCTTCATAAGCTCCATTCTCTCAAAAGGTAGAGCCTCCGAAAAATCCGGGGCGGTTCACTTATGAACGTTTGGCAGTAAACGCTTTTTCGATTTTTTTGTCAGTCTTATATTGGCTCAGCGCATAGACGGACCAAATTGCCGCCGGAATCCAGCCAATAAGCGTTATTTGAAGTAGCAAGCAGATGATTCCTGAAAATGGCCTGCCGATAGTAAAAAACTGAAGCCACGGCAAAATAATCGCTAATAAAAGACGCATATATTTCTCCTTGTCGCCGCATGGATTGGAAGAGACAGAAGTTACGGCGACACTCCTGCCTAACGTTAGAATTCGGGGACAAGACAAAGCGTAGCTTTTGGACTGCCCTTCTGAAACAAAATGTTAAGTGATGGCTTGCGCTGATGCAAGGGAATTTGAATTCCGCGAGTCGCAAACCGGAACCCTTGACATCCTATGACGCTCCCTTTTTTAATGCTTTCATGAGTTCGGCAAAATGAAGGGAAAAGGCAGAAAACAAAGGATGTTGTCTGTTTTCCATGATGACCTTGCCCAAAAGTTTGAGACCCATGACAAGTTGCGGGATTTCTCTTGCGCTGACAAGATCGTCGCGCGTACGCAAGCTCTCGACAATGGCAAAGATGTTGTCATGGTTGTCGAAATCGAACTGTAATTGGTGTGAGGCATCCAACTCTTCGACTGTGACGCGGTAATGATAGCCTTTTTTCATGTGTGCGTTCCTTTCAGTATGGGGAATAGGAAGTGTAGTGTGGTGTGGCGTGGCTTGGAGGTGCCTGACGTTGGAGTTTTCAAGCACTAAGATTCAGATCGGGTTTGTCTTTGTTCTCTTTGATTTCCTTCTCCCCAAAGAGTGAGCAGACGGGTCAGCAAAGCAGCCAAAGATGCGCGTTCTGTTTCGTCCAGCGCAGCGAAGAGGTGGGTTGCGATTTCCTGTCGGTGCTTACGGTGCTCCTCCAGTGTGGCGCGACCGGATTCTGTCAGGAAAAGACGATAGTTGCGTTTGTCCTTTTCGTCGCGTTGCCGAAGAATCAGTTGGTTCCTTTCTAGCTTGGACAAGAGTTCGCTCAAGGTGGCGGAACGAACATGGAGCATGTCCAGTAATTCGCGCTGGTTCAAGCCTTCGCGCTCGCTGAGGATAAAAAGGATACGGCCTTGCGCGTGGCGCGCCTGACCGTCCACTAACAAATGACGACGGAGATGATGATCTCGGTCTGTTTCGTGTTGCCCATGCGCGGGTTTGTTTGCGGAATCGCCGTGGTGATGGCGGTGCGTCATCCATTTGCTGGCGCGACGGAAAAGTTGAAGTAATTGTTCATCGCTGACGAGTTCAGGCATGGCGCGTCCCTCCTTGGGAAGTTTGTAGAAATCGCACGAAGGCTACGCCGTGTTTGCAGCGAAGCATAGTAAGCGCGCATTGTTTGTCACACAAAGGACACCGCGTCGGAAAAGGGGAAGTGACGAGCGCAGGCACGATGTTTATGGCATAGCTTGACGATACGGGGATTTTCTCCAGACGCTTGCCGCTATGCTTATATGTATGAATGTGGGATCGCAGGCGCGACCAGAAATGAAATAACATGAACTTGACTCCTTAGAAAAAAGAAAAAGGTGATAAGAAGGTACCTTTTTAATTAGTCTAGACAGCAAAAAACACTTTGTCAAGAAAAAAGTAAAGGCACCTTGCGAATTGTCGAGAAAAGCCAAGTAAGGTTCAATATACCTGACATGCTAGTGTAGTGTTTCGCGTTGCTCGAACCATATAAAAATCAATCAATACAAATAGTTATCGGCAATTAACTGTTTATCAAGAACGAATTTCATAAGGATATGGAGGTTAAGACCGTGAATAGCGATGTTGAAGAAGCGCACAACCGGTTGCATTTGTGCGAACGAAAACCCTCTATTTGAAGCACGGAAATTGGAGCTTGCCACAAACGGCAAACCGGAGCCGGACAACGACGCCTGATGCGAAGCGCGAAAGTAGCGGAATGTTAGGCATTTTTCTTTTTGGACTTTGGTAGCGGAAGCTCATTGCCTGTAACCTGAATTAACTGATTGAGCCAGTCTCGATCTTCCCAGAGGTCGGCAGTAATAAGCAAATAGGGGTTTGCGCTAGGATATGGGGCACCTTCGATTACTTGTTGCACCATGCTTCGGCCTGCACTCGTTGGCTTGAGGTACAACTGGGCATCGCAGACCAAAGCAACGGGTTTACCCGCCAAATATAGACAATACTCGCCAAACATTTTCTTTGCGCTCACATTGGCTAAACCTGCAAGCTGGTCTAGCAGAAAATCCATCGTGACTTGAGATGTCGCCATATGAAATGCCTAACGCTGGAGTTCAGGGGCGCGCTGCTTGCAGCGCGTCCCTCTGGAATGAAGTGTTCGCCATTTATTGCCCCGCTGCGGGTTTGAGAACTTAAAATACGAAACCTGACTCGAACGCCCAGGCAATGAGAATACACAGGCAAGCAAAAATGCCACCACGGCTAGGCCGGAATGGATTTAGAATACGCAGAATGAAACTGTCTTCAATATCAGTGCCATATACGAAGCGCCAAAGAACAAAAATTCCCATTAAGAAGGAAAAGAACACAGTGGCTCCCAGGCCAATTACGCCTATTAGATTCTCCACGACTACATTACGATCATATTCAGTTAAACCCTTCCAGAAAGCCAGGGCGTCTCGCGCTTGCTGCCCAAACTGAAGAAGCTGTGGATCGAGACGGTCTTGCCCGTATTGAGCAAGAAAAAATGTAGTGGCTGAGAGTGCGAAACCGAAAATCGTTGCCGCAATTTGCCTTTTGTCAGGGGCCTTCCTTGAGAAGGCGAATATAACTACGCCAATCAATAGAGGAATTGCTGACACCAGCGCACCAAGCTTGATATAGAAATAGATTTCTGGCGCATGGCGGACAAAGATCCAACAGATTGCCCACACGACAAAGAGTATTCCGACGCCGACGCCGACCGCATCATCACTACCGCTACCGCCTTTTGACGACCCGCCATGATGGTAGTGAAGCTCCTCGCGCCGATTGTTGACCGTGTTGTTATTGCCAATGATATTGCCATTACCTTTGACTCGTATGTTCTGGTGATTGTTGTCATTTGCCATCAATAGATTTCCTCTGCGAGATGAAAGTTGAAGTTCAGGGGCGCGCTGCAAGCGGCGCGCCCCTCTGGAACAAAATGTTAGGCGATGACCCGCGATGGTGTAAAGAGGTTTGAGACCGAGAGGCACAAACTGGAGCGGGAGACGAGTCTCGAACTCGCGACCTCAACCTTGGCAAGGTTGCGCTCTACCAACTGAGCTACTCCCGCGGCAAGCCGCCGATTTTAGCGAAACTTCGCCGCCAACACAAGGCTTTTGTTTCGCCCAACCGGAGGCTTCAAAATAGCGTTAAACCGATTAAACGGCTGTTTTCAAACTATCCTTTTTGCAACACTTCTGCCATTGCTTGCGCAAAAGCATCAACATTGCGCGTGTTCAATCCGGCGACGCAAATCCGTCCTGTTTCGACCGCATACACCGAATATTGCGCGCGCAATTTTTTCACCTGTTCGGCGCTCAAACCAGAATATGAAAACATCCCCTTTTGTTTGACGATGTAATCAAAATTACGTTGCGGATCAAGTTTTGCCAGCCGTTCCCGCAACATCACGCGCATCGCGTGGATTCGTTTGCGCATACCGGCAAGTTCTTCTTCCCACAAGCTGCGCAAATCGGGTTGCGTCAGGACCAGCGATACGATCGCGCTGCCGAAAGTCGGCGGATTCGAGTAGTTGGCGCGCACGACCCGTTTCATTTGTGACAACACCCGCGCTGCTTCGTCAGCATCAGCGCAAATCACGGTAACCGCGCCGACGCGCTCGCCGTACAGCGAGAACGATTTCGAGAACGAGCTGGCGATGAACGTTGGCACGTTCCGTTCGGCGAAACGGCGGATGATTTCGCCGTCTTCGGCAATGCCGTTGCCAAACCCCTGATACGCAATATCGAGAAACGGCACCAGTTTTTGTTCTTCGATCACATTGATGATTTTCGCCCAATCATCGGAAGTAGGATCGACGCCAGTCGGATTGTGGCAACACGCGTGAAGCAAGATGATGTCGCCCGCCGTCGCTGTTTTGAGCGTGGAGAGCATCGCCGACAAATCGTAGCTGCCCGTCGCGGCGTCATAATAAGGGTACGTCGCTATGGCAAAGCCAGAACCGCCGAAGATTGCCTTATGATTATCCCATGTGGGATTGCTGACCCAAACTTTTGCGTTCGGCGCGATGAGATGTAAAAAATCGGCGCCGACTTTCAACCCTCCGGTGCCACCGAGCGTTTGTACGGTGACCGCGCGTTTTTCCGTGATTTGCGGCGCGCCGTCACCAAGCAAAAGCGTTTGTACCGCGCGCTTATACTGCGCCATTCCATCTATCGGTAGGTAGGTCCGCGGCGCGGCTTGTTCGGCAAGCGCGGACATCGCTTTGCGCACGCATTCGAGTACCGGCACTTTGCCGTTTTCGTCACAATACACGCCGATGGATAAATTGATTTTTTTCGGGTTGTCATCCGCCTGAAACGCTTCGTTCAAACCCAAAATCGGATCGTGCGGCGCCATCGCCACATCCGCGAAAAGCGGGAAAGAAATCATGTGATCCTCAACTTAAAAAGATTAAAAACGTCACGCCTGTTTTTGCGCGGCTTGCCGTTTCATTTTTTCGTGTCGTGCCGTGTCTTCCTCTATCTTTTTCTTCGTCCACCCCCAAAGATAGAAACTCATCACGATCATGAAAATAATGCAAAAAAGACTCAAAAGCCCGACATCGGTGAACAATAGCTCTTTAAGCATCGCCATAATTAATCTCCGTTCAGGAAAAGAAAATTGAAATAACAGTTTATAACATTTCTTCTTTCATTATCGCGTTTTTGCGAGAAAAACTTGCGTGAAAGCAAATCCGGCTGAAATTCTAAAGTTTTAGCGCCTTGTATAAAATCGGCAATGAAACATCGTACCGATATGCCGTATGAGAATGCGTGCCATCAAAAATTTCATAAATATGCGGAACACTATGCTTATCGAGCGCTTGCGCGAATTGTCGCGCTCCGTAGTGCATATGATATTGGTCTCGCCAACCACAATCAAAATACAACGCGCGCAACGAACGCAGCGCGGCGGCGTATCGCCCGACCATCCTGACCGGATCGCGCCGTTGCCAACATCGCCACCTCTCGTTCAATAATTCGCCGGTTTCCAGATTGAATGGCAAGCGAAACCCATTCGGCGCGTCCGGGTCGGGATCATAGGTTGCCGCCATCGCCACATCCATCAGCGCGTGTCCTTCATCAAAGCTCGGTGACTTTTTTCGCATCGCCATCAAAAAACTGCGCACGCGTCCATCGTCGATTCCACGTTTCGTCGCCGCTAACAGCATTGGCGCTTTGCTCTTGCCTTCCCGATACGGCGGATTGCGGTATTGCGACAACACTGTCAATGTGCGCGACCACCCCGGCAAATAACAATTTTCAAAACCCATGTCTCCCGCATGTGATGCCGCCGCGCCCCAGATTCGCGGATACAACATCGCGTGCGCTAGCGCGCCGTAACCGCCCGAAGAATGCCCAAACAAACCGCGATGATCACGCGCCGCTAATGTGCGGAATGTCCGATCAACGAACGGTACGACTTCCTTGACTAAGTAATCCGCGTAGCGACCGATTGCCGACGAATTGATATATTGGTTGCCACCCAGAGACGTAAAACAATCGGGAAAAACGATTACCGCCTCACCCATTTTCTTTTTATGAATCAAGCGGGCGACGCGCTCCGGTATGTTCTCATCGAAACCACGCCAGCCGACTTGCGCCGGTCCGGCGGACATGAATCCGGCAAGAGAATAAAGCGCCGGATAATGGCGGTTTTTTGCTGACGCATAAGAAGGCGGCAACCAAACCGTAATTTTTCGCCAAACAGGATCGCCGAGCGGATTATCCGCCAATACCTCAGAACGATGCTCGGTGACAATCAACGTTCCCGATTTTCGGTAAGGAATGGAGAGCATGACTATGATTCTCTTGGGAAAACATTATTACATTTTACGGCATTTCGCCGCCCGTCAAAGCGATGCGAAGGCTGATCCCCGCGCCGAAGCGTTGCCGCCAATTTCTGGCTCAAAAAGAACAGGTTCTACCCGAGAGATGAAATTTAACTAGGCAGTGTCGTCACGAAACTTTAGCCCATAAGGCAATACGCCGGATCTGCGCGGCAACCACGAAAGAGGCTGCATTTTTGGCATAACGGGTCGCAATGCTCCGCCAGCGTTTCAGATGCAAGAAGGCATTCTCCACCCGATGTCTATGTCGATATAGGTGTTTATCGTATTTGCGCTGCTCTTTTCGGTTCTTCCCGGACGGAATGACTACCTGCATTCCAGACGGCGACAGGTCTCGCCAGGGAGCGCCTGTGCGTAAGATCCAGAATACCGCATCGATGAATCGCCTATTGCCCTGCGCTACCCCACCCCAAGAACCCGCCTGACCGGGAAAGGCGCGGTTCCAGAAGGACCGGACGTGATCCGAAATATCGTGACGATGCTGCACGCAAGACATGGCTTGTCCTCGGTTGTTTGCAATCCGGACAGAATAACACTTGCCTCGTGACGACGTTGTCTAACAAAAATTAGCGCCTTCCTTACGAGAGAGTCAAACCGGAGTTAGTTTTACGATGATGATGAAATTGCTTTTATGACGCGATCCTGTTTCTTGGTTTCAATGCCGGCCCACATGGGGAGGCGCACCAAGCGTTTGGAAATGTTTTCGGTTACGGCAAGATTGTCGCAGGAGCGTGCATGGCGCATTCCTGCCGGAGAACTGTGCAGGGGAACATAATGAAAAACGGCATGGATATTTTCCGTTTTCAGTTTCTGAAGCATCCTGTCGCGCTCATTTTCGGAAGCGAGCAAAATATAATACATATGAGCGTTATGCCGACATTCCACGGGGACGATGGGGCGGCGCAGCACGCCTTTCTTTTCCAGTCCAGCCAGGGCATCGTGATAATACTGCCAGCTTTCCAGCCGTTTTCGGGTAATCATTTCACCTTCTTCCAATTGCGCCCACAAAAAAGCCGCGGTCAATTCGCCCGGCAAAAAGGAAGAGCCGATTTCCTGCCAGGTATATTTATCCACTTCACCACGAAAGAAGCGGCTTCTGTCCGTGCCTTTTTCGCGGATGATTTCCGCGCGCGCCGTCATGTTCGGATCGTTGACCAACAAAGCGCCGCCTTCTCCAGAAATGATATTCTTGGTTTCGTGAAAACTGTAGGCGCCCAAGTCGCCGATACTGCCGAGGACACGCCCCTTGTAACATGCCATGACGCCCTGCGCCGCGTCTTCCACGACTTTCAACCCGTGTTTGCGCGCGATGCGCATGATGGCGTCCATTTCACAGGCGACGCCCGCATAATGGACGGGTACGATCGCCCGCGTACGCGGCGTGATGGCCGCTTCTATCCGTGTTTCATCCAGATTGAGCGTGTCTTCACGAATATCGACGAATACAGGCGTACCACCGCGTAGCGCGAATGCGTTTGCCGTGGAGACAAAAGTATAGGAAGGCATGATGATCTCGTCACCAGGCTGAATATCCAGCAGTAATGCCGTCATTTCCAATGCGGCGGTGCAAGAGTGCGTCAGCAGGACTTTCTTTGTTCCGGTGTATTTTTCCAGCCAGGCGTGACAGCGTTTGGTAAATGCACCGTCCCCAGCCAACGCGCCGTCAAAATGCGCTTGCGCGATGTAATAAAGCTCTTTGCCGGTCATATAAGGCCGATTGAAAGGGATACGTTCGTTCATTTTCATCCACTCCTCTTTCGCATTCAAAGTTTGCCGGGCAAGACTCAAGTCTTTTGTGCAACAATCAATCTGGACCCGCCAACTGGATAATTCAAACCCAGCTTTATCCCGAATAATTCAATTTTCATTATCCTGTAAAACAGGGCGTTCAGCGTTTTGGTGATATTCAATTCGCTTGTCGAATCCATGTTTTTTTCGTTACGTTTTCGGCGTATCCTTGAGAACGCCATGGCCGGCAGCAGCAGACTTACGAATGAAGTGCTGCGCAGGATATCAAACCCTGCCGCCCTTGTCTTTCCTTCAATTTCCGAAGCGCTATAGCGGCGCTCATGGAAGGCGTGCTCATCCGTTGTGCTCCACAACCATGCATGTTGCGGAACTGTGATGATCATGATGCCATTGGGGCGCAACGCGTCATGAATCTGCTCAATGACCTCTTCGTCTTCCTTGATATGTTCCAGCACGTCAAATGCGCCGATAACATCAAACTCTTCGACGAAGGGAATGCAACGGGCATCCATCTGCATGAACCTGCACATTGGCAGACGTTGGAAAGCAAACGAAAGTCCGTCAATGAAAATTTCACCGCCAGTCAGTTTTGCCTCTGGAAATTCATGGGCGACGCCGGATAAAACAAAACCTGTTCCACAACCGATTTCGAGCAGGGAACGAAAGTTTTTTGCATATCTTCTCAGGGCATACATAATCACCTGATTTCTGGCGCGAAACCAAAAACTGGTTGCCTCGATACGGAACAACTCAGGAAAATAATCCGCATGAAATCCTCCAGCGGAGTGCGCAAGATCAGGCGCATGAACTTCAATTCCATCCACATGCGAGGGAGACGCGCCGCAGTTCGGACAATGGCCGCTGGACACATTGTGTTTCGCATTGCAGACAAGGCATCACCTCATTTCGTTTCCCCGACCGGATGGGCCAACATAACCCAGTAATCTCCCAGCCCGGAAAGTCCCGGCATACGCATCAAGAACTGTCCGCAATGATAAAGCGGGCGCGTTATCCACATGGGCAATGGGACGTAACACAACAAAAGACGCATCGGCCAGAAATGCAGAGGGGCCTTGCGAGTGACTTCAAACCCCGCTTCTTTCATGGTTTCGATGAATTCCGGCAAATCCATGTTCAAGACACGATGCAGAAAACCACGATGAACAGGTTCCATCAGCAAAAGAGAGCCTTCAGGCTTCAATGCGCGCCGAATTCGTAAAAATGCTTCCAAGAGTTGTGCCCTGTGTTGACATGCAACGGTCAAACATCCCCAAGTAAAAGCCATGTCATAGCACGCTTCTTCTGAAAATTCAAAAATGGAAACATGACGGTAAACAGGATTGTTGTCAGAGGTTCGCTGTTGCGCGATTTGCAGTGCGCTAAAGGAAAAATCGATGCCCGTTACTTCCGTGCTCTGTTCGGCAAACCAACGAGACATACGCCCGGTTCCACAACCAATATCCAACAAGACTGTATGAGGAACAATTTTTCCGAGCAATTGAGCAATTTTCGCTTTTTGTTCCGCGTCATATAATCGATTCAGCGAGGAGTTGGGCCACATCGAAGCATCGTCACCGCTTTTGAATTCGCTCGCCTTGGAATCCCAATAAGCGGCTGTAGAATAGAGCGTTTCTCGGTTCAAGCGCTGGCGCAGCATTTTTTGAAACTTGGATAACATTTCATTCTCCTGTAGACAAGGTAGTTGGCAAATGGTGGCAAAGATAGGTCATATTAATCCGCGGTATCAAGGAGCCGCCACTGACAGTGCGCAGCAAATCGGCAAAACGGCGGCGCGCACTCCCGGATTTCGGAATCATGTGCTGACCTTCACGGATTTACGCAGCGCCAGGCCGGGTAAATGCAAAAGTCCGACGAGGATCACCACCAGACTATAAAAGCGCAGAATCAACGCCGCCGCCTGGGAAGCAACAAGGGATTCCCCCATGCCCGCCAACCACTCGATGGCGATAATGTCCGCCACGCCAAATCCTCCGGGGATGCAGGATAGTATCGTTCCCAAAGTGACCAACGATACCAGCCATAAAGTCCCGAAAAAGGAAACCGGAATGCCGATGGCGCGCAAACAGACTTGCCATCCCAACGCAACCAGGCCCCAGGAAAAAAACGTCAATACGCCCATCGCTATCCAATTTCTCGGCCTTCCGCTGGCGGAACGAATTCGCGCCAGCCACCCGGTTTTATTTTTCATGCGTAACAACAGGAAAAATGCCAGACCGCCCATTGCCAGAAGAAAAATCACCAGCATGTTGAGATGGGGATAAACCGTCCCGTAGCCCATGAAGAAAAGCCCGATCAAGCCGATGCCGGCGACGATCATGAGGTCCAGTATCCGCTCCGGCATGAATGTGCCCAAGCCTTGCAGATAATCCAACATCCCCCGGCGCTTCAACAGTTCAATTTTCAACGTTTCCCCCAACTGCCCGGGCGTCAGTATGGATAAACTGACCGTAACCGCCGTGATCCAGTACAGTTCGATAAAACCGACCGCCGGATTGCTTTGCCGGACGACAATCCACCAGCGCCAGGCGCGAACGCCCAGATAGGCCAGTTGGATCAAAACGACAAGTACAAACAAGCGGATGAGTTCCGTTCCTTGCAAGTGATCCAGAGCCGCGCGCCACTGGAATTTTTCCACAAAATACCACACGCTCCCCGCAAACAAGCTCACGGCGCAGATCACGGCAAAAAGGGATTGGATCCTAGCCTTCGTCATGTTTAACCCACCGCAAGCGCCAGACGCGCATGCAGTTCTGTCAACCTGGCGTCAAGATCATCGCGGTTACTTCCAGTCACCAGCGCCTCTCCAATCCGATTGCGTCCATTGATGAAGGGCATGACTTTTTCGCCATAAGGCACATCAATCCGCAAGTCGCGCACCCATGCCTCTTGTCGCAGACGAGAGACCTCCTGTTCGTTCCAGGATAATCTTCCCGCCCGTTCCACGCCAAGAATGACAATGGCAGCGGAATTTTGCGGCGTACACGCCGGAATATCCAGAACGGGAAGATGATCAGAACAGGCGTAGGCGACCGCAAAAGCCGCCAGATCGAAATTCAGCGCGGTCTTGAACAGTCTGGACAAAGAATTCCCGCCAAGACGCGGCGTGATTTCGATAAGTGTGACGCACTCATCGTCGACCACGAAATCGCAATCAAAAACGCCACTGTCAATCCCAAATTTCCGCAGTACCGCTTCGATCACGTGCCGCACCACAATCTGCACACTTTCCGGCAAACGGCTTGGAAAACGATGCCCCGTAGTCGTGGTATAAGGCGCTGCCACCGTGTCGCGGTCGGTCAGTAACGAAACGCCTATTTTTCCGTCCTGCAAAATGCCTTCCAGCGTATGCTGCGTTCCCTTGATGAAGGCTTCCAGGATAGCGGTTCCATCCACACTGAAGTTCCGGCTTTGCGCAACGCAAGATGAAAAATCCTCTGGACTGCACACAATGAAAATACCTTTGGAGCCTGAGGAACAGGAGGGTTTTATGATCCATTCGCATCCATCGAAACGGGTTTTTTCCATTGGCAATTCATTATCGACGACAGCAAAGAACTCCGGAACGGCAAATCCTTTTGCCGCCATAAATTCCCGGAAGTGCAACTTGTTCGTCATAGTGCGCGCGGACTCCGGCGAAGGGCCAGGAAGCCCGCATTTTCCAGCAACATATGCAGCGGTAAATACCGCGACATCCGTGCCTGGTGAAATAATGCCCGAAATATTTTCCTTTCTTGCCAGCGCAAGCACTTCGGCATAATCTGTTGTATCAACCGCATAATGAACATCAGCCAAGACATGGCCGGGATTGGAGGGGACATTATCCGTGGTGATCACGCGATAGCCCAGTGCTTTTGCCGTTTCTATGACAGGAACCTGATAGGTAGAAGCGGCCAGCACCAACAGCGATTTACGCATGTATTTCCCCAATGGAAAAACTGACGCGAGATCGCGTAATTTGTTGGTGCAAGCGCGATAAATACAGACTATTGATAACCAGGGCGATCAAGGTCAGGCTATTGAAGAAAGCGATGGCGGTTATCGTGCTGGCCCATCCCGGTACGGAACTTCCTGCCACCAGTGTTTTCCAGACAATGTAAATACCGAAGACTGACGTAAGACCAAATACCAGAATACACAATGCGGAAATAAAATAAAGTGGATAGTGTGAGTAACCAAAGAGCAAATTGAAAACCAGACGCAAACTTGATTTTACCGTGTAATTCGACACGCCAAAGCACCGCGCTTCATGATGCACCGGAACATTGATGTAACGCGCAGTGTGCGACAGCAACATGGAAGTAATATAAGGAAAAACCGCGCCCATCGACAATACGTGTTCAACGACAACTTTACGCACGGCACGAAAACTGGTCAATTGGAAAGAAGACGGCAAGTGAAAGATGAATCGTTGCACGGCATCGATCAATCTGCCGCCCATGTTGCGCCATTTTGCGTGTTGCTTGTGATCATAGGCGCCAATTGCCAGATCGTAACCTTCCTGAATCGCGCCAATGAGTCTGGGAATATCTTCCGGCAAATTCTGCAAATCGTCGTCCATGGTGATGATGATATCCCCCTGGGCAAGGCTGAAACCACATAGTATGGCATTATGCTGTCCGCTGTTTTTCAGCAGACGCGCGATTTTGAGGGCGCTGAATTTGCTCTTGAGTTTCTTGAGTGTCTCCCAAGTATCATCAGGGCTGCAATCATCTATGATAATGACCTCATAAGAATACCGTTGCGCCTTCATGGTGCATTCTATTCTCTCAATCAAAATAGGAAGAGAGTCATATGATTTATAAGCGGGAATTACAATGGATATTTCCATGTGAAATTTATTTCCTATTCCTGCTTCTTGAAGACATACCAGTTTCCGCCATTTCGATAGAATCGATGTCCGGAGCATGCGGTTTGTTCAATGCTTTTTTCTAGGTCTTTTTCTGCATTAGCAAGATCAACCTTCATGAAGATAAGATCATAAATATCACAGTTCGAAATTGTACTCAATACCATGCCAGGGCGCCACTCAGCTATGCCTGGTGGGAATTCCGGCACACGATCCACCTTGAATCGAATTTGCGGAGAAGTCCAGGCAAAGTTGTAATCCACCCAACCATCTTTCATCGCCTGGTACCATACGGGAAAATGAACGAACACATGGGAGGTTTTTACAGAACCACTGTTAGTATTATAAATAAGACTAAGCGCTCTTTTCCCTTTCGGCAGGTCCTCTATCAATCCCATGAAATCAGAGGACTCCTGTCTGAAGAAATAAAGGTTATACAGCGGCCAGTACATCGCGCCAAGTGCAGAAATAAAAAGCAGTCCACTTGCCATCCTGATACGCATGTGTTGCAGGCTCGCAGAACCATGTTCAAAGCACATGATGTATGCCGGTATAAAAAATAAATGAAACCGTTCCTGAATAAAAAATGTTCTGACCGCATAATTCGGAAAACCAAACCAGATTATAAAAAATGCTATCAACATTGAATATGACGTAATATTTCTTGATAATCTATAACCCATGAGAAAGGGACTGCAAACCATAGCTATAAATATTGAACATTGCGCTATATATTGCAAACCACTGGACAATGAATACCTCGGGAACAGTAAAAATTTTTCCATGATTGGTTTCCATAGGGCAAATTCCGTCGGGAGCACGGAATATTTTGCTAATGGATTGGCTCCAATAAATAATATGATGAATAAAACACTAAGCCCAATCCATGGAATGGTCATGTATATTAATTCGCTTATCTTCCATGACCTTTTGGACAACAGAAGGTGTACGACAGAAGCCAGCGCAAAGAAACAAAATGCCAGTAAGTGCGCGAATAGGAGAGCTCCGCCAAGTACAAAAACATAAATCGCAAAACGTGCATCCAAGCGTTGCGCGAACTTCATATTGATATAATAAAACCAGCACCCTATAAGCGAAGACGCTACGATGAAAGGAAGAAAACCCCATTCATAGGCAAACCCAAAGAATGCTGGAATCAAAAGCCAATCCAGCACTTCCGGTGCTCCAGCTTTGCGACGAAGAAATGAAAAACATAGAACAAACGATAAAAAACTTGCGACCAGCAGAATATTGGTTGCTGTCTGAATAGGGAAAATAAAGTTAAGCAAGCATAGAATACCAATGCTTCCCCAATATGGTATAAAATAATTAGTTTCTGTGAAATCACTCCAAAGGAAGTTGCCTTGTAAAATCGCTTTCAGCGCTGTGGCCTGTGCTACATGCTGTGGCACATCTACCATAGGCGGGAAATCCGGCAGGAAAATAAAACCAGATACCACAACAAGGGCAAAAAAGAAGATTTTTCTCTCAGCATTAATCATATGTATTCCTAACCTCCTCTAAGGAAGTGCTGATTTATTCGGTTATTTTACCAAAGTAGCAACGAAGAACATTCGAATTTCAAAATTTGTTCAGCCGGAAGCGCCAAATGACCTCAAAGCTTTTCAAAATGGCGCTTTTTCAACCGTTTTTCCCTTCTTTTCCTATCTCAGGACGCACCTTGGGTGCAGAACATCAATCGTCGCCTGACAATCAGCAGGTTGGCCGGACCGAACAGAGTAAAAAGCTGCGCGGTATTCTTGGCAAGACTGCGGTAACGCACTTTCTTCAATCCCGGAATATTCTTGATGATATGGAACGGTTGTTCGACTTTGGCTCGAATGCCCGCCTTGTCCTTTTCGATCTTTTCTTGTCGGCGTCCCAATGCTGTATCCCGGGGCGCATGGCGACCTTCCAAGTGACCGGCGTGGTTTTATTCTCTGCCCGCCCTCCGACTCCCTGATACCCCGCGTCCGAAAAAACGGTTTGTTCCTCGCCGTGCAAAAGCTTGTACGCTTGGATGACATCAGAAGTGTTGGCGGGGGTCGTCACCAGAGTGTGGGCAATGCCAGAGTCAGTATCAACGCCGATGTGTGCCTTCATCCCGAAGTACCGCTGGTTGCCCATCTTGGCTTGGCGCATTTCGGGATCGCGCCGCCCATCCCGGTTCTTGGTTGAGGACGGCGCTTCGATGATCGTCGCATCAACTGATGCTCCCTTCTTTAAGAAGCAAACCGTACTCGGTCGGATGAGCATTGATCGTGGCAAAAACGCGTTCGGTTAGTTGGTGTTCCTCAAGCAGTCGCCGGAACTTCAGCAATGTCGTTACGTCAGGAACAGATTCACGGTCAAGATCAATACCCACGAAACCACGGATCGCTTGACTGTCGTAGAAAGCGTCTTCTGTCCCTTCGTCAGACCGACCGAAGCATTGTTGGGCAATGTCCATGCGCATCATCCGCTCCCTTCTTTCGCTCCAGTTTGCGCAAATCTCTTTACACCATCGCGGGTCATCGCCTAACATTTCGTTCCAGAGGGACGCGCCGCACCCCTGAACTTCAACGTTATGCTTCATCTACTAAACACCATGACTATGCGCAGTAAAATATTTCCATGCCTGAGCGCAATCACATTTTGTTTTCCGCTTTCCGCGCACGCGAATGCAATCGTTCCGTATATGGTTGTTCCTTGGGGACAAGTTTTCTTGTTGCCGCTCGTCATTCTGATCGAGGGCGCAATTCTCTATAAACTGGCGGGTAACCGCGTCATGGTTGCAATGTTTCAGTCATTTCTCGCCAATATCGTTTCAACCGTCATTGGCGCGGCGCTCTATTTCGCAATCATGCCTTTGGTTGGGCGGCATCTATTCGAATGGTGGTTCAAGGGCGGGTTTGCCTCCGAAGCAATACGCAATGCGGGTATTGCTCTTTGTTTTGCTGTAGCACTTTGGACAATTTCGTGGGTAAGTGAAACTTTGGTTATCGCGCGTCTGCGAAAAACGACATTCAAAGGCATCGCGCCTACGATTGCGTGGGCAAATGTCGTGACATATGTATTACTTCTGGCGTTGTCATTAGCATTGACATTCTAGCGCTGGCGCACAACACGACAGTCGAACGGGACTACCACCGTTTACGCTCGTAGCTCCTTTCGTTTCGCTCCGACACCACGAAATCGTTTTCCCTTTGTTTTACCGTCCATGTTTGCCATTTTTCGTCGCCCCGCCAACACCGGCTTTTGCGTTTCGCGCCAAACGTTGTTGCTTAACTTCGATTTGTCGTCGATAGCAAACGCCAAATTTTGCGCCTCGAATAATGGTTTTGTCTGCGCAAACACAAGTGACTGCGTTTCCTCCCGCGCGTTTCGCTTTCGTCTGTGTCTTGCGGATTCAAATCCCTTTGCATCTGCGCAAGTAGGTATCGTTTGGCTAACTCTTTATCTTAAAATAAGGTTTTTCAGGGGAGAATTACTCGGTCACTGCCTGCCGTCGCACGGGATGTTCGTTCCATTTCAACGAGTAACTCGCGATTCTGGCGCGGTCACTTCTGGTCAGGCTCTCGGCGTCCTTCGCGTCGGCGGCGAAAACCCTGATTGACTTGGTCGTCATTGTGAGCAAAACGAAGCAATCCATGAACCGCATGGATTGCCACGGAGCTTCGCTCCTCGCAATAACGATTGATCAGCGCTTCCCTAGGTGTGATGGTGGACCGAAAGGGGATCGAACCCTCGACCTCTGCATTGCGAACGCAGCGCTCTCCCAGCTGAGCTATCGGCCCAATAAACGATAGGTTCGAATATTACCCCGCTTCATCGGTTTAGACAATTCGCTTGTTTGCGTTCGGCGGTCAGCCGATAATGACAATGTGATCTGCGATGTCGGAAATATGGCTTTGGACGCAAAATCATGAATGAACTTACAAAACTTCCGCCGCGTAATCCGCCAGTCTCGAGCGCTCGCCGCGCGCCAACGTAACGTGTCCGGCGTGTTGCCAGCCTTTCATTCGATCAACGACGTAAGCCAAACCGGAGTTTCCTTCGGTGAGATACGGCGTATCGATTTGCGAAAGGTTGCCCAGACACACGATTTTCGTGCCGGGTCCGGCGCGGGTAATCAGTGTTTTCATCTGTTTTGACGTAAGATTTTGCGCTTCGTCGATGATTAGGAATTTGTTGATGAAAGTGCGTCCGCGCATGAAGTTGAGACTTTTGATTTTGATGTGAGCATGCAGCAAATCACGGGTGGCGGCGCGCCCCCAAGCGCTGCTGTCGTCTTCGAGTTGATGCAGCACTTCGAGGTTGTCTTCCAGCGCGCCCATCCAAGGGGTCATTTTTTCTTCTTCGGTACCAGGCAAAAAACCGATGTCTTCGCCTACCGGCACGGTCACGCGAGTGATGATGATTTCGTTGAATTTTTTGAATTCGAGCGTCAACATTAATCCTGCCGCGAGCGTCAACAAGGTTTTGCCCGTTCCGGCTTGCCCAACCAGCGTGACTAAATCAATATTTGGATTCATTAGCAAGTTGAGCGCGAAATTTTGTTCACGGTTGCGCGCGGTGATACCCCAAACGGCATTTTTGCTATGCGTGTAATCTTTCAGGGTTTGCAAAACGACGCTTTGCGGCGAAATTTCCTTGACGGTCGCGTAAAGCGGCGCTTCGCCTTCGCGTTCTTGATAAACCATTTCGTTCAGATACAGCGATTTTGCCAGCGGACCGGAAAACCGATATAAGGTATGTCCACCGTTCTGCCACGATTCCATGCCTTTGCCGTGTTTATCCCAAAAATCATCGGGCAGCGCGGTGACGCCTAGATAAAGAAGATCAGAATCTTCGAGCACTTGATCGTTGAAATAATCTTCGGCGTTCAGGCTGAGCGCGCGCGCTTTGATGCGCATATTGATGTCTTTGGACACTAAAAAAACATCACGGTCTTTATATTGCTTTTCGAGATGTTTGACGATGGCGAGAATTTGATTATCGGGACGCGCGTCGACGAAGGGTAGATTGGGCGAAACCGGAATCGCTTCGGTTTGCAAGAACAAGAATCCGGACGCTTGCCGTAAGCCATTCGACGACGTCAATGAAATACCTTTGTCGATATGGCTACCTTCTTCCTCGATGTGGTGGCTGATCAGCTCGTCAAGAAAACGAGACGCTTGTCTGGCATTACGGGCAGATTCGGACATCCCTCTTTTATGCTTATCAAGTTCTTCGAGTACGAGAATCGGCAAATAAATGTCGTGTTCTTCAAAGCGGAAAAGTGATGTCGGATCGTGCAGTAATACGTTGGTGTCCAACACGAAAAGGCGGTGTTCTTTCGGGTCCGGCAAACGGCGGCGCGCGACTTTGGCGTTCATACACGAATATCCATTATTTAATATTATCTTTTATCCAAGCAAGCGTTTCTTCGGCATGTCCGTCCGCTTTCACGTTTCGCCATTCACGCGTGACACGGAGGTTGTTGTCAATCAGGAACGTGGAGCGCTCAATACCGCGAAATTTTTTTCCGTATAAAATTTTATTTTTGATTACGCCAAAGTGAGACGACAGTTTTTCGTCAGCATCGGAAATCAAATCGAACGGCAGAGCATATTTTTCCCTGAAGCGGTGATGCGAGGCGACGCTGTCTCTCGATACGCCAAGAATCTCAACATTTTGTTTGCGGAAACGCGGATAAACGGCGGCGAATTGTAGGGCTTCTTTGGCGCAACCCGGAGTATTGTCGCGGGGATAGAAATACAGCAAGAGCCAATCTTTGCGTGGCGCGTGAAGCGCGATATCACCTCGGGTGGAAGCGAGCGTCAAATCCGGAAGAAAAAGAGAAGTGTCGGTCATGATTTTTTGAATACTACTTTGTGACAAGTGGTTTGTCACGCATCGAAAAAGAATTGTTTGTAAGAAAAAAGTCAACGCGCCTGTTGCGTTCGCATTCGTCTTACCTTTTTAGGGTTATTTTTGAGTGGGCGGAGAATCTCGACGCGATCTTGATCATTGAGGAGTGTTGTCAGAGTCACTGTTTGCCCGAATACGGCATAAGCGCAATGACCTGTCGCGGCGGTAGGGAAATGAGGCGATTGTTTTGCCAATATCAGCGCGTCGGCGACCGTGCTTTGCTCGGCGAGCGAAAACGACTCCAAGTATTCTTGCTTGTCGTCGGCGTAAGCGACGATAACGGTTAATTGTTTCGACATAATATGTATGTATGGACGGGAGATATCTTTGCGTCGAGTGAAGTTTTTCTGTTACGATTCAGTTTCTTGCATCAGGGAAAGACGATTTTCATGACCATCGTCGATAATCGCAAAGCCTTTCATGATTATTTTATCGAAGAACGCTTTGAGGCGGGACTGATTTTGACGGGTTGGGAAGTCAAAGCGATACGCGACGGGCGGGCGCAGCTCAAGGAAGCCTATGTCGTGGTCAAGGGCGGCGAATTATGGCTGATCGGCGCGCATATCACGCCGCTGATGACGGCTTCGACGCACGTGCGCTGCGATCCGACGCGCACGCGCAAATTGTTGATGCACACCAAAGAAATTCGCCGTTTGATCGGATCGGTGGAACGCGCCGGGTATACGTTGATTCCGCTCAACCTTCATTACCAAAGGGGACGGATCAAGCTGGAAATCGGGTTGGCAAAAGGCAAGAAACAGCACGATAAGCGACAAACGATCAAAGAACGCGAATGGAATCGTGAAAAACAACGCATATTGCGCGACCGTGGCGGAGCGCGTTAGCGAAAGGAGCATTATGAAAATTTTAGTGCCGGTCAAACAAGTCATCGATCCATCGTTTCCAGTGCGGCTAAAAGACGATTGCTCGGGATTGGATTTCGATATGGTGCGTTTGGTCATGAATCCCTACGACGAGGTCGCTCTGGAAGAAGCCTTGCAGTGGCGGGAAAACGGGCGGGCGGAAAGTATCGTCGCGGTTTCCTGCGGCAGTGAAAGCAGTTTGGATGTATTACGCAACGCGCTGGCGATGGGCGCGGATAGGGCGCTATTGATCGAAACACGTTATGCGATTTCGCCGCTGGTTTTGGCGCGTTTGCTTAAAGCGGTAGCCCTTATCGAGCGGTGCGACGTGATTTTCATCGGACGGCAAGGGATGGGCAACGATGGCAATCAAGTCGCGCCGATGCTTGCCGCGCTTCTCGATTGGTCGTCCATTTCATTCGCTGAAGCGATGACCCTGAGTGAAGATGGGCAAAATATCATCGCGCAAGTGCGTAACGACGGCGACGGCGATATGCTGACCGCGCCGCTTCCGGCGGTGGTCAGTATCGAGCTGGGAATGAAAGTTCCGCGCTACGCGACGATGCAAAATCTGATTAAGGCGAAAAAAGCGGTGATTCCAAAAAAACAGGCGGACGCGCTCGGCGTCGATCTGGAAATGAAAGTCGCCGTAGTACAATTTCGTCGCCCACCGGAGCGCTCCGGCGGCGAGATTGTGGCAGACGTGTCGGCATTGCTCGAAAAATTGCGGCACAATGTTCTTGAATGATTTGCGGAAAAGATTATGACTGTCCTCATTCTTGCAGAGTACACGGAAAAGCACATTAAAAATGTCACGGCTTCTGTGGTCACGGCGGCGTTACAGATCAGCGATGATGTGCATGTATTGATTCTCTCCGATGAAAAAAACGCGCCATCGTTCGCCGGGCAAGCCGCGAAGCTCAAAGGGGTATCGCAAGTTTTTGCGGTCGGCGCAGATTATCTTAAAGCGAAACTTACCGAAGATGCTTCCGCGCAAATACAAATGGTGTTGGCACAAAATACCTATACGCATATTTTAATGTCAAGCAGCTATTCGGGAAAACGCGTGATGCCGTATCTTGCCGGCAAGCTGGGACAGGATTGCGCCAGCGATTGTGTGGTGATCGATGACAAGAATCTCTTTGTGCGCCCGATTTACGCAAGCAGTTTGTACGTGGTCGAAAAATTGTTTGACGAACCGAAACTGGTCAGCGTACGCGCCAGCGCTTTTGCGCCATGCGGAAGCCGGGAGACGCCCGCGCCGATCACCTATTTAACGGCGGCGCCTGCTGTCAGCCGTACGCGGCACATCGGTTCAGAAATTACCGCAGAAACTTCCGGCATTGATCTTACTTGCGCGAACATCGTGATTGGCATCGGGCGCGGCGTCACTAGAGCGGAGTTGCCGTTGATTGAAAAACTGGCGGTGAAACTTCACGCGGCAATCGGCGCGACACGCGCTGTCGTTGAAGAGGGGCTGATTTCAAGCAGCGCGATGCTCGGGCAAACCGGTAAAATAATCGCCCCCGATCTTTATATCGCCATCGGCATTTCCGGTGCGATTCAGCACCTTGCCGGCGTTAAAGACAGTAAAGTCATCGTTGCGATCAACGAAGATATCAAGGCGCCGATTTTCCAAGTCGCTGATTATGGTATTGTCGGCGATTTGAAAACGCTCGTTCCCGAAATGATCGAAGCTTTGTAAATTCGCGCCACTTGCCCGATAGACACTCAAATAGATTTGAAACATGCGCTTTTTTTGATGAATACTGCGATGAAAAAAAATATTTGCTTATTGGCGACACTTTTTCTATTTTGCGGACAAATAGCTTTCGCGCAGGAACGACCGGAAATTGGTCCTTATGTGGAAGCGTACAGCGGTCCTAAACTCGAAGAAGTTTGGATGTTGCGTATTGGCGCGCGCGCCGCGAACGAAGTCATCATCCAAATCGCTGGCGTCGATCATGAATGGAATCACAGCATATCGAAATGTTCTGTGAAAAAAGATGGCGCAACGACTTCCTATGTGGTTTTGGTCAATGACAAGCCACATACGTTGCTGGTCAAAAAAAGTCATACCGGACTGGAATTGCATTTGCCCAACGAGAAAGAAGTTATTCCGCTTACTTATAATAAAGAATTGTCGCTAGAAGGAAACAGGGAAGCCTTTTTAACGGATTATTTAAGGGCGCAAAAAGTAGAAAAATAAGCGTTGCGGATAAAACGAAATACGTAATCTATGTGATAATCGAAACATCGGTTTCGATGATATTTGTTCGTCGATGATTGGTATGATTGCCTTAAAAGAGAGACTTGACGCTTACGAGCATCTGATGCGCCTAAAACAACCGGTGGGTTTTCTTTTGATCCTCTGGCCTACGTTATGCGCGTTATGGGTTGCCGCGTCCGGCGCGCCGCCCATATCGTCGATCATGATTTTGTTTACCAGCGTTTTGTTGCTGCGTTCAGCGGGTTGTGTTCTTGTTGAATGGAGTAACCGCCATTCTCCGATGTCCCCGATCACGCAAAACATCGTTTCTTCCAAAGAAGTATTTCTTTTGGCGATTGTGCTTTGCGCTTTGGCGTTTTGTTTTATCTGTTTTACTACGAAGATAGCAATCGCGCTGTTCTTTGTGATGATCGCGTTTTTTACCATACATGCTTTGCTCAGACAGGTTTTTCTTTTGCCGCAAGTGTTTCTGGCGATCACGTTTTCATTTGGTATTCCAATAGCTTTTGCCATTACGTTAAACAAAGTGCCTTGGTTTGCGTGGGCGTTTATCGGCGTGAATTTATTTTGGTCGATTGCTTACCAGATCGAATACATGATGATGCCCCCCGAAAACCGAACGATGAAGCTTCAAAGTACTACCATTACCTTCGGGCGACACGACATCAAAATCATCGCTTTTTGCTATTTCTGTTTCTTCGCGGGTATTACGTTTTTCGGTATTTATTGGGCGTGGGGATGGATCTTCTGGTTCTTTATGGCGCTCGCCATCGGCGTCGCTATCTCTTGTCTTGTCTGTATTCGAGCCAACGATGCGCATCGTAGTGTTCGAGCGTTTCAGCGAAATCACTGGATCGGTCTGTTTCTTTTTCTAGGTATCGCTCTCAATCACGCGCTGCAATATCGCGCTTTTCCGTTGCTCAATCAATAATGTTTCATGCTGGTACTTGCTTCTACGTCGCCATATCGCCGTCAATTGCTTGAGCGTCTCGGTATCCCTTTTACGACATGCGCGCCGCAGGTTGATGAAGCGGTGTTGCCGAATGAAACACCCGCGCAGCTCGTATTGCGTCTCTCGGAAGCGAAAGCACGCGCTGGCGCCGCGTTGATGGGATTACAGGGAAAAATGCTGATCATCGGCTCGGATCAGGTCGCTGATTTTGGAGGGGCGGCAGTCGGCAAACCGAATAGTTTTGAGCGCGCGCGCGCGCAATTGCAACAGTTGTCGGGAAAAACCGTGATTTTCCGCACTGGACTGGCGTTGTTCAATCCGGCGGCGCGGCGCTGCTGCTGCACGCGCGTGGATGTCACAACGACTTACCGGAAATTGAGCGATGAGGAAATCGACGCCTATCTCGAAAAGGCGCGCCCGCTGAATTGCGCGGGCGCGGCGCGTTCCGAAGACCTTGGCATCGCGCTTTTCGAGCGTATCGAAAGTGACGACCCAACGGCGTTGATCGGTTTGCCGCTGATCGCGTTGACGCGATTATTGCGCGCCGAAGACGTCAATCCATTATTATGGTGGCGCGACGCGTGATGACGAAAGGCACGCTGTATCTCGTGCCTAACCTATTGGGCGCGACGGCGCCCGAAGCCGTGTTGCCGCAGGTGACGTTGAATATCGCGCGCCGCTTGACGCATTGGATTGTCGAAACCCCCAAACCCGCGCGCGCTTTTCTCAAGTCGCTCGCGTTGAACAAGCCGGTTATTGAATTGTCGATTCAAATATTGCCCGAAAATCCGAACGGCGACGCGCTCGACGCGCTGCTCACAGTTTGCCGCGAAGGCGGTGAAGCGGGATTGCTTTCCGACGCCGGTTGTCCATGCATTGCCGATCCGGGCGCGCCGCTGGTGGCGTGCGCGCATCGGCATGGAATCGCGGTGCATCCGTTGGTCGGTCCGTCTTCGCTGTTGCTGGCGTTGATGGCGTCGGGGATGAATGGTCAACGATTTGCTTTTCATGGTTATTTGCCGGTGGCGGAAAACGCGCGCGCCGAAGCGTTGCGCCGTATCGAACGCGAATCGCGCGATAACGGACAAGCGACGCAAATCTTCATCGAAACGCCATATCGCAACACGGCGTTGCTGAATACCGCCATCATGGTTTTGCGCGATGAAACGTTGCTATGCGTCGCCGCTGATTTGACGACAGTTGCCGAATCCGTTGTTTGTCAAACGGTGCGCGATTGGCGCGGCGGTAATTTATCGCTGTATCGAAAATGTCCAACAATCTTTTTATTGCAGGCGGTATGCCGCGCGCCGCGCGCGTAACAAATGGCGGCGCGTAACAAATGGCGGCAAGAGTATAATTTGACGAAATAAGGCGCGGCGCATCCGTGGCGAATGACGATGCAAAACGAAAGATTGCCGAAAAATGCGAAAAAGGTCTATAATACGTTTCCAGCGCACCCGCTGGTTTTTTTATGCCCGTATTTCAAGTCATGAGAGATTTTCAACCCCCGCGACTTCTTGACAACGCCGAGCGGATCGGGCGAGCGCCTATGTTTTTTGAAGAAATCCCCCGTCGGGGGATTTTTTTTAACTTGTGTTTGCTACGGTCCTTCAACCTTTTTTGCGGAGAGTCGATATGGATGAATTCATGACGTTGCGCGCGCTGATTACCTCAGCCGTCAAAGCGCAGGGTGGTTGGGTGAACGCGCATGCTCATGCAGATCGCGCGTTTACGCTCAATGAAAGTACACTAGAAATTTACCGCACACATTCGCTTGAGCGCAAATGGGATGCCGTCGATACGATGAAACGCAATTCGAGCGAAGAAAATTATTATCGCCGATTTTGCCAGACTATCGAGCTGATGATATCGCAGGGCGCGACGGCGATGTGTTCGTTCGTCGATATCGATCCGGCGTCGGGTGACCGCGCAATACGTGCCGCGTTGCGCGCGCGCGAACGTTACCAGGATCAAATCACCGTGCTTTACGCGAATCAAACATTGAAAGGCGTGATCAATCCCGAAGCGCGAGAATGGTTCGACAGAGGCGCCGAAATGGTGGACGTGATCGGCGCGCTGCCCAAACGCGACGAACGCGATTACGGGCGCGGTGACGAAGCGTTGGATATCGTCTTGGGCACGGCGAAAGCGATGGGCAAGATGGTGCATGTGCATGTCGATCAATTCAACCATGCGCGCGAATATGAGACCGAACAACTGTGCGACAAGACGCTTGAGCATGGGATGCAACATCGCGTCGTGGCGATTCACGGCATTTCGATTGCGGCGCACTCAAAACAATACCGTTTGCGCCTTTATGAAAAAATGCGCGAAGCGGGCGTGATGATGATCGCTTGCCCGATGGCATGGATTGACACGCCGCGTTCGGAATTCATCGCGCCTTCGCACAACGCGTTGACGCCAATCGATGAATTGCTGCCGTCGGGCGTGCCGGTCGCGCTTGGCACGGACAATATTTGCGACGCGATGGTGCCGTTTTGCGAGGGTGATTTATGGCGCGAATTGAGCTTGCTGGCGGCGGGTTGCCGTTATACCGATTTCGATCAAATCGTACGGATTGCGACCGCTTATGGGAAAATGGCGCTGGGACTGATCGACCCCATCGCCGTCAACACGCCGGAAAATGCCGCCAATGAGGAACAATATGCGCACAGCGCCATTTTATGACCCATCATTGACCTACGAGGAAAATTACGAACTCGGTCCGTTTGGTTCTTTTGCGACCGATGAAGTTTTTCCACAACCGACGCCGACGCCGGAACGATCATTTCTTGGTTTGCCGGTGTTCAGTTCGTTCGGTATTCCGGCGGGACCTTTGTTGAACAGCAAATTCGTCGCGTCGGCGTTTCGGCATGGTTTTGATTTATGCGTTTATAAAACCGTGCGCTCGTCTGCCAAACCGTGTTTGCCTTTTCCCAATGCGCTGAAAGTCGATATCGGAGATCGTTTGGAAATTGGGCAAGTCGTGTGCGGTCGTCCGATCAATATGGAAAATGGCAAAGCGCCGCAGACAATCACCAATTCTTTCGGTGTGCCGTCGCGTACGCCCGATATCTGGCAGTCCGATATGGAGCGCGCCGTGAAAACGGCGAATGTCGGACAAATCATGATCGGCAGCTTTCAAGGAAGCGGGGTTGGCAACGCGCAAGTCAGAGACTACGCGATCACTGCGAAGCTGGTTGCCGAAACGGGCGCGCCGGTGCTTGAAGCGAATTTGTCGTGCCCCAACGAAGGAAGAAAAGGATTGCTTTGTTTCGATGTTGCCAAAGTGGTGAAGATAGTCGAAGAAATCAAAAAAGAAATCAATGACCGCCCGTTGCTGCTCAAGCTCGCGTATTTTGAAGACAAAGGATTGTTGCAAGAATTGGTACGCGCGGTAGGCGACCGTGTCGAAGGTTTGTGCGCCATTAATACCTTGCAGGCGAAAGTAGTGTCCGAAAGCGGCGAATTGGCGCTGCCCGGACGCGAAATCAGTGGAATTTGCGGTAGAGCCATTCGTTGGGCGGGGCTGGAGATGACGCGTAATCTGCATGCTTTGCGCGAACAATATAAAATGCGTTTTTCCATCGTCGCCAACGGTGGCGTGCTGACGCCGGACGACGAACACGCTTATCGCCGCTGCGGCGCGGACGCCGTGATGAGCGCGACCGGCGCGATGTGGGATCCGCGCCTTGCTCAGAAAATCAAACATGGAAAGTAAAATGACCTCACCCATTGCCGCAAAAATCATTGCTGAACACTTGCTGAACATCAACGCCATTATGTTCTTGCTGGAAAAACCTCTGCGCTTCAAATCGGGGATGGTGTCGCCAATCTATGTCGATAACCGTTGCTTGATTTTTCATCCCGAGGCGTGGCACGACGTGATTGAAGCGTTAAGCTCGGATATCGAAGCACGCAAGCTTGAATTCGATATCATTGCCGGTGTTGAGCTGGCGGGAATACCACACGCTTCCGCGCTCGCTTATCGCTTGAACATGCCTAATATTTTTGTTCGCAAACAACCCAAAACGCACGGTACGAAAAATCGTGTCGAAGGCGGCGATGTGCGCGGCAAGCGCGTTTTGTTGATCGAAGACCATATCTCCACCGGATTGAGCAGTCTGGATTGTGTCGAAGCATTGCGCGAATCCGGCGCAATCGTCGATGATTGCATGAGTATCACCAGCTATAATTTCATTGAAGCCATCAACGCGTTCGCCAACGCGCGCGTAACGCCGCATACGTTGCAAACCTTCGATACCATTCTAGATATCGCCGTGAAAACGGGACGCATCAGCGACAAGCAAAAAGAAATCGTCGAAGATTGGTTGAATGATCCTTGGACCTGGTCGCGTCGTCACGGGCTTGTGCCCGCCGCGACGGAAAACTGACATGCGCGTTCTCGATAAACTCGATGCGCGTATCGACACGGCGCGCTCGTTGTTGTGCGTCGGCTTGGACAGCGATTACGCGCGTCTGCCCGCAATTTTCCTTGAAGAGGAATTGCCGCAATTTGCTTTCAACCGCGCCATCATCGACCAGACCCTCGAATACGCTGCCGCCTACAAATTAAACAGCGCGTTTTACGAAGCGCAAGGAGTCGTCGGCTGGCGGGCGATGCAACAAACGATGGATTATTTACGGCAAGAAGCGCCCGACGTTTTCACCATCATCGACGCCAAACGCGCCGACATTGGCAATACCAGCGCGCAATACGCGACGGCTTTTTTCGATGTGCTCGGCGCGGACGCGATTACCCTGCATCCATACTTGGGTGGCGAAGCGTTGCGACCTTTTCTGGCGCGTCACGACAAGGCGGCGATTATTCTCTGCCACACCTCCAATCCAGGCAGCGGCGAATTGCAAGACGTGATCGTCGAAGAAAACGGCGAGCGTTTACCTATGTGGCGCAAAGTGGCGCGGCAAGTGGCGCGTCGCTGGAATCAAAATGAAAACTGTATGCTCGTGGTCGGCGCGACGGTACCGGAAGTGTTGCGGCAAATACGCGCGGAAGTCGGCGCGATGCCACTGTTGGTGCCGGGCGTCGGCGCGCAAGGAGGCGATTTACAAGCGGCGCTTGATGCCGGATTGAACGCCGATCGGCGCGGCGTATTGATCAATGCCAGCCGCAGCATCATTTTCGCCGATGATCCGCGCCAAGAAGCGCGCGCTTTGCGTGAGCAGATATCGAAAGTCAGAGAAACACATTTTAAATAAGTCTCCGCGCCGGGACGAAATGAGCGCCACCGGCGGTTTCGCGTAGGCGAAATCGCCGGAACAGCCGAATAGCAACACCCCTCAACGCCAGCCCGTAAGGGCGAGATCATCAAATATCAGAAATTAGAAACTTTTCGTCTTTACATCTTGCCTCTGTAGGGTTTCCGCCTCTATACTAATAAAAACAATACTTTTTATAAAATAATCCGCAGCGTGTGAAAAACTACCGCGCAACAACGTAATATGTAATATGATAATTACGCTTTGGAAACTGTTTTGGTTACGGCAACATATCCAAAGTATATTAGTTGATGTTTTTATTCGAGAAGAGAGACGGACATGGAAAAATCAATAGCGAACGGTAGCGTTAGGTTTGGTTCTGCATTGGCGGGCGACCCGGGCTATGCGAAAAGCGTATTAAGGGATAGATGCTCTTGTGATTCTCGCTCATTCACAAGATTTGCCGCGTTGCTCGGCGCGGTGTTCGGTAAGAAGTCGGAGCGTCATCAAAAAACATCCTTGCTTCCATGCCGGGAAGCAAAACACCACGAAGTAAGACATTACAAAAAAGTTGGGTTATCGGCATTCGTGGCAGCGATGTTGTGCGTGGGCGTCACCGCGCAGGCGACGACGGTGACGGTCAACGATGTCACCGA
Organism: Burkholderiales bacterium; assembly: GCA_031270015.1. Lineage (GTDB taxonomy): Bacteria > Pseudomonadota > Gammaproteobacteria > Burkholderiales > Casimicrobiaceae > UBA931. The sequence goes on along the minus strand of JAISYH010000054.1, from coordinate 1,209 downwards.
CGGTTCGGTTGCTGGCAAATGCACATTGCGCGACGCGGTAGCGGCGGTCAATACCGCAACGGCGGTCAATGGTTGCGCTGCCGGAGACGGCAGCAACGACACCATCACATTTGATGCGGGAGTATTCACCACGCCGACCACCATCGACGTGACCGCCAGTGGCGAAATTGCCATTACCAGAAGCCTGACCATCAATGGATTGCTGGACGGCAACGACGCTCCGCTGATTACGCTCGATGGCAAGAGCGCCAACCGTATTTTGAATATCACCGGCTCCGGCTCTGTTCTTACCGTTTCGGGGCTGGCTTTTCAGAAAGGCAGTGCGGCAAGCGGCGACGGCGGCGCGATTAATATTCCCAATGGAACAGTTACTGTCAGCAACAGCACATTTGAAGGCAATCGGGCAAACAGCTACTTCGGCGGCGCGATTTACACCTACGCCACCGCCAATGTCAGCAACAGCACATTCGAGAACAATCAAGCCAGCGGCAACGGCGGCGCGATTCATGCCGGTACCGCCGATGTCAGCAACAGCACATTTAAAGTCAATCGGGCCGGCGGCGACGGCGGCGCGATTTACGCCATGGGCGGCACCGCCAATGTCAGCAACAGCGCATTTGAAGGCAATCAGACCAGCTTCGGCAACGGCGGCGCAATTTCTGCCACTACCGCCAATGTCAGCGACAGCACATTTGAAAACAATCGGGTCGGTAGCGGCGGCAGCTTCGGCGGCGGCGCGATTAATGCCTACGGCACCGTCAATGTCAGCGACAGCGCATTTGAAGGCAATCAGGCCAGCGACGACGGCGGCGCGATTAATGCCAGTACCGCCAATGTCAGCAACAGCACATTTAAAGACAATCAGTCCAGCGGCGACGGCGGCGCGGTTAGGGTTGGCATGTACGGGGGTTCTCTCAGAGCCAGTCACCTGACGCTGCTCGACAATAGCGCGACCACAAGTGGCGCGGCGATCTACCATCAAGGTATCGGCAATGCCCGCATTGACAACAGTCTCATCCTTTCCAGCACCGACCTTGTCGACGCGCCGACATTGTGCGCGGTTGGTGGCGCGGGCAGCATTGGCGGAAGTTACAACATCGAATGGGTGAACGGCACGGATACGACAAGCTGTAGCAACACCAATAATGTTTCCGGCGGCAGCGGCGCGATTGGCGCGATTGTCGAAACGACGCTTGCCGACAACGGCGG
>JAISYH010000039.1 GCA_031270015.1 Burkholderiales bacterium | reverse complement strand
ACGCCCGCCGATACGCCGGCTATCGCCAAACTGCGCAGGAATTGACCAATGTCGAACCTGCCGATCATCAGCGCGTTGGCAATATTCATCATCGTGGCAATCGCCATCGCGTTGATGATTGCCGTGCCGAGACTGCTCGTCCGCAGTGATGTTCCAATATGTTTCTGTTTTTACCGCTATAGGCACCTCCTCTTTTTTATCGCGATTTCTTCCAAGTATCGAATTGTGTCATAATGTTTCGTTCTGATTTGCCATATCCGCTTGCTCATAACCTTTTTGAATCGTTCTACCTTTTCGTTATTTTTTTGATACTCGACCATTACTATGAAAGCCATCGTTACCGTTATCGGCAAAGACCGCGTCGGCATCATCGCCGGTGTCAGTCAGGAGCTTGCTCGTCTTAACATCAATATCCTCGATGTTTCGCAAACCATCATGAATGATTATTTCACAATGATCATGATGTGCGACATCGGTAAAACGCGGGAAAGTTTCAACGCCATTCAGGAAAACTTGAATCGAACCGGCGAAACGCTGGGCGTAAAAATCACCATTCAGCGCGAAGATATTTTTACCGCGATGCACAAACTTTAAAGGCGCGCTATGGATAAATCGCAAATTATCGAAACGTTGCAGATGATCGAGGAGGAGAAGCTCGATATTCGAACGATTACGCTCGGCATTTCGTTGCTTGATTGCGCGGACGAGAATGGCGTAAGAGCGCGGCAAAAAATTTATGAAAAAATTTCCCGCGTTGCTGAAAAGCTGGTAGCGACTGGCGACGCCATCGAAAACGAATTCGGGATTCCGATTGTCAACAAACGTGTTTCCGTGACGCCGATTTCATTGGTCGCCGGCGCGAGCCGAGATAACGATTACTTTGCTTTCGCGCAAACGCTCGATCGGGCGGCAAAAACGGTCGGTGTTGATTTTATCGGCGGTTTTTCGGCGCTCGTGCAGAAAGGTTATAGTCGCGGCGACGCCATTTTGATTGATTCCATTCCACAAGCGCTCGCCGAAACCGACATCGTATGCGCGTCGGTGAATATCGCTTCGACTCGCGCTGGCATCAACATGGACGCCGTGCGCCATATGGGACAAATCATCAAAGCGACGGCGAATAAAACCGCTGATCGGCATGGTTTCGGTTGCGCCAAACTTGTCGTTTTCGCCAATGCCGTCGAGGACAATCCGTTCATGGCGGGCGCGTTTCATGGCGTCGGTGAAGCCGATTGCGTAATCAATGTCGGTGTCAGCGGTCCGGGCGTCGTTCAACGCGCGATTGAAAAGTTGCCCGACGCGTCATTCGATGTGATCGCTGAAACCATCAAAAAAACCGCGTTCAAAATCACCCGCATGGGGCAATTGGTCGGCAAAGAAGCCTCCGAGCGTTTAGGCGTTCCTTTTGGTATCGTCGATTTGTCGTTGGCGCCGACGCCAGCGGTCGGCGATTCGGTCGCGCATATCCTTGAGCGGCTCGGTTTGGACAATGTTGGCACACACGGCACTACTGCCGCGTTGGCGTTGCTCAACGATGCCGTAAAAAAGGGCGGCATAATGGCGTGCAACCATGTCGGCGGGTTATCCGGCGCGTTTATTCCCGTTTCTGAGGACGCCGAAATGATCGCCGCAGTGAATGCTGGAAAGCTCAACCTCGCTAAACTCGAAGCGATGACCGCCATTTGCTCGGTAGGTCTCGATATGATCGCCGTTCCGGGCGACACCAGCGCTGAAACCATCGCCGCTATCATTGCCGACGAAGCCGCTATCGGCGTCATCAACGGCAAAACGACCGCCGTGCGTATCATCCCCGCATCAGGCATGAAAATCGGGGACACGGTGGAGTTTGGCGGATTACTGGGTTCGGCGCCAATCATGGCAGTCGAAACCGGCTCGTCCTCTCGTTTCATTGCGCGCGGCGGACGTATCCCGGCGCCGATTCATTCGTTCCGTAACTGAACAGATACGTTTTTGCGCTGAAATATATCAAAATATCTTATCGCTACGGGTACTTTTCTGCGTCCCTCAGTAATACAGGGGTAGCAAAGAAAACGTTTCCGGGTTACATTTTACGTTTTATGTGGTGTGTAGTCTTCGGACTTTGTTCTTTGATCTGAAACGGGAGTATCTATGACGCAATACACAACTGAAAACATTCGTACTTTGGCGCTGGTCGGACACGGTAACGCGGGAAAAACAACATTGGCGGAAGCCATTCTCGTACACACCGGAATCATTCAAACAGCGGGGGCTATCGAAAAAGGCACAACCATTTCGGATTACGACCCTTTAGAAAAAACTTTCCAACACTCGCTTCATGCTTCTTTATTGCATGTCGATTACAACAAAACCCGCATTCACATCGTCGATACACCTGGATATCCTGATTTCATTGGGCAAGCCATTGGCGCGTTAGACGCTGTGGAGACCGCCGCCGTCGTGATCAATGCCGCCGCCGGTATCGAAATGATTACCTCACGAATGATGGAGTGGGTGAAAAAACGACAGCTTTGCCGATTGATCATCATCAACAAAATCGATGCGGAAAATATCGACTTATCCGCCCTACTCACCGCCGTCCGAGAAACTTTCGGCAAAGAATGCCTGCCGATCAATTTGCCTGCGGACAACGGCGGTCGCGTTGTCGATTGCTTTTTCAATCCGTCCGGCGAATCCGATTTCATGTCTGTAGAGGAAGCGCATCAAGCGTTGATCGATCAAGTCATCGAGGTCGATGAAGATTTGATGGCGAAATATCTCGAACAAGGCGAAGACATCGAGCCGGAACGATTACATGAATCCTTCGAACGCGCATTGCGCGAAGGACATTTGATTCCAATTTGTTTCACTTCGGCGAAGAATAGCGTCGGCATCAAAGAGTTGCTCGATATTGCCGAGAAACTTCTTCCCAATCCTACCGAAGGCAACCCACCGCCGTGTTATCTGGGCGAAGGCGATAATGCCGAAGTTTTCTATCCGAGCCAAAACGTCAACGATCACGCGCTAGCGCACGTATTCAAAATTCAGATAGACCCATTCGTTGGCAAAGTCAGTTCTTTCCGCGTTCATCAAGGCACGATCAAAAAAGATTCGCAACTTTATGTCGGCGATGGACGCAAGCCGTTCAAAGTCGGTCACTTGTTTCTAATGCAAGGTGGCAAATTCGTAGAAACCGATAGCGTCGTTCCTGGCGATCTTGCCGCTGTTTCGAAAATCGAAGAAATTTCGTTCGGCAGCGTGCTACACGATTCGCACGATGAAGATCGTATTCACATGAAACCGTCAGAATTTCCCGCGCCGATGCACGGCGTTGCGGTATCACCGACCAAGCGTGGCGACGAACAGCGTCTTTCCGAAATCCTGAACAAAATGATCGCGGAAGACCCGACGCTCACGCTCGAACACGACGTGACATTGAACGAAACCGTTTTGCGCGGATTGGGCGATTTGCACTTGCGTTCGGTGCTGGAACGTATGAGCAGCGTCTATAAACTCGACATCGAAACGCGCCCGCCCCGTGTGCCATTCCGCGAAACCATTGCCGCTAAGGCAGAAGGACATCATCGCCACAAAAAACAGAGCGGCGGCGCGGGACAATTCGGCGAAGTCTTTTTGCGTATCGAACCTCTGCCGCGTGGAGGAGGATTTGAATTTGTCGATGAAGTCAAAGGCGGCACGATTCCAACCCAATTCATCCCTGCCGTGAAAAAAGGCATCGAACAAGTATTGACTTCGGGACCGACCGCCGGTTTTCCGTTCCAAGACGTGCGCGTGATCGTTTACGATGGCAAGCATCACGCAGTAGATTCTAAAGAAATTGCTTTCATCACCGCAGGACGCAAAGCGTTTTTGAACGCCATTGAAAAAGCCAAGCCGACTATTCTTGAGCCGATCGTCAAATTACAAATCAACAGTCCCGCCGATAACATGGGCGACATCACCGGTGATTTATCGAGCCGACGCGGACAAGTCACCGGCACGCAAACATTGCGCTCTGGCGGATTGACTATAGAAGGTATCGCGCCGCTCACCGAATTGGAAGGCTATTCCGCCCGTATCAAGGCGATCACGTCAGGACACGGTTCGTGGACGATGACCCTTTCCCACTACGAACCTGCTCCGCATACCTTGCAGCAGAAGTTAGCGGAAGAGTATCAGAAGAACAGGAAACAAGAAGAAGATTAACTCAAAAATAAAAAACAAGCGAAAGGGCAGGAAAATTTTCTGCCCTTTCGTATTTTTGAAGAGAAACGCATTCACGTTTCTCTCGTTCTGTCAAAAAGATATAAATCAGAATTTGAATTCTTTTTCAATATCCATGATTTGTCGACGAGCCAAAGCTAAATTGGCGCGTTCACGGTCGAGTACAACATAGATAAATAATTCCTGTTTCTTTTCTAATGGACGGATAATATGATATTGCTCACGCAAGGAAATCAGAATATCTTCTATGCTGTCGTTCAAACGAAGATTTTTCATCGTTTTTAGTTTTGCCCGAACGACTTCGGTATTACATGCAGCGGCGATCTCGATATTTATTCCATGCCCTTCTGAAGCAAGCAACATACCACTTACGCTATCGACCAGCGCAACAACGAGGGCGCCATCCAACTTCATTAATTCTTTGAGTGATTCTTTCATATTCATTTGTACAAAACTTCCTTTCTTCATAAAGAATGTGATATAAATCCATATCTTTTTATTATATATTTTTCCCCAAAGACGAGTCATGCGTATTTGTTCTGACTTGGTTTGACTTGCACATAATGGTACATGATCAGACAAATATATGAGAGGTGTTTCATAACATCTATAAAATGCAGTATTCTGGACATAAATCGTCAAATCGAAGAATCTTCAATGATCTTCTCGTTGATACACGAAAGCTATTAGTCAGTTGGGCAAGACCGATAATATGAGGAGTCATCGTTATCCAACTATCCCGTTTTTGCAGAACTTGATTTATAGAAAGAATCGATCATAAGTTTCGATTCGCTCAAAAGATAATGCTGCGACTTACGTTGATCGGCACGTCCGCCGCCGGGCGATACGCCATATCTCACACTTGCGGAACTTTTCTGTCCTCTGGCTCCCGATCCCCGAAACGTAAAATCACCCGCAATCGCCGCCATTCCTCTGGCGTCATCATATCGGATAAAAGTAATATTTGTTTTTTTCGATTGTTTTCGCGCCAAACCAGCGTGATCAATACGTTGCCGACATAGCAATTCGGCGTCAATGCGCCTTCAATGATATTTCCGCTAGATGGCAAACCGGCATATTCGATTTGTACCTTGCCGTCCGCCCACAATGTAATTGCCGCCGCGCCGCAAATGCGTCGCCATGCAAGAAACGCCCAAACGATGAGCGCAATATTGCCGATAAAGATCATCCACCATGCAAACGGCAACGTCCACAATAAAATCGCCGTCGCCATACTCATCGATATCAGCAACGCCGCCGCTCGCCGCGACCGCCGCAACACGACGCGCAAGCGCGACGTTTGTTTCATCGCCAATCAGACAGTGGTTTTCGTATTTGCCAGCGCCAACCAAGTTTCGACGACGGTATCGGAGTTTAGCGAAATCGTCTCGATACCTTGCTCGACCAGCCATTGCGCGAAATCCGCGTGATCGGAAGGTCCCTGCCCGCAAATCCCAATATAACGATTCTTTTTGCGACACGACGAAATCGCCATTGACAACATCGCTTTTACCGCCGGATCACGTTCGTCGAAGATTTCGGCGATGCTGCCGCCGGAATCACGATCCAAACCAAGTGTCAATTGCGTCATGTCGTTCGAGCCTATCGAAAAGCCGTCGAAGTATTCGAGAAAATCAGAAGCCAATAACGCGTTGGACGGCACTTCGCACATCATAATCAGACGCAAGCCGTTTTTGCCGCGTTCCAATCCATTTTTCTTCAGCAATTCGACTACGCCTTTGGCTTCTTCCAATGTGCGCACGAACGGAATCATGATTTCGACGTTGGTCAATCTCATGTCGTCGCGGACGCGCCGCATCGCCTGACATTCGAGCGCAAAGCAATCATAGAAGTCATCCGAAAGATAACGCGACGCGCCGCGGAATCCAATCATCGGATTTTCTTCGTGCGGTTCGTAACGGTCGCCACCCAGCAAATTGAAGTATTCGTTCGATTTGAAATCGGATAAACGTACGATGACCTTCTTCGGATAAAACGCCGCGGCAATCGTCGCCACGCCTTCGGTGATTTTAGAAACGTAAAACTCCACCGGATTCGCGTACCCCATGATGCGATGCCGCACTTCGCGCTTCAATTCTTCCGGCAATGTGTCGAACTCCAGCAATACGCGCGGATGGATGCCAACATTGCGGTTGATGATAAATTCGAGACGCGCCAACCCAACGCCTTCGTTCGGCAATCGGCAAAACTCAAACGCCAATTCGGGATTACCGACGTTGATCATGATCTTCACTGGAATCTCTGGCATTTTGCTCAGTGTGACTTCTTTGATCGACACATCGAGCAAACCCTCATAAATTTTTCCGGTATCGCCTTCGGCGCAAGAAACCGTCACTTCAGCGTTTTCAGTCAATGTGCGTGTCGCATCACCGCAACCGACCACCGCCGGAATACCAAGCTCGCGCGCAATAATCGCCGCGTGGCAAGTGCGCCCGCCACGATCGGTCACAATCGCCGCCGCCCGTTTCATTACTGGCTCCCAATCGGGATCGGTCATATCCGCCACCAAAACATCGCCTTTTTGCACACGATCCATCTCGGTAATCGATTTCACCACACGCACACGCCCCTGTCCGACTTTCTGACCAATCGCCCGCCCGCTCGCGAGCACCTTGCCGCCGCCTTCCAGATGATAGCGGCGCAATACGTCGGCAGATTCGCGTGACTTCACCGTTTCAGGACGCGCCTGCAAAATATAAAGTTTGCCGTCGATACCGTCGCGCCCCCATTCGATGTCCATCGGTCGCTGATAATGCGCTTCGATCTTCATTGCGAAACGCGCCAGTTCTTCGATTTCGGCATCGGTAATTGAAAAGACCAAACGCTGCGCTTCCGGCACTTCGACCGTTTTTGTCGAACGCCCCGCCGCTTGCTCGTCGGTAAACACCATCTTCAACGCTTTGCTGCCGGTGATCTTACGCAGAATCGCTGGATGGTTCGCTTCGAGATTGGGCTTATACACATAAAATTCGTCGGGGTTGACCGTCCCCTGCACGACTGTTTCACCTAAACCATACGCTGACGTGATGAACACCACTTTATCGAAACCCGATTCGGTGTCCATCGTGAACATCACGCCCGCCGCTCCCTGATCGCTACGCACCATTCTCTGCACGCCCGCTGACAATGCCACTTCGCTGTGCGTGAATCCTTGATGCACGCGATACGCGATTGCACGGTCGTTGTACAACGACGCGAATACTTCTTTGATCGCCGACAAGATGCTGTCGATTCCATGAATGTTCAAGAAGGTTTCTTGCTGTCCGGCAAACGAAGCGTCCGGCAAATCTTCCGCCGTTGCCGACGAGCGCACCGCGAACGAAGCACCCGCCGAGTCCTTCGATAATTCCATGTAAGCGACGCGAATCGCTTCCTCCAATGCTTTGGGAAACGGCGCGGCGGCGACCATACCGCGCACTTCCCGACCGATGCGCGTCAACGCCGCGACATCATCGACATCCAATCCCTTGAGTTTTTCGTTGATCGCATTCGTCAATCCGTTGATTTCCAAAAATTCTCGGAACGCATACGCTGTTGTCGCAAAACCGCCCGGAACACGGATGCCCGATTGCGTCAACTGGCTGATCATCTCTCCAAGCGAAGCGTTCTTGCCACCGACAATTTCGACATCCGTCATTCGCAGATTCTCAAAAGGAATCACACGCGCCGTAGATTTCGTGTTGGCATTCATGTAAAAAACTCCAATAAAAAAGAAAAGAAGTCGGCGTATTGCGCCAAACGAATAACATTCTAACCGTTTCGAGGCATTGTGTCAGAATCGGAGATCGGATGACAGATGACAGGTCATGGAAGGCAATTCGCTGGTTAAGAGAACGAATTTTCCTCCTTTTTATTTTTCATTTTTTGAAACACGCTATACGGACATGCCGATGTTAGATTTTCGATCTTTTTCTATTTGCTCCACGTTGTTGCCGTACGTTCCTGCTCGCCTTCGAGGACGCGAAGGATGATGGACGTTTGCCAGTCGAAATAAGGATTGAACGTCAACCGCGCATGTGCTTTTCCTTCTTCTTGATAACCCCAATGTGAATACCAGACCTCTCCGCCCGCGAGACAATGTTGATAGCTCTCATTGGATTGTCCATTCCGGCAAATGCGATGACTGCCGTTCGGACCGTAGACTTCGTTTTCTGGAGAAAACAATACGCCCATGTGCGAAAAGGAGCTGATCCGCCATTCCGGCAATGCGTCTGATCGAAAAAGCACTCGTTTTGAATGATCGGCAACAGGCGATCCGTACCAGATCAGACGGCTCGCGGGGTGGGTAAACACCGTATCAAAAAGATTCAAGATGAAATCCACGTCCAGCACGGAATCGTGTTCGGCAAGAACGACGGCAACGGGTCGATCAAAAGGTTTTTCGTTCAAAAGTCGTCGCACAGTCATACTGGTATGGTAAAACTGCGCGAAAGCATTGGTCGGCACAATAGCGTACCGCATGGCGTCCTGCATGGGATTTCCGCTTTCAGGATTCATCAACCAGTCTGAAAAAACGGCAGCAAGCGGCGCCAGAAAATCAAATGGCTCGTCGGATTTGATCGCTGGCGAAAATAGAATCAAGCCTTGTACCTCTGGATGCGCATACGCATACTCCAATACCAGATTGCCGCCAGTGGAAAAACCGCCTAGGTATACATCGCGCACTTCCCGTCGCAAAATGGCAGTCTGTTCCGCAACCACACGACGCCAGTCATCCACACCGACGTCAATCATATCGGATGGCTTGCTTCCGCATCCCGGCAGTAATACCGCGCGTACCAAAAAACCATGTTCGGCAAGAATGGGAGCGATGTCGCCAAATGTCCAGGGAGAATCTCCCAGACCATGCACCAATAAAATGCCCTTCTCCGGCTGTCCCTCCGGTCGCCATTCGCGCGGCGAGTTCCACGCCAGTTCAGTAGCTCGATCTTCCGTCTGGAATGAGCGATGCCCCTTGATCCAGCGTGTTGTTTCCACACGATACGCCTCAAAACTCTCCTGTCCGAGAGGCATGATGCTCCGTTTACCCGAGCAGGCGGAAAGGCACGACAGAAAAATAATGATCAAGAATCTCAGCATGTTTCCCATCATAGCAAAGATGCCGGATTTTTCTCGGCAAGGTTCCGTTTATGGAGCGCCGTTTTAAGATATTCAAAATAATCGATGTCATCGACACTGCACACAGCTCAAAAAGAAAACCGGCGCTTTTTACTGACAATTCCAAGGAATATTTGGACGACTTTCCCGTTTTCCGATTATGATTGCGTTCCGCGCTGTCAAAATTTATTTTGCCACAATTCGTTGGACTCTGAAAATGTTGCCTACCATCGCTCTTATTGGTCGCCCAAATGTCGGTAAATCGACGTTATTCAATCGCTTGACGCGCTCGCGCGCAGCATTGGTCGCCGATTTTCCGGGGTTGACGCGCGATCGCCATTACGGTCACGCGCAAATCGGCGAACGCGCTTTTCTGGTTGTCGATACTGGCGGTTTCGAACCTGTCGCCAAGGACGGTATCCTTTGGGAAATGGCGCGGCAAACGGAGCAAGCGATTGCCGAATCGGATTTGGTGATTTTTCTCGTGGACGCGCGCGAAGGAGTAACGACGCAAGACAGCGCTATCGCCGATCGGTTGCGGCGCAGCGGCAAGCCCGCGTTGCTGGCGGTCAATAAAGCGGAAGGGATGATGAGCGAACGCGCCGTTGCCGAATTTTATGAGTTGGCGCTCGGCGAGCCTTACGCGATTTCTTCGGCGCATGGCGACCGCGTGCGCGAGCTGATGGAGATCGCTCTTGATCAAATTGCGTTTCCGGCAGAGGAAATCGATAACGAAATCTCGGAAACAGTCATTGCGAAACCCATCAAAATCGCCATCGTCGGTCGTCCCAATGTCGGTAAATCGACGTTGATCAACGCGCTACTCGGCGAGGAGCGCGTCATCGCGTTCGATCAACCCGGAACGACGCGCGATTCGCTTTATCTTGATTTCGATTACCGTGGACAAGCCTATACGTTGATCGACACCGCAGGCGTGAGGCGACGCGGTAAAGTCACGCAATCCGTCGAAAAATTTTCGGTCATCAAAACTTTGCAAGCCATCGAGGATGCAAACGTCGTAATTCTCTTACTTGACGCGCGGCAGGATATTTCCGAGCAAGACGCGCACATCGCTTCTTATATTCTCGAAACAGGGCGCGCGTTGGTGGTCGGTGTCAACAAATGGGACGATTTGCCCGCCGAGCGCCGCGAGAAAATCAAACGGGAGTTTGACCGCAAGCTCGGTTTTTTGGATTTTGCCCGACATTTGCATATTTCCGCGCTGCATAAAAAAGGTATGACGGAATTGATGGACACCGCCCGTTCAGCCTATGGCGCAGCGATGTGCAAGATGCCCACTCCGCGTCTCACCCGCCTTTTGCAGCAAGCGGTCGAAAGGCAACAACCGCCACGCGCCGGCGGCGGACGACCGAAATTGCGTTATGCGCATCAGGGCGGCAGCAATCCGCCGGTGATCGTCGTTCATGGCAACGCGCTCGCTCATATCCCTGACAGTTATATCCGCTATCTGGAGCATTTTTTCCTCGACGCTTTTCAACTGCGGGGAACGCCGCTCAGAATCCAGCTAAAAACCGGCAAAAATCCTTACGTGCGACACAAAAACATAAAATGAAGGCGCAAAGTCGTCAAAATGCAACACATTTTTAGCGTTTTCCTGCTATTATTACGGGCGTGTTAATTTCTTGAGATTTGGCGATCCGCACGAAAAAATCACGTTTTCGCCCAAACTATACTAATCCACAATTTTTTCGGGAGTTTTTTTATGAGCAATAAAGGGCAAATGCTACAAGACCCGTTTCTGAATACATTGCGTAAAGAGCATGTGCAGGTTTCGATCTATCTTGTGAATGGGATCAAATTACAGGGACAAATCGAATCGTTCGATCAGTATGTCGTGTTATTGAAGAATACGGTGACGCAAATGGTTTATAAGCACGCCATTTCTACGATCGTGCCAACCCGTTCTGTCAGTATGATGCAGCAACAGAATGCAGTGCCGCCCATCCCCGAGTCTTTGAACGACGCTTGACCAAACTTCCGGCGAATGCCGGATTTTAGAGAAGGACAACCCAAAACTGCGATATCGTACGGTATTGCGGTTTTGGGCGTTTCAAAGAGGAGGAATGGGAACGAAACGAACCGATTCCATCACACAACGATAATTCAATACTCGTTTATTTGATAAACAAAAATGTTCGACCGTCCGCACGCCGGCGATAAAGCGCTTCTAGTAAGGATCGACTTCGGTGAAGGCGATATGCAATCGCGCTTAGACGAACTCACTGAGTTGGTCACTTCCGCAGGTGTGATGGTGGTTGGTGGTATTTCGGGGCGACGTCTCCGTCCCGACGCTGCGTTTTTCGCGGGCAGCGGTAAAGTGGAAGAAATCGCCGCCGCCCGAAAAACACTGGACGCGAATCTCGTGGTATTCGATCACGCGCTTACCGGCATTCAGCAGCGTAATCTCGAAAAAACGCTCGAGTGCCGCGTGGAAGATCGTATCGGTTTGATTCTCGACATTTTCGCGCAACGTGCGCGCAGCGCCGAAGGCAAGCTGCAAGTGGAATTGGCGCAATTGAAACATCAGGTGACCCGTTTGGTCGGCGGTTGGACGCACTTGGAACGGCAAAAAGGCGGTATCGGTTTGCGCGGCGGCATGGGCGAAAAGCAAATCGAGGCGGATCGCCGCATCATCAATCGCCGCATCAAACATCTTAATGCGCAATTGGATAAGTTGATGCGCTCACGCAAGACGCAAAGCCGAACGCGGATGCGCGCCCGCGTGCGCACTGTCGCGTTGGTCGGTTATACCAACGCCGGAAAATCGACTTTGTTCAACCGTTTGACGCATGAACGCTTGTACGCCGCCGATCAATTGTTCGCAACGTTGGATACGACATTGCGACGGCTGCCGATTTCTGATACGCAAGAAATCGTGTTGTCGGATACGGTCGGGTTCATCCGTGATTTACCGCATGATTTGATCGTCGCTTTTCACGCTACGCTGTCGGAAGCCGCCGACGCCGATTTATTATTGCATGTCATAGACGCTTCCAGTCCGACGCGTGACGAACAAATCGCTTCGGTCGAAACCGTGTTGCGCGAAATCGGTGCAGAAGAACGCCCGCAGTTACGTATTTTCAACAAGCTCGACAAAACCGATCTCGTTCCGGGAATCGAGCGTGATGGCTATGGTAGAATCCGAACGGTTCGCTTGAGTGCGCTGACTGGCGACGGTTGTGCTGATTTGCGCGCCGCGTTGACGGAATACTTTCCCGCAAACGCGCCCGATTCGCATACAAACGACGCCGTGACGATGTATGACGCATCGGGAAGCCCGATGCAAACCGACGTTTCTTGATTTTTTATTTAATTTCCAAACAAATATATGTCTTTCAATGATCCTCAATGGGGGAAGCGGGACGACGATAAACGCCCGCAAAATGATCAGGAAGGCCCCCCTGATCTCGACGTTATCTGGCAAAACATCAATCGCCGTTTGAACGAAATGTTCGGCGAGAAAGGAAAGAATGGCGGTAATGGTCGGTATCCCCCTTCCGGGAATCGCCCCCGAATCCCCGGTTTTTCGCTGTCGCACGGCGGCGTCGCCTGGATTATCGCCGCTGCCATTCTCCTCTGGGGCGCTAGCGGACTATACAAAGTAGACGAAGGCAGTCGCGGCGTAGTCACCCGTTTTGGTAAATACATGGAAACGACGACTTCCGGTCTGCGCTGGCATCTACCCTTTCCTATCGAGGATGTCGATATCGTTCCGTTCACGCCGGTGCGTTCCATCACCATCGGCTATCGCGGCGATTTGGCCAACCGCATCGACCGCGAGGCGACCATGCTAACCGCCGACGAAAATATCATCGATATTTTATTCGTCGTTCAATACGATTTGCATAGCGCCGAAGCGTATGTTTTCAATAACCGCGATCCCGACATAATCGTCAGTTTCGTTGCCGAAACCGCGATCCGCGAAGTCATCGGGAAATACGGCATGGACGACGCGCTCTACCGCAACCGCGAAGCTATCGCCACCGACACGCGGAGATTGATGCAGTTGATGCTCGACAATTACGGTACAGGCGAAACCAAGGACATTTCTGTCAAGGATATCGATCTGGCAGTAGTCGCGGAGGAAAACAATGAAACGACCGACGGCGAAACATCCGCCGCCAAACTGAAAGTCACCGATGACGCCGCCACTAACGCGCCAGTAACGTCTTCGCCTACCGTCATCGCCGAAAATTTGGAAGATAAAGGCACGGGGATCAACGTAATACAAGTCGCGTTGCAAAGTATTCAGCCGCCGGATCGCGTGCAAGCCGCGTTTGACGACGCGGTAAAAGCCGGACAAGACCAAGAACGGATGATCAATGAAGGTGAAGCTTACTATAACGACGTCGTGCCGCGTGCCGATGGTATCGCTTCACGCTTATTGGAGGAAGCGGGAGGTTATTCACAGGAAATCATTAATCGCTCCAAAGGCGACGCCAGACGTTTCGAGCAACTTTTTGCAGAGTATAAAAAAGCGCCGGAAGTCACCCGTAACCGTCTTTACCTCGATACGATGCAGACTGTGTTTGCCAATACCAGTAAAGTCATCCTCGATCAAAAGGGGGGCAACAACCTGATCTTCTTGCCACTGGATAAATTGATGGAAATGTCGGGCGCGCAACAGCAAAGTCAGACGACCGTTCCGGTGTCGGTCACGCCGCAAACTTCCGACTCATCCAGTACGACAAGCTATAACCGCAACGACCGCGACGCATTGCGCAACCGCGACCGCTGATCGGAGATACGTCATGAAACCTCTTACTACACTTACTGCCATTCTCATCGCGATATTGATCGTCGCGTCGCAAATCATTTACGTTGTCGATCAACGCCAATACGCGATCAAGTTCCAATTCGGCGAAATCATCAGTATTCAGGAAGCCCCTGGTCTTTCGTGGAAATGGCCCCTGATTCAAAATATCCGGTTTTTCGACAAACGTAATATTACCTTGAATAGCTCCAGCGCCGACCGTTTTCAAACGTCGGAAAAAAAGCCGCTGCTGATCGACTTCGTCGTTCTCTGGCGCATCGTCGATGTCGGTCAATATTACCGTAGCGTAACTGGCGACGAAGAAGCGGCGAAAAAACGTATCGAACAAACGGTCAAAGATATTCTGTCCAAAGAAATCAATAAACGTACCGTTTCCGGCGTGATTTCGACGGAACGTTATTTGATCACGCAAGCAGCGCGCGACGAGTCCAGTAAGATCACCGAAACGATGGGTGTCAAAATTGTCGATGTTCGACTGCGCCGAGTTGATTACACCACCGAAGTCACCAATTCGGTTTATGAGCGCATGCAGGCGGAACGCCGTCGTGTCGCCAATGAATTGCGTTCGACCGGCGCCGCCAAGTCTGAAAGACGGCGCGCCGAAGCTGACCGTGAACGGCAAGTCAAACTGGCGGAAGCTTATCGGAAAGCGCAGGAAATCAAAGGTAAAGGCGACGCCGAAGCGGCGGCGATTTACGCGCAGGCATACAACATTGATCCCGAGTTTTATAATTTTTATCGGAGCTTGAACGCCTATCAAGGAAGCTTGCAAGGAAAAAATGATGTGTTGATCTTAGATCCGACTTCGGACTTCTTCCGCTACTTTAAACAGTATGGACGTACCCGCTAGGTCATGATGACTTTTTGACCATGAAAATATTTTGGATGGCTCTGGCATTCGTGTTCATTCTGGAAGGATTGCTCCCGCTTCTCATGCCCGCGCAATGGCGTGAGGTGCTCAGGAGAGTTCTTTCGTTCAACGACGGGCAATTGCGTTTCATCGGCTTGATTTCTATTTGCTCCGGTCTGATTTTACTGACGTTTGTGGCGTGAGCTTTCGGATCGATAGCTAACTTATATACGGAGTTTTGAAAATGGGAAAAAACGTTGTTGTTATCGGTGCGCAATGGGGCGATGAAGGGAAAGGCAAAGTCGTCGATTGGCTTACGGAATCAGCACAGGGCGTAGTGCGTTATCACGGCGGGCACAATGCCGGTCACACTTTGGTGATCAATTCAAAGAAAACTATTCTCCGCCTGATTCCGTCTGGTATTTTACATCCTCACGTATCTGTTTATATCGGTAACGGTGTCGTGCTGTCGCCACAAGCGCTCTTTCAGGAAATCGACGAATTGGAGAAATCCGGCATCGAAGTCTGCCATCGTCTAAAAATTTCTCCTGCCTGTCCTTTGGTCTTGCCCTATCATGTCGCGCTCGATCAAGCGCGTGAATCATCAATGGGCGAAGACAAAATAGGCACGACCGGACGCGGTATCGGTCCCGCGTATGAAGATAAGATTGCTCGCCGCGCGTTGCGCGCTCAGGATTTATTCAACCCTGATCATTTCTCAGCGAGACTCGAAAAACTTGCCGAGTATCATAATTTTGTTTTGACGCAATATTTTAGGCGCGAGCCTCTGCCCTTCGCTCAAGTGCGCGACGAAATGTTGGGAATGGCGGCGCGCTTGACGCCGATGATCGCCGATGTCGCCGATCTGTTGCGGCGAGCGCATGAAAAAGGCGACGCGCTATTATTTGAAGGCGCGCAAGGCGCGCTGCTCGACATTGATCATGGGACATATCCTTATGTGACCAGTTCCAATTGTCTCGCCGGTAATGCTTATGTTGGCAGCGGCTTGAGTCCGGGCATGATCGATTACGTGCTGGGGATTGTCAAAGCTTATACCACTCGTGTCGGTACGGGACCGTTCCCGACCGAATTGACCGACGACGTCGGCAAAGGTTTGGCTGAACGCGGCAAAGAATTTGGCTCGGTGACAGGTCGTCCGCGTCGTTGTGGTTGGCTCGATATCCCTCTATTGCGCCGTTCATTGCGACTCAATGGCGTCGATGGATTGTGCATCACCAAACTCGACGTTCTCGACGGTATGGACAAAATCGCCATATGTATCGGCTATACCATGAACGGTAAAGCAATTGATCTGATTCCTACCGGCGCCGACGCCGTTGCGCTTTGTCAACCTATTTATGAGTATTTGCCGGGCTGGCAAGAAAGTACGGTGGGCATTCAAACGCTCGACGCGTTACCCACCAACGCGCGCGCTTATTTGGAGCGTATCGAAAACTTGATCGGCGTTCCTATTGCGATGGTGTCCACCGGACCAGAGCGCACCGAAACGATTTTGGTTCGTCATCCGTTCTTGAATTGAGCACAATGGAAAAACTTCATGTCGGCTGGCAAGAATACCATCGCCTGATCGAACGTTTGGCGTTCGTAATATACGAATCCGGCTGGCGTTTCGATCAAATCGTTTGCGTTGCTCGCGGCGGTATGCGAGTCGGCGATGTATTATCGCGTATTTTCGATCTTCCTTTAGCAATATTGGCGACGCAGTCTTATCGTACCGAAGGTGGTACTGTGCGCGGCAAATTGATTATTGCCGAACACATGTCGATGACGACGCGTCAGCTCGGCGAACATGTTTTGTTGGTGGATGATATGACCGATTCCGGTATCACACTGCAAAAAATCATCGAAACCTTGCCATGTCGTTATCCGAATATCGAAAAAATCAAAACCGCTGTGTTATGGTGGAAAGCCCACGCCATTTTCAAACCCGATTATTGGGTTGATTATCTGCCGAATAATCCTTGGATCTGCCAGCCTTTTGAGATTTACGATTCGCTCGGCGCGCAAAATCTCAAACAATATCTCGAAGAAAGAACCGCGAACATAACGAAAACCGCCTAGATAAACTAGACGGTTCTCTGCTTTATTTTCTTACAAAAGGAATACTTCTCTTTAATTATCATAGGTCAAAAACCTATTTTCATTAGTTGGCTTATGCGCTAATATTTCCTCCTCAACAATTATCAACCATGAATCATTATTCCCGTCACTCTTTCTCCGGCGAACTTAAAAAACCGATCCGCGTCAATCCCGCTTTTGACGCGTCCGCCATGATCTGAGCAACGTATTTATAGATGACCTGTTCATCGGCGCGCAAATGAATTTCCGGTTGCGGGTCGCTCAAGCTCTCGGCTTCAAATCTTCTTTGCGCCTCTTCACGACCGATAAGTTCGCCATTCCAATAAAAAAATCCGGCAGCATCTATCGCAAATTCTATTTTTTCCACTTTTTGTTCATTGACGGCGGAACTCGCTTTTGGCAATTCGAGTTTTACCGCGTGCGTAAGCAATGGCGCCGTAACGATGAAAATCACCAGCAATACCAGCATGACGTCGATCAACGGCACCATATTGATTTCCGACATTGGAGTGTGCGCCGATTTTTGTTCAAATTGCCCGAAAGCCATGTCTATCTCCCGTATCTATTACCGAATCACGTTTGTTTTCGCCGACTTAACCGGATGCAACGGTCTGATCTGTTGGTCCAGCGCTTGACCGGTGGTCAGAATTGTAAACAGCTCATACGCAAACGAGTCGAGTTTAGCAAGAAGCACACGATTGCTGCGTGTCAGCCAATTGTATCCTACCACTGCCGGAATCGCTACCGCCAGTCCAAGTCCGGTCATGATCAACGCTTCTCCTACGGGACCGGCTACTTTATCGAGCGTTCCCGCGCCACTGGCGCCAATATTGATCAGCGCATGGTAAACGCCCCATACCGTACCGAAAAGCCCGACAAACGGCGCGGTAGAACCTATTGTCGCCAAAACCGCCAATCCGCTTTCACAACGTGTGGTTTCTTCATCCAACACTTTACGCATCGTACGCGTCAAAAAATCTTGTGGCAAACCGGCTTCTTCCAACTTGACGCCAAGGCGGGCATGGTGTCGCCGCGCTTGAATTGCGTGCGCGGTAAGATGCGAAAATGGGCAACGCGCGCCGTGCGTAGCCAACTCGTCGGTCACGGTGTCGATCGACGACGCATTCCAGAAAAAACGAAGAAACGCATTGCTGCGTTTACTGCGCAAAATACCAAAAACACCCTTGATGAAAATCAACCACCACGAAATGATCGACATCACGATCAAAATTGCCAGAACGGTTTTTCCGACAGTATCGCTTTGCTCGATGAAATGAGAAAATCCTAATGTTGCTGCTTCTTCCATGTTATCTATTTCTCCTGATTTTCAGATTGTATATGAACTCAATTATTGTTCCAGACCAAACATCACAGGAACAATCACCCACACCGGAATGGCAATTTTATTTTCTTCATAAGGATAAAAAGAAGCTTGCCTGATCGCCATCATCGCCGCTTCATCCAAACGCTCTTTCCCTGATGATTGTATCAATACTTGTTGTCGGGCTTGACCATCGGTATCGATCAAAACTCGAATCAATACTTCGCCTTCTTCCCTGAGGCGCCTCGACATTTTCGGATACACGGGTCTGGGCGCGACGCGATAGCGCACGGCTGAGATCGACACCGTCTTGGGTTGCGGCGACGCAGCAACCGGTGGCGGCGTCTCATGAACCTCTGTGGAAGTGTTGTCTACCTCGACCGGTTCTACGTTCGCCACTTCGACGATTGGCTGTTCGATCGTCACGGGAGTCGGCGTTTTGACGACAGGCGGCGGTATTTTAAATTTAGGTTTAGGCTTGGGCGGCGGTTTGATTTCTATCGGCGGTATTTCTATCGGTTTGGGTGCCGGAGGCGCCGGTATGATCCAACGCGCGAATACTGGCACCGCCTCCGTGACAGCTTGTCTTACCGAAGAAATTTGCATCACTGCCCACAGCAAAACGATATGCGCTATCGCGACCACGGCTATTCCAGCATAGCGCACACTCGTCGGCGCCGCGGCGGACTTATTATAATCCAATGGCAAAGTATCGGCGGTATCGGGCATGGTTTATTGTTCTATCCGTTAAAATGTAATATCTACAGAGACCCACAATCTCCGTCCTTCTAAGACTTGATAATAGGCGTTGCTGTAGGTCGTCGCCGCAGGACTTAACGGATTATCACCGTAGTCGACGAAATCTTTATCGGTCGCGTTATAAAGCGCAAGCGCAAAAGTCGTGTTTTTATTCATCGCATACGTCGCGCCCAAATTGAGTAATGTGTACGATTTATAAAAAACTTCGCTTCCGTTCGGAGCAAGTCCGCGATATTGTTTATTACGATATTCACCACTCGTCCACAGGTTCAGATTTTCCAGAGCCTTCCAATTGATTTTGGCATTAACCATGTGACGAGGTTCGCTGCCCAGCGGTCGCCCGGACGCCGCGCCGGTTTTTTGTTCACTATCGGTATAAGTATAGTTGCCCGTAACCGTCCATGTTTCGCCAAACATTATACGAGTGCCCAATTCGACGCCGCGCAATTTCACTTTGCCGATATTGACCGGTTTACTGAAGGATTCGATTGTATTGCCGTTGCGGTCAATCCAGTCGCCGATATCAATACAACCGACAACGTTGCCACCCTGAGCGCGACAATTTGGATGCGTCACAGCATCGATTTTGTCTTTGAAATCAGTGTAGAAGAACGTCGCGTTAAGATTTAACCCCCGCTCGTTGTCGTAGATTATCCCAACTTCTGATGTCGTGCTTGTCTCCGGTTTGAGATTGGCGTTTCCCAGTAACGGAAGCGTCCCTTGCGAACCAAATCCGATGATTCCATCGACCATTTGATTGATACGTGGCGTTTTATAACCACGACTGATACCGCCTTTGAATGTCCATTGCGGCAGCGCATTCCAAACCAAATACGCACGAGGACTCCATTCTCCACCGAATTTCTCGTTATCATCGTAACGCGCCCCCAATGTCAATGCCAGATTATTGATTATCCGCCATTCGTCTTCGGCAAAAACCGCCCATTGATATTGATCGAAGAAATGTTGTGGATTTTCATCCAGCGTATCTTTGAAACGTTGCTTCCAGAATGATCCGCCGACAGACAACAAATGGCGATCATTGAAAAGCGGCGCAACCCATTTGCTTTCGATATTAATATTGTCATACTTGATATCGCGTGGCGTGCCATTTACCGGCTTTACTGGCGCGGTCACCGGATTCAAGCGTCCAACGGTTTCCGTCGTATCGTACAACACTGACGTTTCGCTCGACGCAAATCCCCAACGTCCGTTATGCGTCAGAGAATATCTGTCCCGATCGAATGTCAAATGATCGGCATAACCACCTCCAGCGCGCCCTGGAGCTATCGTGCCGTTCAATGTGCCAAGCTCGCCTTTTCGATTATCGAAACGCTGGTACGCGCGATCGAGATCAATAATGAAGTCATGATCTTGATTGGGCGTAAACGTCAGACGCCCACCGATACTAAAATCATCTTCTCTGTTCAAACCGCTGAAGCCAAGTTTCGATTCCGTGCCGTTTTTATCGATATAACGAACATCCGCTTCACCGCGATGAAAAAGGCTGCCACGCAGCGCGAAACCTACCAAATCTTTTTTGATGGGTCCGCTCAGATAAATATTCGTCCCCGCATTATGCGCGAAATCATCGTTGAATTGATAAGTTCCTCCTAAACGAACCGAACCCATGAATTCATCGGCAACTTTGCGCGTGATGATGTTGATGACACCGCCCATCGCGTCCGATCCGTATAAAGTGGACATCGGTCCGCGCACGACCTCGATACGCTCGATTGCATTGAGCGGTGGAATAAAATTGGTATCGACATCGCCGAAACCGTTGGGACGCACCGCGCCGCTGCTCTGATTGAGCCGTTTTCCATCGATGAGAATCAATGTATAGTCACTCGGCAAACCGCGTATGCTGATATTCATTCCGCCCGCCTTGCCGCCGCGTGTGACGTCGATCCCTTCAACATTCTCCAGAGCTTCTCCCAGATTATGCGCTGCCTGACTTTCCAAATCCTGACGGGTAATGACCGTAATCGACGCCGGTGCTTCTTTGATTTCCTGCTGGAATCCCGAAGCGGTGACAACGATAGGCTGAAGGCGGGTATCCGCTTTGCTTTTTACTTCTTCGGCGGTAATTTCTTCTTTGACGACGTTCTGCTGTTGGATATTCTGCTCAGATACCGATTCCACTTTCTTTTCTTCGGGCGCTTGCGCGACCAGTGAAAACGGAATCAACAAAAGCCCTAGCACCAACGCGCACTGACTTACTTTGAAAAGTTTAAGCATGGTCATACTCCTATTCCTGAAATAATTGTCTTTCGATGAAAATCTCTATTAGGGTAAAACTTCAAAAGTGGCGCTGTAGCTCAATCGCCGTTCCTTGGCTTCTTTGATTGATGTTTGATCATCTTTGTAATCTGTTTCTAAAAAATACATGCCGGCAGAGGTCCAGCGAATATTGATTTTCCCCTCTTTGTCCGTCGTCAGAATTTGTTCCTCAGTTTTATCGCGGTAACGCGTACCTCCCAAAATAATACTGACGCTCAAATCGGACAACGGCTTTCCATCGAGAAGAAATTGGAATACCGCCGCTTCGTTGACAGCCAAATCGTTGGGATGCGTTATCGGTTGCAGCGCCAATCCTTGCTTCGTCGCGCTCAACGTTCTGGTATCTGGCTTTCCCGAAGTCACAAACGTCTCGATGCGAGACATCATTTCCAAAACCTTGAGCGCTTTTTTATCGGCAATACCCGCTTGCGCGAAAGAATCCGCGGTACCACGCCAGCGTTTCGTTTCGCCATTTTCTTCATAGCTCGCAAACAAACCTTGATTGAGGACGGTAAGTCGATACGTTCCGCTTTGTTTCAACGGTACGTCAAATACACTGCGCAAACGTCCCTTCGCGCTGTTTTCTGGTTGAATCGTCGTACCGTCTGGCGCGGTAATGGTCAATCCGGTAAGCTGCATCGGCACATGATCGAAATAAAACAGTTCGTTGCCGATGACCGCATCGACCGTCAGCCACGGTTCTTTTCCTGAAAAAACAGTCGCCGAAGGTAACATCCATGCGCGATGAGCCTGCGCGGAAAACGATAACAACAACACCGAACATAATAAAAATACTTTCTTCTTCATTGAAAACCTCACCTAATAAAAGATTTATCACTCACTGATTCAATGTCATCTTGACTAAACCGAGTTCCCTTTCACCTTTCGCCGAAATCGAAACGATTTCTTTCGGCGGCCATTGGAAAGGTATGTTCAATACTTCGCGTCCGCCAACTTCGCGCACGGCTTCGACGACCAACACATAATTACCCGCTGTAAGTTTCGCCAAAACCGCGTGATCGCTCCCGAAACGCAAATGATGTTTGCCCGCCGGACGGGTTGCGCCGCTGATACCATCGACCGGCATAGATAAATCGCGCCCACCGCGCCGCCACCATTGCCGTAAATCTTTGAGCCACTCCTCGCCCCCGCCGTTTTTCATTGCCGTGTCGTACCAGACCGACAAATGGGTTACGGCGCGTTTGTCGGGATGTTCGATCCACAGCGCAATATAGGGACGGTGATACTCGGCGACATCCAATTTCGGAATATCTATTTCTATCTGCATTTCCGCCGCTACCGCAAAATTGACCGGTAACACGAATAACGCAAGCCACAAGACAGGCAATGAGGAAAATAAAAAACGATACATACAAGTCTTCATTTCAGAGATGAGCAAATACGCTGAGCATCATCGGCACCGCCAGCCCCACGCCCACTACTTTCCAAGTCAGCCGCCGTTTGTCCGCATGAACTTTGAGCAAAAACAACCCCGTCATACAAAACACCAGACATGCCAACGAAAACACATCGAGAAAAACGCGCCACACCAACCCCGTATGCCGTCCTTTATGCAAATCATTCATCCACGCGATCAGTCCGCGATCTGTCGTTTCGTATTGCACCGCGCCATCACTGCGTTGAATACTGAGCCATGCGTCTCCGCCTGGTCGCGGCATGGAGAAATAAATCTCGTCTTCTGACCATTCGGCGACCTGTTTGCTCAAGGAAACCGATAGCGTTCGCTCTAGCCAATCCGAAACGTTTTGCGGCAAAGCGCCACCATTTCCTTCCACGACCATCGACAGCAGCGCTTCGGGTAATTTGGCTTGCTTAATTTCGATATGCGTTCTGCTATTGATTTCAGAGGCATGGTTGAGTGTGATTCCCGTGACAACGAATAAAATCATGCCAATCAAGCACAAGGCGGAACTCATCCAGTGCCACCGGTGAATCTGCTTGATCCAAAAAGATTTTTTAGAAAATGTGCTTGCTGCTTTTTCCATTCTTATCATTGTAAATAAGAATCATTACTATGTAAATGATTATCTTTATCGTTTATATAAACAAAAACTATAGCATATTTTCTTTTTAATTCAGTATGTTATATTGCTTTTATTATGTTTTACTTTAAAAAATTAACTTATGACATTAATTTGATAAAGAATTATTTTCGACGTTCAAGGAACGCTTTTGAAAAATATAGTTCCAACTCCGGACCTTCTTCGGCGATCAACACAGGAATATTCAATGAATCGGCGATTCTCAAAGCGTCTTTTAGGGACAACGCGCTCAACCCCGTCGCCAGCGCGTCGGCGCGCATGCATAACGGTGCCACGATGGAAACCGAAACAAGCTCATCTCGCACTGGCGCGCCGGTGCGTGGATCGATTGTGTGTGAATAACGCCGTCCTCCTTGCTCGAAATAATGACGGTAATTCCCCGAAGTCGCCAACGCTTCATCTTTGAGTATCACAACCTCTAGTATGTTTTTATCATTATTCGGTGATGGATGTTCGATACCAATGCGCCAAGTTTCTCCCCGCTCGTTTTTTCCGCGCGCACGGACCTCTCCGCCAATCTCGACCATGTAATTGTGAATGTCCTGCGCGTCGAGTACGGCGGCGACGCGATCGACGGCATACCCCTTCGCAATCGCCGACAAATCGATTGCCAATTCGGGTATCTTTTTGATCAAGGCGTAACCGCCATTTCCTTGCGATACGATACTCAAATTATCCATACCCGTTTTCCCCCGTTGTTCGGCGATTTCTTCTTCATCGGGTATGCGCATTTCTCTCCCATTCGCGCCGAATCCCCAAAGCATGACCAACGGCGCTACTGTAATATCGAAACCACCTTCGGTCAGCGCGTGAATCCGTTTCGACTCAGCGACGACCACAGCCGTTTCAAAGGAAACGGGAAACGGTTCATGTACGGCGCGACTGGCGTTAAAGCGACTGATTTCGGAGTCGCTTCGATACGTGGACATCAATGCGTCGATAATTTCGAGCTGCCGTTCAACGCCTTCTTCAATGTGCGCCGTCGTTTCTTTTACTCCGCCTTCATACTTGATGATGTAATCAGTCCCCATCGTCTGCCCGTCGATTTGGACGTATGCTTTTTCTCCGCAACCGGTAACAGCGCATAAAAGCAAACCTATCGAAATGCAAAACGGGCGTATCGGGTGGATCATAAAAAATAATTTATATATGCTCAAGCCACTACCGGAAAACAAATATTATCGACGATACGTATTGGCTTTTCATATATCGGTGTCTCACCAATTCATGATCTATCGTCGATTATATGTAATAGCATGGCAAGTTCGCTAGAGAGTTTCGATTCGTCCGCAAAGCGCGGCAAGGTCGTCCAGATCGTGGGAAACGAACAGACAAGTAATACGGCTTGATTCCATGATTTCACACATCTCGGCACGGATATCCGCTCTCAAAGTAGCATCGAGATTGCTCAAAGGCTCGTCGAGCAATAATAATTTGGGATTGGGCGCCAGAGCGCGGGCGATGGCGACGCGCTGTTGTTGCCCTCCACTAATTTCATAAGGATAACGCGCCGCCAAATCCCGCATTCTGATAAGTTCCAACATGGTGACCACTTGCTGCCGTCGCTCCGCCCGCCTGAGACGAAAAAGACCATAAGCGATGTTCTGCGCTACCGTCATGTGCGGGAAAAGTCCGTAGTCCTGAAAGACCATGCCGACTTGCCGATCTTCCGGAGCGACATATATATCACGGCTCGCCACTCGCCGCCCATCGAGAGTCACGCTGCCTTGCAGTGGACATTCCAAACCGGCGATGATACGCAGCAAAGTACTTTTACCCCGCCCGCTTGGTCCGGCGATCCCTACTCTTTCGCCAGCTTCCATACTCAAGCTATATTCGGAAAGAATCCAAGGAGCGTTTTTGCCCGGATAGGCAAAAGACACGGAATCAATTTCCAGAAACATGTGCCGTCTCCTTTTTCTCCCAGATTTGCATGATCAGGATAAACGCCGCGCCGAGCAATACGATGCATAAAGATGGTAAAGCGGTTTCTTCCAATGCCTCGTTATTGGCGAAATGATAAGTCATCGTGCCCAGCGTTTCCGTATTGAATGGGCGTAACAACAGACCGAGAGGCAGTTCTTTCAAAATATCGATAAACACCAAAGCGGCGCCGCTGATCAGCGCATATCTGACCAGAGGAAAATCAACTCGAAAAAAGGTGGCGGTTACGTCCCGTCCCAAGGTACGCGATGCTTCGCTATAGACCATGCCAATTTTGGCAAATCCCGCCTCCACCGTCTGATAGCCAATGGTAAAAAATCGGACGCTATAAGCAAAGAACAACATGATACCGCTCATACTGAAAAACTTTTCCGGCGAGAAGGGAAAAACCGCCGATAGAAATTTGTCCGCGCTGACGAAAAAGCTGATGATTCCGATTGCCAATACCGCCGAAGGAATGGCGTAGCCCAAAGTCGCTCCCTGAGAGAACAGAGTGGCAAATCGACTCTTGACCAAGCGGTTGGCGTTCGCCGTGCCCGTCGCTGCGATCATCACCGCCAGCGTAGCGCCACCAGCAATGCCCAATGTGTACAACAAAGCGCGACCAAGCTCACCGGTAAAAGCGCCATCCCAACTCAAACGTAACCAGTACAACATTTGCAGTATAGGCGCGATGAAACCCACCAGGCAAACCGACGCGCACAAAAGAATGATTCCAGCTTGCGCAATCGCATCGACTCGTCGCGTCATCAGCCGTTTTTCCCGACTGGAGACAATATGGTAGCGACGGACATTATGCGCCGCTTTACGAACGAGCAACACAACAAAAACCAGCGCCAATAGAATCAACGCCAATTTGATCGCCGTATTGACATCACCCATGCCAAACCAAGTCGTGAAAATGGCGGTGGTGAACGTATTCAAACCGTAATAGCTGGACACGCCAAAATCATTTAACACTTCGAGGCAAACCAGAATGACGCCTGCCGCCGCCGAAGGCCAAAGCAAAGGCAAGCCCACGCGCAGAAATAAACGCGCTTTTCCACCGCCGAGAAGCAAAGCGTTTTCGAAAATTGCGGCGCTCTGATGGCGTAAAAAGGCGCGTGTCAAAATATACACATAGGGAAAAAGAGTGACGCCAAAAACCCATATCGCCCATACTTGCGCCGGAATATCGGTAGTAAGGCGAGTCAGATGAAGGTCGAAATGATTTCGGAAAAAACTTTGGACGATTCCGGTGTATCCCAGCAAACCCTCATACGTGTAGGCGGCGATATATGGAGGAATCGCCAAAGGCAAGACGAGCAACACTTCAAAAAATCGTTTGCCGTGAAAATCGTACATACTCAAAACCCAAGCAAGCGGTACGCCGAGAAAACAAGCAAACGTGCCCGCGCCCGCCATCACGAGAAGCGTTTCCGTAAAATAGGCGCGCAACAAATGATCGCGCACATACTCCCAATATTCGCTCGAAACGGAAAATAACCCGCCGACAAGCATCAGCAGCGGCAGCAATACGCACAAAAAAGAAAACGCGCGTATCGCCGCCCAACCATCAAAGAATTTGAATCGAAAAAGAAATCCGCTCCTCGCGCAACGCCCCGGCGCTTTGCGAGGAGATGATGACGGCGCGTCTATTTCCATCCGCCTTCAGCGAATAATTGAATAGCTTTGGCGTTATTTGCGCCCAATGTAGAAAAGTCGATGGTCTGCGCCTTGAAAGCCCCCCAACTTTCCAGCAAAGGATGTTTTTTGGCAATAGGGTTGACCGGAAACTCATAATTACTCGCCGACAAACGTTCTTGCGCCGGCGCGCCGGTCAAAAATTCGACGAATTTGATAGCGTTATCTTTATTCTTGGCGTGGCGCGTCAACGCAACACCGCTGACATTGATATGTGTGCCTGTAGTTTTCTGGTTAGGAAAGAAGAGACCAATATTTTGCGCCGCTTTGACTTCTTCAGGGTCCTTGGAATTGAGCATTTGTCCGATGTAATAGGTATTCATGAGCGCCACATCGCCAACTCCCGCCACGATATCCTTGGCTTGAGAACGGTCGTTCCCTTTGGGCGGTCTGGCGAAATTCGCCGCCACGCCTTTGACCCAAGCCGAAGCTTTTTCCAAGCCATTCAGTTCGATGAGCGAAGCAAGCAACGATTGATCATACAATGAGGACGATGGACGAGCCACGACTTTGTCCTTCCATTCGGGCGCCGCCAAATCTTCGTAGGTGGAAAGTTGCTCAGGTTTGACCCGCTCTTTGGAGTACACGATGATTCGAGCGCGGGTGGTCAGACCGACCCAAGCGTTGTCTTTGTCACGCAAAGCTGCCGGTACGTTTTGCAGAACCAGCGAAGAGACGATCGGCTGCAAAATATCGGCGGATTTGGCTGAATACAATACGCCTCCATCAACAGTGATGAAAAGATCCGCTTCCGTAGCAACGCCTTCACGTTTGATTCTTTCGATGAGTTCGGGCGCGTTGGCACTGACGACATTCACTTTTATGCCGGTTTCTTTCTGAAAAAGGGCGTAAAGCTCTTTGTCCGATTCATAATGCCGTGCCGAATAAACATTTACGACCTCATCAGCCGCCGAGACGGAAAAAGCAAAGCCAAAAAATGCTAAAAGACTAATAGTTGCGCATAAAAAATTCTTAAACATCATGTATCTCCTTGTTGATAATATCTTTATATTTCCCCCAATGCAGGCGAGACAGTGGATTGTAATCACAAAAGATAATAAGAATCAATATTATTTGAAATACCGAAGTTACAACCTTGTAAAATTTCATAAATTGCGCACAGCCTTTTCCATCACCATTCGGCGGTTTCTTTATCATTGGACGCGAATGCCCTTCCTTTTCTCGCCAAATTTTCGAGTCTACTCTATGGCTTTATCATAAATGCGTATGAATCTGCTTTCCCTGCGCAATGATATTACGAAATGCTTAAAACATAGAGTTGCCGTCTAATTCTTCTTTGTCACTTCATTGACAAAAAAGCTTGTGCTACCGCGGTAAATCAGCATAATTCTGTTGATTCGGAGTTTATCCATGAAAATCATTATTCGCATTACTTTGAAACTTTGGTTTCGCGTCCGTGTCAACGGCAGATTAGATGTGTTCAATCATGCGCGCACCTTGATCGTCGCCAATCATGAATCACTGATCGACGGTGTTTTGCTGGCGTTGATGTTGCCGATCGAGCCTATATTCATAGTCCATTCTACTGTCGTGAAACATCCATTTTTTTCGCGCATTTTGCGTTACGTCCGCCACTACGCCGTCGATACCACCAATCCGATGGCGATGAAATCGATCATCAAATTGGTCGAAGCAGGCGAACCGGTCGTGATTTTTCCTGAGGGGCGCGTCACGACCACCGGCTCGTTGATGAAAGTCTATGAAGGCGCTTCGTTCATCGCCGCCAAAACCGGCGCCACCATTGTGCCGATTCGTATCGAGGGTGCGTTACGCAGTTGGTTCAACCGTCTGGGCGGCGCGTATCCACGCCAACTCTTTCCTAAAATCACGCTACACATCATGGAACCGCGCTTTTTCCCCAGCCTCAAGGCGACCAAAACACGTGAGCGCCGCGAAGAAGCCGGCAAACATATGCGCGCTTTACTTACCGAAATGTTGGTACAAACACATCCTTATACCACACTGTACCAAGCTTATCTGAACGCGATGCGTTATTTCGGGCGCGATTATAAGCTTGTGGAAGATGTACAGATGCGTGAAGAAACTTATTCGTCGTTGCTTAAAAAAGCGTTTGCGATCGCCCGTGTATCCCGCTGCTTTACCGAAAAAAACGAATACGTTGGCGTGATGTTGCCGAATGTAATCAGTATGATTGCCACCTTTCTCGGCTTATCCATTTCCAATCGGATCCCGGCATTATTGAATTATACTTCCGGCGACGAAAGCATCAGATCTTCGTGCCACGCGGCAAAAATCCACAGCATCATCACCTCGCGAGAATTTCTCAAAAAAACGCAACTTACGCATCTTCCAGAAAAAATTGCTCATATCAATTGGTATTATCTGGAAGACTTGCGAGAACAAATCACGATGGGCGATAAATTGTGGATAGTGTGCTGCATGCTTTCCCCGCATTGGGCACGCGATCCACAGCAAAAACCATCATCGCCGGCGCTAGCGTTATTTACTTCAGGATCGGAAGGCAGACCCAAAGGCGTCGTTCATTCGCACGACTCGATCCTTGCCAACGTCGCGCAACTGCGCGCCGTTCTCGACTTCACGCCTTTGGATAAATTCATGGCTGTCTTGCCATTGTTTCACAGTTTCGGCTTGACTGTCGGCGCGATCTTGCCGCTGATGTCAGGCTGTAAAATATTTCTTTACACCAATCCACTGCATTATCGAATCGTTCCCGAACTGATCTACGACCGCGATTGTACGGTATTGTTCGGCTCGTCCACTTTCCTCGCCAATTACGCCAAATATGCGCATCCCTATGATTTCGGACGCCTACGCTATGTCATCGCTGGCGCGGAAAAACTCGACGAATCGGTACGCGCGACATACATCGAGCGTTACGGCATCAACATCTTCGAAGGTTATGGCGTGACCGAATGCGCGCCCGTTATCTCGGTCAATACACCTATGGCGTCGCGCAACGGCAGCGTCGGGCAAATCGTTCCAGCGATGCAAGGACGTATTCAGCCCACCGAAGGTGTTCCTGAAAACACGGGTGTGCTTGAAGTGCGCGGACCGAACGTGATGCTTGGTTATTTACGCTACGAAAACCCGGGAGTACTCGAATGGCCTTCGGCATCGGGCGAATCGAGCTGGCATTCGACCGGCGATGTCGTCTCTATCGACGATGAAGGCTTTGTTTATATTCGCGGCAGATTGAAACGCTTCGCCAAACTCGCAGGCGAAATGGTCTCATTGGAAATTACCGAAGCGTTGGCGAATCAGGCTTCTCGAGAATACCGACACGGCGCGTCCATCCGTCCCGATGCGACGCGCGGCGAAAGCATCGTACTGTTCACCACCGACGCGACGCTTACTCGTGAAATGCTCATCGTCGTAGCGCACGAAAGCGGCGCGTCAGAACTTGCGATTCCGCGTGAAATCCGTGTGATCGACTCAATTCCATTGCTCGGCACCGGTAAAACCGATTATGTGACATTACAGGAAATGGCTTTGCAATGAATCGATATGAGGATCATCACAAATCCCGATTTCAATCTAATTAATTGGCGATGTCTTCATTCGTGACGTGACCCTCAATCTTTATCCTTTTCAGTCCCGTTCATTACATGCGTCAGCTCGTCGCAAACAGCAATTTTTCCTTTCTTGATAGTAAATCGAGCAATGACTTTTACTTGTAACGTTCGCCCGTCTTTCGTCCGCGCCGTGACAATGAACCGTCCCGCGCCAAAAGCGCGAGGAATCCGCTTCGCGCTACTGAAGTAAGAATTTGTTGTGTCCACTTAGTGGCGCAAGATCTTTGCGTGGGTTGCGTCGCGCCCTATCCCTTGCTCAACAAAGACAGGATTCGCCAAAGAAAACAAAAAGGCGAAATCTTCCGCCTTTTCGCCGAGTCGATTTTTATTGAATTACTTTTCGTCGGGTTGCTTTTCGCTTTTTTGAACTACTTTTTATCGAGCTACTTTCTGAAGGTATTACACGAGATATCACTTTCCGAAAATATCTGCTCCTAGCGACTTTCAGAAAATCAACGCCCTGCTACTTTTAGAGCAGCTTTTGTTCAGGTACTGACATCATCCGCTTTTCGTCATTGCGAGGGGCGAAGCCCCGTGGCAACCCATGCCGCCTGCTGGATTGCTTCGCTTCGCTCGCAATGACAACCAAGTTAATCAGGGTTTCCTTAACGGTTTTCAGAAAATATTTGCTCCTGACCGCTTTCAGAAAAACCCCGTCTTGGTCATTTTCCGTTTCCTGAACCCGATTCCTACCACCGCCAATCCCAGCACCAACAAAAGCACGAGCGGCGCGGGCAAAACGGGAACGGTTGCCGCGCCATTGGTTGTCGGTGTTGGCGGCGCTTTGTATTCAATCGCGCCCAGTGAACGTTCCGCCGCTGTTGTAACGCGAGTGACGCCGCGCTGATCAAGCGTGGCGTCTACCCATGTTACCGTCGGCGGCGTTTGCGCGAAATCGATGTCAAGCATCCGCGAGGTCGCGCCGCCTGGATCCGCCGCGCCAATCGCCGGGCTGCCCGCCGGTAATGCCAGCGTCGGCGTCGGTCCGCCGTTGTCGGCAAGCGTCGTTTCGACAATAGCGCCAATCGCGCCGCTGCCGCCGGAAACGTTGTTCACGCCATTGCAGCTTGTCGTATCCGCGCCATGTACCCATTTGATGTTGTAGCTGCCCGTGATGGCGCCTGAGCACAATGCCGTCGCGCCGACAAGCGCGACACTGGAAAGGATCAGGCTGTTGTCAATGCGGGCATTGCCGCTACCTCCATAGCAGATCGCCGCGCCTTTTCTGGCCGCGCTATTGTCGAGCAGCGTCAGGTGACTGGCTTCAAGCGTCGCCAAGGCGCGAATCGCGCCGCCTCTGTAGCCGGCCCGATTGCCTTCAAATGTGCTGTTGCTGACATTGGCGGTAACAGCAAGAATCGCGCCGCCTTCATAGCCTACCTGATTGCTTTTAAATGCGCTGTCGCTGATATTGGCGATGTCATAGGCGTAAATCGCGCCGCCGTCGTTGCCGGCCTGATTTTCGTTGAATGTGCTGTTACTGACATTGGCGGTGGCGTAAGCGAAAATCGCGCCGCCGCCGTAGTAGCCGCCGCCGATGCCGGCTTGATTGTTCTCGAATGTGCTGTTGCTGACATTGGTGGTGTTGCTGGCAATAATCGCGCCGCCGGTGCTGTAATGGTCGACCCCCTGATTGCCTTTAAATGCGCTGTTGCTGACATTGGCGGTACTGGCAGAAATCGCGCCGCCGTTGCTGCCGGCCTGATTTTCGTTGAATGTGCTGTTGCTGACATGGGCGGTAGTGGCATCAATCGCGCCGCCGTCTCCGTCGGCTTGATTGTTCTCGAATGTGCTGTTGCGAACAATGACGGTGGCGCTGACGCTATCGACATAAATCGCGCCGCCGTTGCTGTAGTGGGCATGGTTGTTTTCAAATGTGCTGTTGCTGACAGTGACGGCACCGTTGGCATAAATCGCGCCGCCGGTGCGGGCATGATTGTCTTCAAATGTGCTGTCGCTGACAGTGACGGCGCCGTTGGCATAAATCGCGCCGCCGTTGCCGCTTACCGCACTGCCCTTCTGAAAAGCTAACCCCGAAACAGCAAGAACAGCGCCGGAGGTACTCAGGATGCGGTTGGCGCTATTGCCGTCGAGCGTAATCAGCGGAGCGCCGTCGCCGTCCAGCAATCCCTCGATGGTGAGGTTTTTAGAGATGGCGATTTCGCCACTGGCGGTCACGTCGATGGTGGTTGCCGCGCTGAACACTGTCGTGTCGAATGTGATCGTGTCGTTGCTGCCGTAAGCATCGGGCGAGACGACGGCGACACAGTTGTTTTGATTGCTGCCGGCGTTGACGGAACTTACCGCCCCGCGCAGCGTGCATTTGTCGCTATCAGTGAGCGCGTCAACAGCACTGTTCACCGTGATCGTCGCCGCTTGCGCGGCAACGCCCATACACAACATTGCCGTCGCGAATGCTGATAACCCAACCTTTTTGTAATGCCTTGCTTTGTGGTGTCTTGCTTCGTACTGTTTTGCTTCCCGGCATGGAAGCGTAGATGTTTTTTGATGACGCGCTGTCTTCTTGCCGAACACCGCGCCGAGCAACGCGGCAAAACTGACGATTGGGGCGGAAATCACAAAGCCATTTACAAAGCCATTTACTTTCTCTATGCCCTCTTCATGAATTCGTCCGCCCGCCAACGCAGAATCAAATCTGACATCATCGCTCGCCGCTGATTTTTCCATGTCAATACCCTTTCTCGAACAAAAAAACTTACCCGCGTTCCCACGGTAAATACCCTTAAACATATATTATATTAATATCATATGCACCGCCAATTATGCGGCAATTTCTTGATGGTTGCAAACTATATTTTGGGAGGAGAACGCTTTTCTTGCGGGATACGCGCCGTTTTGTCCCCATTTTCTGTCTTCTGTCCTCCGCCCCAACCCGTGTACTTTCTCAATGACGGCAAACTGTTTTTAAGGGGAAGTATTTTTTACGGCATGGGATTCATGGTTTGTCCGTTTCCTTCTTGAGCCACGCAGAACGATCCATCGACAGAAAACGTGCCATACGTCTCTTTTCGGTGAATAAAAGGTAATAAAAAAACGGGGAAACTTCTCCGTCCTTTTGTTGGGCAATGCGCCAACCACTCATCACACAAAACACGCCGCCAAAATTTCGCCCTCTTTACGCCCATTCATAATCGAAGACGCTCCCCTTATCAACCATACCGTTTTTCGAAGTCACGCATGAACGCGATCAGCGCGTCCACACCCGCCATCGGCATCGCATTGTAGATTGAAGCTCGGATACCTCCGGCAACCTTATGCCCTTTGAGGTTCAGCAAGTCGCGCGTTTTCGCTTCTTGCGCGAATCGTTGATCGAGTTCTGGCGTTGGCAAATAGAACGTCACATTCATTCTGGAACGATCTCGCTTATTGACTTTGTTGGTATAAAAGCCAGTACGATCGACTTCAGCGTACAGCTTATTTGCTTTCTCAATATTGATTTTTTCGATTGCCGCCAAGCCGCCTTTTTTGATGATCCATTCAAAGACCAGTCCCGACACATACACAGGAAAAGTCGGCGGCGTGTTGTACATCCACTCGTATCCAAGCTCCAACGTATAGTCGATGACTGAAGGACAGACGCTTTTTACCTTACCCAACAAGTCTTCGCGCACGATCACCAATGTGACGCCGGTCGGTCCGATGTTTTTCTGAGCGCCGGCGTAAATCAATCCAAATTTATTGATATCGAACGGACGCGACAAGATATTTGATGACATATCCGCAACCAGCGGAATAGCGCCAGTATCGGGCATAAACGAATATTCGACGCCGCTGATCGTTTCGTTGGAGCAAATATGCACATACGCGGGATCGGCGGAAAACTTCCATTCGCTCTGTGGCGGAACGTGCCAGAAGCCTGAGTTTTCGCTGGAAGCGGCGATATGCACATCACAATATTTTTTGGCTTCGTTGATCGAGCGCGTCGACCAATGCCCCGTATTCACATAATCGGCGGTCTTTTTGTCACCCAGCAGATTCAGCGGCACGGCAGCGTTTTGTCCAGTCGCACCGCCTTGCAAAAAGAGAATTTTGTAATGATTGGGAATACCAATCAATTGGCGCAAATCGGCTTCCGCCTTACGAGCAATACTCAAAAAATCATCACCGCGATGCGTCATTTCGATGATCGAAAGCCCTCTGCCTTTCCAGTCCAGCAACTCGGCTTGCACTATCTGCAATACGCTTTCCGGCAACATCGCCGGTCCTGGACCGAAATTAAACGGTCGTGCCATGAGTGTTCCTTTCTAAGCCAATAATCACAGTCATTCTTCCTCTTCTTCTTGCTCTTCGACACGTTCGATACCGGCAAGTTTTTCATTGTCGCCGAGATTGATCAATGTCACGCCTTGCGTCGAACGCCCCATTTCACGGATCGACGAGACTTTCGTGCGAATCAAAACGCCACCCGTTGAAATCAACATCACTTCGTCATCGGAATGCACGAGCGCCGCCGCAACTACCTGACCGTTTCGTTCCGACTGCTGAATTGCAATCATCCCTTTCGTACCGCGCGCGTGTCGCGTGTATTCAACGATCGGCGTTCTTTTGCCGTAACCGTTTTCAGTCACGGTCAACACGGATTGATTCTCGTCTTCGGCGACAAGCAGCGCAATCACACGTTGTCCTTTGGGAAGCATCATTCCACGCACACCTTTGGCGGCGCGCCCCATCGCGCGCACATCGTTTTCGTCGAAACGCACAGCTTTTCCGCCGGAACTGAACAACATCACATCGTGTTGACCGTCGGTCAACGCCGCGCCAATCAAGTAATCGCCATCGACCAAATCAACCGCGATGATGCCGGAGGGACGCGGACGTGAGAAATCCGATAAGCGCGTTTTTTTCACCGTGCCTTTGGCGGTCGCCATGAATACGTAACGATCTTCAGAAAACTCCGGTACCGGCAACACTGCCGTAATCTTCTCGCGGTCGGCGAGCGGCACCAGATTCACAATCGGCTTGCCGCGCGCCGAACGACTACCTTGCGGCACATTATAGACTTTCAGCCAATACACACGCCCACGATTCGAAAAGCACAAAATATTATGGTGCGTATTCGCAACGAACATTCGCTCGATAAAATCGTTTTCTTTGGTCGTCGTCGCCTGCTTGCCGCGTCCGCCACGCTTTTGCGCGCGATATTCGGCAATCGGCTGCGACTTCATATAACCACCATGTGATAAGGTTACCATCATATCTTCCGGCGCGATCAAATCCTCAATCGAAATATCCTCGCCCTGCGCAACGATTTCCGAACGACGCGGCACACCGAATTGCGTTTTGATTTCATTCAATTCGTCGACAACGATCTGCGTCACTCGTTCGGGGCGCGCCAAAATATCCAGAAAATCTTCGATCAGTGACATTACCTCGCGGTATTCAACAGTGATTTTATCCTGCTCCAATCCGGTCAAACGCTGCAAACGCAATTCGAGAATCGCTTGCGCCTGCGCCTCCGACAAACGATAGCCATTCTTGGCAAGTTGCCAACCGAATTCGTCCGCCAATCCTTCGGGACGCGCCACATCTGCTCTGGCGCGTTTCAACATTTCTTCGACTACCGACGAACGCCATGTTTTGGCAAGCAACGCAGTTTTTGCTTCCGGCGGCGTCGCCGATGATTTGATCAACGCGATGATTTCATCGACGTTGGACAACGCGACGGCAAGCCCTTCCAAAATGTGTCCGCGATCACGCGCTTTTTTCAGTTCGAACCGTGTGCGACGCGCGACGATCTCGCGGCGGTGTTGTAAGAAATTTTCAAGGAATTGTTTCAGATTAAGCAACAGCGGCTGACCGTTGACCAACGCTACCATATTCATCCCGAAGCTATCTTGCAACTGCGTCAATTTATAAAGATTGTTCAGCACGATCTCCGGCACTTCGCTTCGCTTCAGTTCGATGACCGCACGCATACCAGAACGATCCGATTCATCGCGCAATTCGGCAATCCCTTCGATTTTTTTCTCGCGTACCAATTCGCCGATCTTCGACAACAACGTGGCTTTATTGACTTGATACGGGATTTCATCGATGATGATCGCTTGGCGGTTGCCCTTTTCGAGGTCCTCGATATGCGTTCTGGCGCGAATCACCACACGCCCACGTCCGGTACGATAGCCTTCGCGTACGCCTTCCAACCCATAAATGATTCCCGCCGTCGGAAAATCCGGTGCGGGAATATGTGTCATCAATGCGTCAATCGAAATATCCGGATCTTTCAAAAGCGCCAGACAACCGTTGATCACTTCGCTCAAATTATGTGTCGGAATATTTGTCGCCATCCCAACGGCGATGCCAGCGCTGCCATTGATCAGCAGATTAGGAACGCGCGTAGGCAATATGGTCGGTTCTTCCGTCGAATTATCGAAGTTCGGCACAAAATCGACGGTTTCTTTTTGGATGTCTGCCAACATCGTTTCCGCCAACGCCGTCAACCGCGCTTCCGTATAACGATACGCCGCCGCCGGATCGCCGTCCACCGAACCGAAGTTCCCCTGCCCGTCCACGAGCGGATGTCCCATGTTCCAATTTTGCGCTAACCGGACAAGCGCGTCGTACACCGATGAATCGCCATGTGGATGATATTTTTTCAACACTTCCCCGACGACGCCGGCACACTTCGAGTATTTTTTATTATGAAGAATACCTTCATCGAACATCGCGTAAAGAATGCGACGATGCACGGGCTTCAATCCATCTCTGGCATCCGGCAACGCGCGCCCGACAATGACACTCATCGCATAATCCAAATACGAGTGCCGCATCTCGGCTTCCAAGCTGACAGATAATATTTCTTTTGCAAAAGCTTCCATAAAATATTCCAAATCCCACCGCCGAATCATCTAAAATTCAATGGCGTATTTTTAAACAAATGAATACCAAAACCGCCCGAGCGGGCGGTTTTCCGGTTTATTGAAAATCAGGTGGCATTTTACACCTTCTTTGCTGATTAAAGTGTTGCAAACTCCGTCATGGATTGTTTTATTGAAGCTTTCTTACGAAATATGCTTGCCACTGACGAATACGGATATGGTATAGTTCTACCAAGCGTAACGGGCGTGTTGTGCGCTCGTCTGAGCGAAAGGTTTTTTGATCATCATTTTCAACTATCCGTGAGAAAGGGTAAATAATAATGAAACCTCAAAGTTTTCTGAAAGCATTGGTTTTTGCGTGCGCGACGCTGATTGCTTCGGCGACGATGGCGCAAGCCGATCCGCAGAACAGTGGTTATGCCATATTTGGTTATGGCAGCGCTGATGCCAACATTTGGCGCAGTGGTCATTACGGCGGCAAAGTCGGCATCGAAGATACGCTGTGCTGGCGTACGGGTTACTGGACACCGGCGATGGCTGTTGCCGGATGCGATCCAGACCTTGTTGCAAAACCATCCGTCGCGCCAACGGCAGCGCCGTCCCCGACGCCCGCTCCACCGCCACCAGCCGCCGCTACGTCGTCCGTGCGTAAAATATCGCTGGCATCAAAAGCGCTGTTCGATTTTGATAAAGCCGACCTGAAACCGGCGGGCAAATCCGCGCTTGATAGCGAAATCATTGCTAGATTGCCGGAAATCGCAACGATTGAATTAGTACTCGTCACAGGTCATACCGACCGTATCGGTTCTGACGCGTACAACCAAAAACTTTCCGAACGTCGCGCTGAGACGGTTCGCGCTTATCTGGTGTCCAAAGGCGTACCAAGAGACAAAATCGAAAGTCTCGGCATAGGCAAGAAGCAGCCCGTTACCGGTGTGAAGTGCCGCCAAAAGAATCGCAAAGAATTGATTGGCTGCTTGGCGCCTGATCGCCGCGTCGAAGTAGAAATCAAAGGCGAAGCGAAGTAATAAAAACTTTTAGTTGGCTCCTGACTCAAAGAACCCCGCATCGCGGGGTTCTTTTTTTGCTACAAAATAATTTGTCGAGCCAAGCAAAATTCAACCAAATGTCCGCGATAGTGTTCTAATAAATGCACCGAGTTTCTGTTTCACGTGCCAAAAATATGGCAAAAAGTCTGTTAGTAGCAAAATTGGTAAAAATCATGTAATAAAAATATAAAAAAATATGATAAAAACCATTGCTAAAGACAAAATGTTGTAATATAAACCTAATAACCAACATGGTGTAAGGGTGTTTTTATTTTAGTGAAATACATTTAAAATATTTTTTATGATTTCTATTTTGCTTTTCGATTTCGATGGAACGCTTGCGGATACGGCGACCGATCTCGTCAACGCGGTGAATCATGTTCGTGAGCAGCGCAATCTTCCGCCCCTCCCTATCGAGGAACTCAGGCATTTTTCTTCCGGTGGCGCGGCTGCTCTCTTGAAAGCGGGGTTGAACATCGCTCCAGACGATCCTGAATTTGAAGACGCGCGCCAATCTTTCCTTGATCATTACACTGCGCATTTCACGGAAAATACGAAATTTTTCCCGGGCATTTCCGATTTGCTCAAGCGCATCGAAGGCAAGGGGATGACTTGGGGCATCGTCACCAACAGGCTCACGAAACTGACGACGCCGCTGCTTGAGCATCTCAAAATCTCGACCCGTGCCGCCGTCGTCGTCTGTGGTGACACCACCGATTACCCCAAGCCCAGTCCGTTGCCGATCTGGCACGCCATGAAACACCTTCACGCGAAAGCCAAACAATGCGTTTATATCGGCGACGATTACCGCGATGTGATTGCCGCGCATAAGGCGGGAATACGTTCCGTTTCGGTGCGCTGGGGTTATCGCGCGAAAAACGACTTCGTTGACCGCTGGAACTCCGATTACTGCATCAAACAACCGCACGAAATCTGGGCAGTTTTGGAAAAAATCAAAGCGTATTATGCGGAAAAATGAAGCGATCACGCGCCTGTCTTGCTTTTTTCGCTGGATTTGGTAACCTAACGGCTTCTTTCGATCAGCCAAACTGAATTGCAGATCAAACATGAATATTTTATCGTTTTTTGCTCACCATCATCATCCTGAATAGTCTTTCAGGTGGTTTGTGCTGGAAGACATTTTCGATTCTTTCAGCGGCAAAAAGCGGTACGATCAATAAAGCCCTTGGGAGAATCTTCCGAGGGTTTTTTGTTTGAGGAATAATTAAATGCTGAATAAAACACATCTGCGCGTCGCCATCCAAAAATCGGGACGCCTGAGCCGCGAATCTCAGATTTTGCTTGAGCTTTGTGGCGTCAAAATCAGTTTTTCCGAGCAACGTTTGATCGCCTACGCGGAAAACATGCCTATCGATTTTCTTCGCGTTCGCGACGACGATATCTCCGGACTAGTGATGGATGGCGTCGTCGACCTTGGCATCATCGGAGAAAATGTACTTGAAGAAGCCCTATTGACACGACAAGCGGAAGGCGAATCGCCGCGCTATAAGTTATTACGCATACTCGACTTTGGCGCTTGTCGCCTATCGCTGGCAGTCTCCGTCGACACGCCTTACGATGGCCCGCACAGTTTACGAAACTGCCGCATCGCTACTTCGTATCCTCATCTCTTAAAGCAATATCTCGATCGACGCGGCATCCCATTCAAACTTTGTTTGCTAACCGGTTCGGTGGAGGTCGCGCCGCGCGCTGGTTTGGCGGACGCCATTTGCGATCTGGTTTCGACGGGTGCGACGCTCGAAGCCAATGGTTTGCGCGAAGTCGAAGTCATTTACCGATCCAAAGCTTGCCTGATACAGCGTGACGGTGAAATGCCGTCGGCGAAACAAGAATTGATCGACCGTTTGCTGACCCGTATTCAAGGTGTGATCCAAGCGCGCGAATCGAAATATATCATGTTGCACGCGCCAAAAAACAAATTGGAAGAAGTCATCGCATTGCTTCCGGGCGCCGAGCATCCGACTATTTTACCTCTGGCGAACGATCCAAATCATGTCGCCATGCACATGGTCAGTACAGAAACATTGTTCTGGGAAACGATGGAACGATTAAAAGCGCTGGGCGCGAGTTCAATATTAGTATTACCTATCGAAAAAATGATGGAGTGACATCGTATGCAAATTACCGAATGGTCAAAATGCGATGCGGCGCAACGCAAACGACTGCTGACACGACCGGCAATCGGCACGGCAGACGCTATCGAAAAAAGAGTCGCCACGATTCTCCAGAAAGTGAAAGCCGACGGTGACGACGCATTACTGCTTTATACGGAAGAATTGGATAAAGTCTCTTTGCGGGATTTGCGCGTTTCATCGGCAACGATAAACGAAGCATCCGCGCGTTTGTCCGATGAAATCAAGACAGCAATACAAACCGCCATTGACAATATCGAAACTTTTCATCGCGCGCAACGACAAGCTCCAACCACGGTGGAAACGATGCCCGGGATTAGCTGTCAGATGGTCACGCGACCGATTTACTCGGTCGGTTTGTATATTCCGGGGGGTAGCGCGCCTTTGTTGTCTACCGTGCTAATGTTGGCGATTCCCGCGAAAATCGCCGGCTGCGCGCGTGTAGTTTTATGTTCGCCACCACCGATTTCCAATGAGATTCTTTACGCAGCGTATTTGTGTGGCGTAAATGAAATATTTTCCGTCGGCGGCGCGCAGGCGATTGCGGCAATGGCTTTCGGCACAAAAACGATTCCCCGCGTCGATAAGATTTTCGGTCCCGGTAATGCTTACGTGACCGAAGCAAAACGACAAGTGAGCCAATGCCACGACGGCGCGGCGATAGACATGCCGGCCGGACCGTCAGAGGTATTGGTCATTGCCGATGAGCGCGCGAATCCCGAGTTCATCGCCATTGACCTATTATCGCAAGCGGAACACGGACCCGATTCGCAAGTGATTTTGGTGACGCCAAGCCGTGCGCAAGCCGAGAAGGTTTCACGCGAAATCGACCGTTTGCTCAAAATATTGCCGCGCGCGGCGAT
Source organism: Burkholderiales bacterium (assembly GCA_031270015.1). Lineage (GTDB taxonomy): Bacteria > Pseudomonadota > Gammaproteobacteria > Burkholderiales > Casimicrobiaceae > UBA931. The sequence goes on along the minus strand of JAISYH010000039.1, from coordinate 68,668 downwards.
AGCTGAAAAAGCGCTCGCCACAAGTCATTTGATCATTACCGATAATCTCGATGACTGTATCACCATTAGCAATGCGTATGGCCCCGAACATCTCATCATACAAACCCGTGACCCGCAAACGTTGATTCAGAATATTCAAAGCGCGGGATCGGTATTTGTCGGCGATTGGTCGCCAGAAGCGGCGGGCGATTATGCTTCGGGAACAAACCATGTATTGCCGACATACGGCTATACCCGCACCTATTCGAGCCTTGGGCTTGCCGATTTCCAGAAGCGTATGACCGTGCAAACGTTGACACAGCAAGGATTGCAAATATTAGCGCCTACCATCACCGCGATGGCTGCCGCAGAACAACTCGAAGCGCATAGACAAGCCGTGCTTTTACGCGTTCAATCCATCGGAAAGGATAGTGCCTCATGAATATTCAAGAATTAGCGCGAAAAAATGTGCAAATACTGACACCATATCAATCGGCACGTCGCGTCGGTGGTAGCGGTGATGTTTGGCTCAACGCCAACGAATTTCCGCGCGCACCGTCCTACCCATTGACGCAACAGACATTGAACCGCTATCCCGAAGCTCAACCGCAGGCGCTGCTTGCCGCGTATGCAAGATACGCTGGCGTCCGCGACGAACAACTCATGGTCAGTCGCGGCGCTGATGAAGCCATACAGCTTTTGATGTTAGCGTTTTGCGAACCTGATCAAGACTTTATCCTTTATTGTCCTCCCACTTACGGTATGTATGGCGTCAGTGCCGAAACTTTGGGGGTCGGATGTCGCGTAATTCGCGGTAAGACTGATTGGCAACTTGACCTGCCGGCGATCAAAGCTGCGCTCGATAACGTCAAATTAATTTATCTATGCAGTCCCAACAATCCGACGGGCAATTTGCTCAACCAAGACGATCTCCGTGAGTTGCTGGCGATAACACGAGACCAAGCATTAGTGATCGTCGATGAAGCATATATTGATTTTTGTCCCGAACACAGCGTCGTGCATTGGTTGAGTACATATCCAAACTTGGTTATTCTGCGTACCTTATCGAAAGCGTTCGCGTTGGCGGGAATACGTTGCGGGTTCACAATGGCGCATCCCGACATTATCCAAATACTGCTCAAAGTTATCGCGCCCTATCCAATGCCGACGCCAACTGTCGATATTGCGTTACAAGCCTTGAGTGAAAAAAATCTGGAAACTGTAAAAAACAACGTCAACGAAATCATCGACAATCGACAATGGTTGGTCCATGTGTTGCCTATTTGCGATTGCGTCGATCAAGTATTCGACAGCCAAGCCAATTGGTTGTTGGTGCGTTTTTACGATAGTTCCGACGTGTTCCGCCGACTCAGCGAAGAAGGTATCGTGTTGCGCGATCAAGGTCGTCAACCCGGATTGAGGAACTGTTTGCGTATTACCATCGGTACGCTCGAAGAATGCGAAAAGACGGTATCCGCATTGCGCGCCATTCCTTGTACGGGATCTTTACCATGAAAAAATATCTTTTTATCGACCGCGACGGTACATTGATTCATGAACCGGCAGAAAACAAGCAAGTAGACCGACTCGATAAAATTGCGCTCGAAGTCGATGTGATTCCTTCGTTATTGGCGCTTAAAGCGTGCGGTTATCGTTTGATCATGGTAACCAACCAAGATGGTCTCGGTACGGAAAGTTTTCCCCAAGAAGACTTCGATGCGGTGCATAGGATGGTCATGCAACTTTTCACTTCGCAAGGCGTCACCTTTGAAGAAGTTTTGATTTGCCCGCATCGTCCGAAAGATAATTGCGATTGCCGCAAACCGAAAACCCAATTACTGGCACGCTATTTGGGCGATCCCGATTGGTCGCGCGAACGATCTTTTGTGATCGGTGATCGCGATACCGATATACAACTGGCAAATAACATCGGGGTACGTGGTTTGCGCTATGATCCAAACACGGCGGACTGGACAGCAATTACCCAGCAAATATTAGGCAATGACCGTCACGCGAAAGTGCGACGCATTACCCGAGAAACTTCGATCGATATCGAACTGTGGTTGGACCGTGAAGGCAAAAACCAAATTGCGACCGGTATTGGATTTTTCGATCACATGCTTGATCAAATTGCCACGCATGGCGGTTTTCTATTGCACGTTCAAACGCAAGGCGATTTACAAGTGGATGATCACCACACAATCGAGGACACAGGGTTGACGCTCGGACAGACGTTGCGCGAGGCGCTTGGCGAAAAACGTGGTATCGCCCGCTTTGGTTTCGTATTACCGATGGACGAATCACATGCCGAATGTACGCTTGATCTTTCCGGTCGCCCGTATCTAAAGTTTCAAACGAAATTCGCCCGTGAAAAAGTCGGCGATATGAGCACGGATATGGTGAAACACTTTTTTTACTCACTGACGCAAACGCTTGGCTGTACACTGCATCTGAAAGCAAAGGGGGAAAACACGCATCATCTCGTTGAAAGTTTATTCAAGGTGTTCGGGCGCGCTTTGCGTCAAGCGATACGTGTTGAAAGTAATACACTTCCCAGTTCAAAGGGAACATTATGATGCGCGTCGTCATTCTCGACACCGGTTGTGCCAACCTTGCGTCGCTTCAATACGCCATCCAACGGCTTGGTTATACGCCGCATATCAGCGTTGATGAAAAAATCGTACGTAACGCCGACCGACTTTTCTTACCCGGCGTCGGCTCGGCACAAGCGGCAATGCAAAAATTACGCGAACGTAAATTGATCGAACTGATTCGCACACTCACGCAACCAGTATTAGGTATTTGTCTCGGTATGCAATTACTCGGAAAACATAGCGAAGAAGGCAATACCAAAACGCTCGGTTTGATCGACGTCCCGGTGATCCGTATGGAAACGGATAACTTACCGTTACCGCACATGGGTTGGAACACATTAACACCGCAAGCCGATCACCCCCTTTTTGAAGGTATCAGCAATAAAGACCATTTTTATTTCGTACATAGTTTCGCCATGCCAATATCCGCTCAAACCATTGCGCAAAGCGAATACGGGATACCGTTCAGCGTAGCGGTGCAACAAGATCATTTTTATGGCGTGCAGTTTCATCCCGAACGTTCCGGTCGCCCGGGGGCGTGTTTATTGAAAAACTTTTTAGAGCTTCAATTATGATCCCCGCGATTGATCTCATCGACGGTAAAGTGGTCCGCCTATCGCAAGGCGATTACGCAAAACAAACGACTTATGGCGACGATCCTCTTTTGTATTTGCAAACATACGAGAAAGACGGCGCTGAATTATTACACCTCGTCGATCTGACCGGCGCGAAAAATCCACAAGCGCGACAAGTTGTTTTGTTGTCCCGTTTGTTGCGCGGCGTCGATGTTCCAATACAGGTCGGCGGCGGTGTACGCAGTTTTGATGACGTTCAAACATTGCTCGACGCGGGCGCGGCGCGTGTCGTAGTCGGTTCGATGGCGATCAAACATCCCGAAGACGTCATGCGTTGGTTTAAGTATTTCGGCGCGGAACGTATCGTGTTGGCGCTCGATGTTCGTATCGACGAACAAGGCGCACGGCGCGTCGCCGTTGCCGGTTGGCAAGAAAATTCATTGATAACGATTGAAAAAGTAATCAGCCAATATCAAAATTGTGACGTCAAATATATTTTATGCACTGATATCGCCCGAGATGGCATGTTAAACGGCGCGAACGTAGCGCTCTATACTTCGCTATGCAAGACTTATCCCGATATTGCCTTTCAGGCATCTGGCGGTATTGGCTCGCTCAATGACATCATCGCGCTGCGCGATAGCGGCGTTGTCGGCGTCATTGTTGGACGAGCGTTGCTCGAAGGAAAATTTACTGTGAAAGAGGCGCTAGCATGTTGGCAAAACGAATAATTCCTTGTCTCGACGTTCGCGACGGGCAAGTCGTCAAAGGCGTGCAATTCCGCAATCACGAAATCATCGGCGACATCGTTCCACTCGCCGAACGTTATGCGCGTGAAGGTGCGGATGAATTGGTATTTTACGACATTACCGCGTCGAGCGATGGGCGCGTTGTCGATAAAAGCTGGATAATGCGCGTCGCCGAAGTGATCGACATTCCGTTTTGTGTTGCGGGCGGTATCAAAACCGTTGAAGACGCTGGCACGATTCTCGCTTATGGCGCGGATAAAATTTCCGTCAATTCTCCTGCACTTTCCGATCCGACGTTGATCGACCGATTAGCCGATCATTATGGAGAACAATGCGTAGTCATCGGCGTCGATACCTGGCACGATGAAAAAACCGGAGAATACTGGGTTTACCAATTTACCGGCGATGAAACGCGCACGAAACAAACGACATGGAAAACGCTGGACTGGATACAAGAGGTACAACGACGCGGCGCCGGAGAAATCGTTCTCAACATGATGAACCAGGACGGCGTTCGCCACGGCTACGATATCACGCAACTTCAAAAAGTTCGTGCGATTTGCCGTTTGCCGCTCATCGCTTCCGGCGGCGCCGGAGAAATGACGCACTTTCTCGAAGCGTTCCGCGATGCGCACGTTGATGGCGCGTTGGCAGCTTCGGTGTTTCATAAACAAATCATCGAAATCGGCGCGCTCAAATATTACCTGAAAAAAAACAATGTGGAGATCCGTTTATGTTGAACTCCGATATTCGTAAACGACTTGACTGGGAAAAAAACAATGGTTTGATTCCGGTGATCATTCAACACGCCGTTTCTGGCGAAGTTTTGATGCTCGGTTTCATGAACGAGGAAGCGCTTGCCGCCACTGAAAAAAGTGGTAAAGTAACCTTTTTCTCGCGCAGCAAACAACGCCTTTGGGTCAAAGGAGAAACATCCAACCATTTTCTTAACGTCGTTGAAATCGCCGCAGACTGTGATTTTGACGCGCTACTGATATTGGCTTTTCCCGAAGGTGTAACTTGCCATCGTGGTACGTCGAGTTGTTTCTCTCCTACAATCAATAGCTTTGCTTTTCTCTATCAATTAGAGCAATTATTGGCTGAACGCAAAAACGCCGACCCAAAAACCTCTTATACCGCGAAACTATACGCCAAAGGAGTAAAACGCATCGCCCAAAAAGTCGGGGAAGAAGGCGTAGAAACAGCGCTTGCCGCCGTCGCTGGAGATCATGAAGAACTGACTGACGAAGCTGCCGACTTGATCTATCACTTGACGGTATTACTGCAAAGTCGAGGTTTGGACTTAAACACGGTGATTTCTCGATTGAAAGAGCGCCATAAATAGTTATGTTGTTTTGCAGATCTAATCCAATAGATGTAAAAATGGCTATTCTTTATAGAGGCTTTTCATTTTTCATTATTTCGATCATTGCTTTTCCTCTTCTGGCAACCGAAATAAATGCTATACCTAAATCGGAAAACTACTTATCAGTAAAAACTTCTTTGGACTGGTTAAATGAAAAAACATTTGACCGTTTAGAAAAAAATTTAGATGACCTATACCAGCATGTCAAACAAAATTCCCCGATTGAATATAAATATAGCCGTTGAATCAAGCTAATTTGTTTTGAGGATCATTTAGCGGGCAAAAACTTCATCGGATCGACGGGCTTCCCGTCCTGGCGAACCTCAAAATGCAACTTCACTTGATTGGTGCCGCTATTGCCCATTTCGGCGATCTTTTGTCCGCGCGCGACTTGTTGACCTTCTTTGATCAGCATTTCTTTATTATGCGCGTACACCGAAAGATAAGTGTCGTTGTGTTTGACGATAATCAAATTCCCATAACTAGGTAACCCCGAACCTGCGTAAACCACCCGTCCAGCAGCGCAAGCGACGACCGGCTGACCAAAAGAGCCAGCGATGTCGATGCCCTTCATCCCAACATTGTCGGAAAAACGCGCGATGATGTTGCCTTGCGTAGGCCACATCCAATTCAGCCCGTCGATTGCCAGCGTTGAAGCCGTCGTCGCGGGTGTCGGCACGGCAAGCGATTGCGCCGATGATGTCGGCTGCTCGGTCACACCGCTACTCATCGCCGCTAATTTTTGTTCGGAATACGGTTCTTTGACGGCTTTCGGCGACGTTTTCAACGCGCCGCTCGATGACGCGATTGTCGGCGATGTAGTCGCGGAAGGCGACGCGCCTACTGGCGGCACGGTTTGCAACGGCGCGGTCGTGACAGCAATAGCCGTTTGCGCGTCACTGTCCGGCGGCGTTAAGCGTATCGTTTGCCCAACGGCGATTTTGGATGGATCGTTGATGCGATTCCATACCGCGATATCCTGTGGATTCAAGTCGTTCTGCATCGCGATGGAATACAACGTGTCGCCTTGCCGAACGATATGTTCAGCCTTGCCTGTAACCTGCGCGCCCTCTCCCGTCGCTGCTCTCGGTTGCGCGACACCATTGATGACGACCATCCGATCATCGGCTTGCGGCTGACGTACCTCGACAGGCGCGGGTTGCTTGCTTGCGCAAGAAGCCAACACCAAAACGATGACGGTGATCGATATGCAATGAAAAATTTCGTTCAGAAGAAAATGGCGTATATTCATAGTTGCCGTAATCCGCGATATGAGTTCAAAAGATTTTCAGATGTCGCGCAATTATATACGTTGTTGGGTGACTTCACGCGACTCCGGGCAGTAACGGCACAAAACGTACCGCTTCAAAGGTCTGCTCACGAAAACCCGTGCTTGTGCGTTCAATCACTTTCAAGCGCTGTATCGGTTCGCCGTCTTGCCCCGTTTTTTCGTCCGCCAATGGCAGAACCATGCGCCCATTCGGTTTCAAATAACCGAGCAGTACTTCCGGCAACACGGACGCTCCGGCGGTGACGAGTATCGCGTCCACTTCCAGCGGTTCAGAAAAACCGGCGGCTCCATCGCCGTGACTGATCGCTACGTTGGTCAAGCCGAGATCACGCAGGTGACGGCGCGCTTTAGCGACAAGCGACGCCACACGTTCAACGGTATAGACCCGCTCGGCAAATAGCGCCAAAACCGCCGTCTGATAGCCGCTGCCTGTACCAATTTCCAATACTTCGCCTAGCGGTTTGCCGTTACGCGCCAATTCGCTCATCCGCGCCACTACCCAAGGTTGCGAAATGGTTTGTCCTTTTCCTATTGGGAGCGGCGTATCTTCATAAGCGCGAATCGCCAGACTTTCTTCGACGAATATATGGCGCGGTACTGCGTTCATCGCCGTCAACACTACTTCGTCCTTGATGCCCTGCTCACGCAGACGCGCCACCATACGCGCGCGCGTTCGCGCGGAAGTCATCCCGATACCGTTGAAACGATCCCAATCCTTGTTCATTTCGTAAACCATGTCGCCACGTTCTGGATTTCATTGTGATGCGTCAGATCGGTTTGCAATGGCGTAATCGAAACAAAACAATTATTGACCGCATGAAAATCAGTGCCTTCGCCGGCATCTGCCTCAGGACCGGCTGCGCCCAGCCAATAAACCGTTTCGCCACGCGGACTACGCATCGGAATCATCGCTTCCGCTTTATGGCGCCGCCCGAGCCGCGTAATCTGAAAACCTTTCAACTTCGAAAAGGGAATGTTCGGCACGTTCACGTTCAGGAGCCAAGCGTCAGCGGACGAATGCAGATGCCGTTTCACCAAATCTTGAACTACCAGAGACGCCGTTTCAAATTGTTGATCTTCTTTGCCGCACAACGAAACCGCGATTGAGGGAATACCGAGCAAAAAGCCTTCGGTTGCCGCCGCGACCGTCCCCGAATATACCGTATCATCGCCCATGTTCGCGCCGTTGTTGATTCCGGAAATCACCATATCCGGCATTTCGCCCAAGAGTCCGGTCACCGCCAGATGCACACAATCGGTCGGCGTGCCATTGACGAAATAAAAACCGTTGGCTGCTTTGCGAATGCGCAAAGGACGATCTAATGTCAACGAATTCGACGCACCGCTGTGATCGCGTTCCGGCGCAACGACCTCGACTTCCGCCAATGGCGCGACCGCCGCCGCCAAATATTCCAGCCCGGGCGCAAAGTAACCATCATCGTTGGAAAGAAGAATACGCATGATACATATTGAAAGAATCAATTATACTGCGTCGGGCAAACTCTTTGGCAGTCTCTTTGCGGCGTTAGCTCTCTTAAAATTTTTTCGATAACACCCCCATTCTTTGGCATTTTCCCTAAAAACGGTATACTTTGTATTAAATGAATGACCGGAAGTCATTGCTTCCGGTCTTTTCTTTGCCAATAGAGGTCTGCGATGAAAAAAATTCCGATGACGGTCACTGGCGCCGAGCAACTCAAAAACGAGTTACGTCGCCTGAAAACCACTGAACGCCCGAAAGTGATTCAGGCAATCGCCGACGCGCGCGCGCATGGCGATCTTTCCGAAAACGCCGATTATGATGCCGCCCGCGAACGGCAGGGCTTCATCGAAGGAAGAATACTCGAAATCGAAAACAAGCTGGCGATGGCGCACGTGATTGACCCGGCAGAACTTAACGCCGAAGGTCGCATCGTATTCGGCGCGATGGTCAAAATCGAGGAAATCCACAGCGGCGAATCGCAAATTTTTCAAATCGTTGGCGACGACGAAGCCGACGTAAAGCGAGGAAAAATTTCGATCAACTCGCCCGTGTCGCGCGCGCTCATCGGTAAAGGCGAAGGCGACGAAGTCGAGGTACAAGCGCCTTCCGGCGTTCGCCATTATGAAATCGTCAGCATACATTACGAATAAATCCGCGCCTCGTTCTATTCAAGCTATTGCGTGATGTTTTATCGCGACTTTTTTTACTTGATCCAATATCCAGTTTAAAACATCCACATGATTCATGGTTTCCGCGCTTTCAAATATTGGAAAACCCTTCTTCAAACTCCCACGAAAATCCGCGTCAATATTTTGCGGCGAGTGAGATATATAGTCTTTTCGTATCGTCGGCGCTTATGGATTCGGTAATGACGGCTATACTGTGGCGCAAACCAAACGATGATGAAGTTTGGAAAGGTCGTCAGCGATTTTTGACAGTTCGTTCCTTGCCCTATTTTTTTGATAGTGGCTTCTTGGGTAATCGTTTTTTCGCCACTGTCTTTTTGGCGGGTTTACTCAAACGTCGACGGGTAGCTCGTTCTTCCGGCTTTTCATCTGGTTTAGGTCGCCACAGCACCAGCAATTTCCCAATATGTTGTACCGGCGCGCAATTCAATCCTTCGCAGATGTCGTTCGACAACAATTCGCGTTTCTCGCGGTCGTCGTCAAAAACGCGCACTTTGATCAATTCATGCGCGTTGAGCGCAAGATCAATTTCGCGCATCACGGACTCAGACAAGCCACGCTGTCCAATTATGACAACAGGGTTAAGCGCATGGGCGCGGGCACGCAATGCGCGACGTTCGGAAATAGTAATCGTCAACATCCGCCAAGTTTACCCGATTCGCGGAAACGGCACGGATAAAAGTACAATAACGCCATGAAAACGAGAACTGGATTAAACAGCGGCGTCAAAAAGCACCGCTTCGGCAAAGCATGGATGCATGAACATGTCAACGACCCTTACGTCAAGGAAGCGCAACGTCTGGGATTTCGCGCGCGCGCCGCTTTCAAGCTGATCGAGCTTGACGAGCGTGACCACTTGTTGCGTCCGAATATGACTGTCGTCGATTTGGGCGCGGCGCCCGGAAGCTGGTGTCAGGTCGTGCGTAAACGTGCCGGCGCAAAAACGAAAATCATCGCTATCGACATCCTGCCGATGGAAGGCTTGAACGGCGTTCATTTCATCCAAGCCGATTTTTCCGATGCGAACGAATTGCGCGAACTCGAAGTGCGGTTCGACGACGCGGCGATAGACCTTGTTTTATCCGATCTTTCCCCCAATCTATCAGGCGTGGAATCCGCCGATCAAGCACGCAGCGTCGGACTCGCGGAATTGGCGTTAGATTTTTGCGTTCGGCATTTACGGACGGGCGGCGATTTTGTCGTCAAAGTGTTTCAAGGTACAGGATTCGCCGATTTCCGCCGCACGATGGGCGAACACTTCGAGAAAACGTATGCGCGTAAACCCAAAGCGTCGCGGGATCGCAGTCGGGAAATTTATCTGGTCGGCAAACGGTTCCTCGGCGGAGAAAACCGTGTCTGTCGATAATGATCTCTTTTCGGCGGTGGCGCGGCGCTTGACGAAGGGTAACGTCTTTAAAATCTCCGTATGCCGGAGCATAAAATGCCCGCAAAACAAGTTATACTTCAAAAACATGTTTATCCGTGTTCACGCCGGAAAACAACACAAGGAGCAGAGCATTGAACAATAACTGGGTTAAAAATGTTGGCGTTTGGTTGATGATTTTGGCAGCCGTCTTGATTGGCGTGCGCCAAGTTACCAATTCGATACAGGCAGAAAACGCGCCCGTCCCCTATTCCGAATTCAAAGAAAAAGCCACTCATGGAATGATCGATTCCGTCAAGATCGATAACAGCAATAAAATCATCTGGAAAAGCAAAGACGATAAAAAGTTTATTACCTACGCGCCCCCTGATTTGTGGCTGGTGGACGATTTATTAAAGGCGGGCGTCAAAGTCGAAGCTGAGGAAAACTCGCGCAGCCTGTTCGACCTTTTCCTTTCGATCTTGCCGTTTTTGCTCATCATCGGTATTTGGTTTTTCCTGATGCGGCAAATGCAAGGCGGCGGCAAGGGAGGCGCATTTTCGTTCGGCAAGAGTCGGGCGCGGATGCTCGACGACACCAATAACGCGGTGACTTTCTCCGACGTCGCCGGCTGTGACGAGGCGAAAGAAGAAGTCCAAGAATTGGTCGATTTTCTGAAAGATCCGTCAAAATTTCAAAAACTCGGCGGCAGAATTCCGCGCGGCGTGTTGATGGTTGGCGCGCCCGGCACCGGCAAAACTCTGCTTGCCAGAGCCATCGCCGGCGAGGCGAAAGTTCCTTTCTTCACGATCTCCGGTTCGGATTTCGTCGAAATGTTCGTCGGCGTAGGCGCCGCACGTGTGCGCGATATGTTCGATCAAGCGAAGAAAAACGCGCCCTGTATCATTTTCATCGATGAAATCGACGCAGTAGGCCGACAACGCGGGGCGGGACTTGGCGGTGGTCACGACGAACGGGAACAAACGCTAAATCAATTATTGGTCGAAATGGACGGCTTCGAAGGATCGTCTGGCGTAATCGTCATCGCGGCAACTAACCGCCCGGATGTGCTTGATCCGGCGCTGCTACGCCCGGGTCGTTTTGACCGACAAGTAACCGTACCATTGCCAGACATACGCGGACGCGAGCAAATTTTGAAAGTGCATATGCGTAAAGTGCCGCTTGCCGGTGATGTCAAAGCGGACATCATCGCACGCGGTACGCCCGGATTTTCCGGCGCGGATTTGGCGAATCTTGTCAACGAAGCCGCTTTATTCGCGGCACGCGCCAATAAACGGTTGGTTGATATGAATGATTTCGAGCGCGCCAAAGATAAAATTTTCATGGGACCGGAACGCCGTTCGATGATTCTGACCGAAGATGAGAAAAAGGCGACGGCTTATCACGAATCGGGACATGCGGTCGTAGCGCGGTTGTTGCCCGGCACCGATCCCGTGCACAAAGTCACCATCGTACCGCGCGGACGAGCGCTCGGATTGACTTGGCAACTGCCGGAACGCGACCGTATCAGTCTTTACAAAGATCAAATGCTCAGCGAAATCACCATCCTTTTCGGCGGTCGCGTTGCCGAGGAATTATTCATTCACCGTATTTCCACCGGCGCGTCGAACGATTTCGAACGCGCGACCAATATGGCGCGCGACATGGTGACCCGTTACGGCATGTCGGAAAAAATGGGGACGATGGTCTATGGCGAAAGCGAAGGCGAAGTATTTTTGGGGCGCTCGGTGACGACGCACAAAAACGTCTCGGAAGCCACCATGCAACAAGTAGACGCCGAAATCCGCCGCATCATCGATGAGCAATATTCGCTAGCGCGCCGTTTGCTCGACAGCAACCGCGACAAAGTCGAAGCGATGACGGCGGCGCTGATGGAATACGAAACTATCGATTCCGATCAGATCAACGATATCATGGAAGGCAAACCTCCGCGCCCGCCGAAAGCCAATAACGATGTCAAACCTTCGGACGCAGCGCCCAGCGGCGGTTCGCGGATTGACGACGGCAAAGGTGAACCTTCTACCAATCCGATATGATTGATTTGAGTGTGATGGATACGGAGGGCGCGCACTCTGCGCCCTTTGTTTTTTGAGCCGTAATACCTGATATTTCGAGTCGGTTTTCTCAATGGAAAATATTCATCATCCTTCGTTGTGTATGCTGGGTCGCTCCATCGCCCTGACACGTCCTTGGGTCATGGGCATCATCAACGTCACGCCCGATTCGTTTTCGGAACACGGCGCGCACTTTGATTTTCAACGCGCGTTGACGCGCGCGTTGACGATGATCGACGATGGCGCCGATATGATCGACATCGGCGGCGAATCGTCGCGTCCGGGGGCGTCGCCAGTCTCGGAAGAAGAAGAATTGCGACGAATCCTTCCTTTGACGGAAACGCTCGCAAAACGCGGAGTCTACGTTTCGGTCGATACCGTCAAACCGGAAGTCATGCGGCAAGCCGCCCTTTCCGGCGCGGCGATGATCAATGATATCAACGCACTCAAAACGACGGGAGCGCTTGCTGCGGCGCAACCGCACGATGTCGCGGTGTGCCTGATGCACATGCGGGGTGAGCCGAAAACCATGCAGCGCGCCCCGCATTACGATGATGTCGTCCGCGAAGTGCGCGCTGATCTTTCCATGCGCGCCACCGTCTGCGAAAATGCCGGTATCGCCCGTGAACGCATCGTCCTCGATCCTGGATTCGGCTTCGGTAAAACGATGGAACACAATCTCGCTTTGATACGTGCTTTGCCTGAATTACGGACGCTGAATTATCCGCTGCTGGTCGGCTGGTCACGCAAAACGACATTGGGGATATTGACCGGCCACGATGTCGGCGACCGTCTCGCCGCGAGCATTGCCGCTGCCCTTGCCGCTGTTGCGCAAGGTGCGCTGATCGTTCGAGTGCATGATGTGCGCGAAACTGTCGATGCGTTGAAAATTTGGAACGCGATGACACCGAATACCTGAAGGAATCAAGATGACGACACAACGAAAATATTTTGGAACAGACGGCATTCGCGGTCGAGTCGGGCGTAACGACGATCATAGCGGTAACGCGATTACGCCAGATTTCGCGTTGAAACTCGGATGGGCGGTTGGTCGGGTATTGGCAAAATCGCAAATGCACGGCAACGAGCACGCTGGCGTATTGATCGGCAAAGATACTCGCCTTTCCGGTTATTTGATCGAGGCCGCGCTGGAGTCCGGTTTGTCGGCTTCTGGCGTCGATGTTTATTTGACAGGCCCGTTGCCGACGCCCGGCGTCGCTTATTTAACACGCGCGTTGCGCCGCTCCGCCGGTATCGTCATCAGTGCTTCGCACAATCCGTTCCACGATAACGGAATCAAATTTTTTTCCTCGTTGGGCGCAAAACTTCCCGATGAAATCGAAATCGCCATCGAGCGCGAATTAGACAAGCCGCTCGAATGCGTCGCGCCCGATGCGTTCGGTAAAGCGTTTCGCGTCGATGACGCCGCCGGACGTTATATCGAATTTTGCAAAAGCGCGTTTCCGAACGATCTCGACTTGAAGGGTTTCCGTATCATCGTCGACTGCGCGCATGGCGCAACCTACCATGTCGCCCCGCCCGTCTTTCACGAATTGGGCGCCGATGTGATCGCGGTTGCCGCCAAACCCAATGGCGTCAATATCAACGACGGCGTTGGCGCGGTCAATCCTCAATATTTGGTGCAGAAAATGCATCAACACCACGCCCAGCTCGGTCTCGCGTTGGATGGTGACGGCGACCGTCTGATCATGGTCGACACGCATGGACGCATTTACGATGGCGACGCGCTGCTTTACATCATCGCTTGCGATTACCTACGGCACGGCGCGTTGAAAAACGAAGGTGTTGTCGGCACCCAGATGAGCAACCTCGGTTTCGAACAAGCGTTGCAACGACAAGGCATCTCACTGGAGCGCGCCGCTGTCGGCGACCGCTATGTTTTGGCGCGTTTACTCGAGCGCGGCTGGAAATTGGGCGGCGAAAATTCGGGACATTTGCTCGCGTTGAATCATCATACTACCGGTGATGGCATCATTGCGGCGTTACTGGTGTTTCGCGCATTGATCGAACAAAATCTCGATCTTGAAAGCGCGACACGCGATCTCATATTGTTTCCGCAAAAACTGATCAACGTGCCATTGATCGGCAATTGGCAATATCGGCAAAGCCATGTGGTGCGCGCCGCCGAAATGGAACTCACCGCCGCGCTTGGTAAACGCGGACGCATCTTACTGCGCGCGTCGGGAACCGAACCTTTGTTACGTATCATGGTCGAAGCCGAAGATGAACTGCTTGCCACCAATATCGCGCAACAACTGGCAAACGTCGTACAGGACGCAATGAAGAACGAAGCTTAATACATTATGAAAAATATTACTCCGGTTCTTGACGATACTTCAACACCTCAGCAAAACGCCAATCATCTCTTTACACAGTGGCTGGAACAGGTACGATCGACGTATACGGAAAACGAATGCGCGTTATTCGAACAGGCATACTCGGAAACGCGAGATAAAATCGGCGCGCGTTTAACCGATTCTGGAGAACCTTGGATTACGCATGTCGTCGCCGTCGCCACAATCCTGTGCGATTTACATCTCGACGCGTCGGCGCTGTGCGCTTCATTATTGTTGCCGCTTGTCGGGGAGACCGGTTTCGACGAAGAAGCGATTGCCAAACGCTACGATAAAGATGTTGTCACCCTAATGAAAGGGACGTGGCAAATGCGCGAAATTCACGTATTGCCCAAAAATCTCGATAAGAACGAACAAAACCAACAAGCTGAAAACTTAAGGAAAATGTTATTGTCGATGGTCGAAGACATCCGTGTCGTGTTAATCAAACTCGCCGAACGTCTACAAACCATCCGTACCATCACGCGCCACGAGGATAACGAACAAAAACAAAATATCGCCCGCGAAATCGCCGACCTTTTCGCGCCACTTGCCAACCGCTTAGGTGTCTGGCAGATCAAATGGGAACTTGAAGATTTATCGCTGCGGATTCTCGCGCCAGACGAATATCGCTATATCGCCAATTTGCTCGATGAACGCCAGATCGACCGCCAACGTTATATTGAAAATGTAATCGAGATGCTCAAAAAAGAACTGTCGGCAGCGAAAATCAAAGCCGACGTCACTGGACGTCCCAAACATATTTACAGTATCTGGAACAAGATGCGACGCAAGCAAACGGAACTCGAAGGCTTATACGATATTCGTGCCGTGCGGATTCTCGTCGATGATGTCAAGGATTGTTATACCGCGCTCGGCATCGTGCATAACATGTGGACGCCCATTCCCCGCGAGTTTGACGATTATATCGCCAAACCGAAAGCCAATAATTACCAGTCACTGCATACCGCTGTGATCGGACCGGAAAACAAATCGGTGGAAATTCAAATCCGTACTTGGAAAATGCATCAACATTCCGAGTATGGTGTCGCCGCGCATTGGCGCTATAAAGAAAAGAGTTACGCGCAAAAAGTAAACGTAAGAGGTAGTGTCGGAAATGGAAAAAGTAGTGAGAGCAATTTTGAGCAGAAAATTGCATGGCTGCGGCAGATTCTCGAATGGAAAGATTTTATTTCCGACGACCGTGAAATATTATCAGCGTTCAAAAGCAATATTTTCTCCGATACGATTTACGTATTGACGCCACAAGGCAGAGTCATTGACTTGCCTAATGGTTCAACGCCGCTTGATTTTGCTTATTCGGTGCACACCAGTTTGGGACACCGTTGCCGTGGCGCCAAAGTGAACGGGCAGATGGTGCCGCTCAATTACACATTGAAAAATGGACAACGTGTCGAAATCATCGCGGCAAAACAAGGAGGTCCATCGCGCGATTGGCTGAATGGCGAGTTGCGTTATGTCATCAGCCATCGCTCCCGCACCAAAATCAGACAATGGTTCAAACAGCAGCAGCTTGAAGAAACTGTCGCGCAAGGACGCACCATCGTCGAAAAAGAAATGGCGCGCGCCGGCGCAAGCGCGATCAAACTCGAAACTCTGGCACATCACGGAAAATTCGCCAGCGCTGACGATCTTTTCGCCGCCGTCGCCCGCGATGAAATCAACAGCCGCCAACTGCAACAGTTAATACTTGGCGTCGCTAAACCCGACGCTACCACTGAAAGTAAAACTCACGACGATATTATCGAGACACGCACGCCGACTGTGGAGAGGAAGCGGAAATATAGTGCCGACAGCAGTATTCTTATCGTCGGCATCGACCGCTTGATGACCAACCTTGCCAAATGTTGCAAACCCGCACCACCCGACGCGATTGCGGGATTCGTGACGCGCGGCAAAGGCGTATCGATTCACCGCGAGAATTGTGAGAATCTGCTGCGTATTCAAGAAGAGCATCCCGAGAGAATCATCGAAGCCGATTGGGGCGATACTAAAGAAAGTGTCTTTCCGGTCGATATCGTTGTGGACGCCAATGATCGCCCGGGTTTGTTGCGTGATTTGTCCGAAGTATTTTCGCGCGATCATATGCGCCTGACTTCCGCCAATATGCAAAGTCGCAAACATCAAACGCGAATTTATTTTACTATCGAAGTGCAAGGCATTGATCAGCTTCAGCATTCGCTTGACGAAGCACGCAACATCACTGGCGTCATTAATGTTGCGCGCCAGATCTGAATCAATAATGTTGACTGATTTCCCCGACAGTCCCTACCAATTATTGCAAAGTTTTCCGCTGGCCGGTGATCAGCCAGAAGCAGTCAATAAACTCGTCGAAGGTTTGCGCGACGGGCTGTCGTTTCAAACGCTACTCGGTGTCACCGGTTCGGGAAAAACTTATACGATGGCAAACGTCATCGCGCGTACCGGTCGCCCTGCTCTCGTATTAGCGCCCAATAAGACGCTTGCCGCGCAACTTTATTCAGAGTTCCGCGAATTCTTCCCGAACAACGCCATCGAATATTTCGTTTCCTATTACGACTATTATCAGCCGGAAGCTTATGTTCCAGCGCGCGATTTGTTTATTGAAAAGGACTCCGCCATTAATGAGCACATCGAGCAAATGCGACTTTCAGCAACCAAGGCGCTTCTTGAGCGTCCCGATTGCATTATTGTCGCCACAGTCTCGGCGATTTATGGTATTGGCGATCCCGAAGATTATCACGCGATGATTTTGCATTTGCGACAGGGTACGACAATCAAACAACGCGACATTATCAAGCGTTTGACCGAAATACAATATCAACGAGCCGAAATGGATTTCAAACGCGGTACTTTCCGCGTACGCGGCGACGTGATTGATATTTTTCCGGCGGAAAGCGCGGAAATGGCGGTACGCGTCAGTTTGTTCGATGATGAAATGGAAGCTCTGCAATTGTTTGATCCACTGACCGGTCGCATCCATAAGAAAATTCTACGCTTTACCGTGTTTCCTTCTTCGCATTATGTGACTGGACGCGAAAAAACACTGGCAGCCATCGAAACGATCAAAGAAGAACTGGTAGAACGTAAGGCGTTTTTTCTCGAAACAGGAAAATTGGTCGAGGCGCAACGCATCGATCAGCGCACGCGCTTTGATATTGAAATGATGGTTGAAATCGGTTTTTGCAAAGGCATTGAAAACTATTCGCGCCATCTCACTGGACGCATGCCCGGCGAACCGCCGCCGACGTTGATGGATTATCTTCCGAAAAACGCTCTGATGTTCATCGACGAAAGCCATGTCACCATCCCACAAACGGGTGGCATGTACAAAGGTGATCGCGCCCGTAAGGAGAATCTAGTCAATTATGGGTTTCGTTTACCGTCCGCGCTAGATAACCGTCCACTGCGTTTCGATGAATTTGAACGTCTGTTGCCGCAAACAATATTTGTTTCGGCGACACCTGCCGATTACGAAGCTCGGCGCGCAGGACAGGTCGTAGAACAAGTTGTGCGCCCAACCGGATTGGTCGATCCTGAAACGATAGTACGTCCGGCAACGACGCAAGTTGATGATCTTTTGAGTGAAATCCACGCGCGCGTCACGCACCAAGAGCGCGTACTCGTCACCACACTAACCAAGCGCATGGCTGAGGATTTGACCGAATACCTCGACGAACACGACGTACGCGTCCGCTATTTACACTCGGACATCGACACTGTCGAACGCGTCGAAATCATCCGCGATTTGCGACTCGGTAAATTCGATGTGCTGGTCGGCATCAACTTGTTACGCGAGGGCTTGGATATCCCCGAGGTATCGCTGGTTGCGATCCTCGATGCGGATAAGGAAGGTTTTTTGCGTTCGACGCGCTCTTTGATTCAAACTATTGGTCGCGCTGCCCGTCACATCAATGGTACAGCGATACTTTACGCCGATACAGTCACCAATTCGATGAAAGCGGCGCTCGACGAAACCGAACGGCGGCGCAATAAGCAACTTGCGTTCAACGCGAAACATCATATTACGCCGCGCAGTGTCGAAAAACGCGTGACCGACATGATCGACGGCGTTTACGAAGAAACCGATAAAAAGAAAAAAACGAGTAAAATTGCCGATAGGCGCAGCAAATACAAAATCAAAGAATTTCCCCAGAACGAAGCGGCGCTAGAAAAAGAATGGCGCGTATTGGAAAAAGAAATGTTTGCCGCCGCGCGCGATTTGGAATTCGAGCGTGCTGCCGAACTGCGCGATCGTTTACATGAGATACAGCGGAGGTTGATGATGGTTGCGGGTTCAGAATAAAAAAGTGAAAACAAAAAACGACAGATTCCCACTTGCGGAATAATGATATTTGCGTAAACATACGGCATGACTCGAATCACCCGTTTTTACATCTTTTCGATTACGCTTATTTGAGCAGGGAACAAAAATTGGAAACGCAATTCCGAAAAACTGTCTATTGTTTTATCGAATAACGCTCGATTAAATTGCCACGCCCGCTTCCCTCCTTTTTGTCAAACTGCTCTATTCAAGAAAATCATTCAAAAAGCAGTTGAATCACGGTAAACTTATCAATCACTATAATTTTTCCGTCTCCGAAAAATTTATTTGACCAACGAGGAATCCCAAAATCATGATCTTTGATATCGATAATGAAACGCTCCCGCGCGACGATCTGGAAGCATTGCAATTACGCCGTTTACGCGCCACTGTCGAGCGTTGCTACGAAACCGTGAAATTCTATCGAGAAGCGATGGATGAACTGGAAGTCAAGCCACATCACATCCAGACGTTAGCCGACGTCAAACTGTTGCCGTTCACTAAAAAAGAACAGTTACGCGACAATTACCCGTTCGGGATGTTCGCCGTGCCGACCGATCAAGTAGTGCGTTTGCATGGTTCCTCTGGAACTTCGGGTAAGCCGGTCGTCGTCGGATATACCAAACGCGACGTCGCCAACTGGGGATTGCTCGGCGCGCGCAGTTTGAGCGCCGCCGGTTTGACGCCCAGCGACCGGTTGCAGAACGCCTACGGTTACGGCTTATTCACTGGCGGTATGGGTTTGCACGTAGCGGCGGAAACACTCGGCGTGATGGTCGTGCCGATGTCGGGTGGACAAACGCAAAAGCAAGTCATGTTGCTAGAAGATTTCTCGTCCACCGCTTTGAGCTGCACGCCCTCTTACGCGATGAACATCGCCGAAGAAGCCGAAACACTCGGTGTCGATATCCGCAAGCTGCCGCTCCGTACGGGTATTTTCGGCGCCGAACCATGGAGCGAAGAAATGCGCTACGAGCTAGAATCGCGCATGGGTATCGACGCGATTGATATCTACGGCTTGTCTGAAATCATGGGACCAGGCGTTGGCGTTGAATGCCTCGAAGCCAAAAAAGGACTGCATATTTGGGAAGACCACTTCTTGGTCGAATGCGTGGACATTAACACTGGCGAGCCGCTGCCGCCCGGCGAAGAAGGTGAAATCGTTCTTACCACGCTAACCAAAGAAGCATTTCCGATGCTGCGTTTCCGTACCCGCGATATTTCGACAATCGACAAAGTCCCTTGCAAATGCGGGCGTACCCATGCGCGTATTCGCCGCATCACCGGACGTTCTGATGATATGTTGATCATTCGGGGCGTCAACGTTTTCCCGACACAAGTCGAGGCGGTACTGATGCGTACCGAAACGTTATCGCCGTTCTATCAGATCGAAGTTTCCCGCGAAGGTTTCATGGACTCCATGCGCGTCAACGTCGAAGCCAGCCCGCCACTGTACGCGAAGGGGCAGGATTATATGGATCGCGTTTCCGCCAAAGTCAAAAAAGACATCAAAGATTTCATCGGTATCAGCGTCGAAGTCAAAATTCATCCGACCGGCGCAATCGAGCGATCTATGGGGAAAGCCGTACGTGTGCTCGATCACCGCAAGGAAAAATCAAAACAATGATCATCGTTTAATCGGAGACCAATATTGACTAAAACGCTCTCTCCGCCACCTGCCGGAACGCGAATTTTGATGTCGGGCAACGAAGCCGTTGCTCGTGCCATATGGGATTCCGGCGCGCGTGTCGCCTCTGCTTATCCAGGTACGCCTTCCACCGAAATACTCGAATACATTTCACTTTATTCCGACATCTATGCGGAATGGTCTGTCAATGAAAAAGTTTCTTTGGAAGTTGCGATAGGCGCTTCGTTGACTGGTGCGCGCGCTTTTTGCGCGATGAAACACGTCGGACTCAACGTTGCCTCCGACGCGCTGATGACCTTGACTCTCACCGGTGTGGTCGGCGGACTGGTGATTGCGGTCGCCGACGATGTCGGTTTCTCATCGTCGCAAAATGAACAAGATTCGCGCTATTGGGGGCGTTTCGCCCATTTGCCGATTTTCGAGCCATCCGATTCGCAAGAAGCCTATGTGATGACGAAAGCCGCATTCGCGCTGTCGGAACGATTCGCCGCGCCGGTCATCCTTCGCATGACCGCGCGTATTTGCCACGTGAAGTGCGTCGTCGATATCGGTGAACGCGAAACGCATCGCGTCGCCGAGGGTTTCGTCAAAGATCCCGCGCGTTGGGTCATGGTGCCGGGCAACGCCAAACATCGCGTTCCAAAAATGCTGGCGCGTGATCGATCGCTGCGCGAAGCTTCCGAAAATAGTCCGTTCAATATCATCGAAAACAGCAATGATCGGCGCGTCGGCTTTATCGCTTCCGGCGCGGCTTATATGCATGTGCGCGAGGCCTATCCAAATGCGCCGATACTTAAACTCGGTTTTTCCTGCCCCCCACCAATAGCGATGATTCGGCGTTTTTCCAAGCAAGTCGATACGCTCGTAGTAGTCGAAGAAACTGAGCCGTTGATCGAAACCGAAATCCGCGCGATAGGGATTGCCGTTCACGGTAAAGACCTCCTACCCGCCAACGGCGAACTTTCCGCGACGGTGCTGCGTCCCGCGCTTGCGCCATTATCACCGTCGGCGGCGATTTCCCAAAATACCATTGAGCCGCAAACTGTCTTTCCGCGCCCGCCGACTATGTGCGCCGCCTGCCCGCATCTCGGTATTTACTATACGCTGTCACAAATGCGTAATACTAATATTTCTGGCGATATCGGTTGCTATACATTGGGCGCGGGTCAGCCTTGGAACGCGCTCGACACCTGCATTTCTATGGGGGCGTCTATGGGCGTCGCGCTGGGCATGGACAAAGCGCGTGGCGCTGACGATGAAAACAAGAAAATCGTCGCCGTGATCGGCGACTCCACCTTCATGCACATGGGTATGCAAGGACTGCTCGATATTATTTACAATCGAGGCAACGTCACCATCTTACTGCTCGACAATCGCGCCGTCGGCATGACCGGCGGACAAAACAATCCAGGCAACGGGCGAGACATTCACGGTAACGCCGCGCCGCGTATTGACTTCGCCAAACTGGTCGAAGCATTCGGCGTCGATCCTGAGCGTATTCATGTCGTCAATTCTTACGAATTGCCAGTGCTGTTCAAAACATTGCGCGAAGAAACCAAAAAAACGGGCGTTTCGGTGATCATCACCAATCAACCTTGTGTGCTGATCAGCGATTACGTCAAACAAACACCTTACGAGGTCGAAGAATCGCTATGCACCGGCTGCGGGAATTGCGTCGATGTCGGTTGTCCGGCAATTCACGTCATCCGCCGCGAAAAAGCCGTCAAACCGTCTGGTAAAGAAGTCGAATTATCCTTCGTCGAGATCGAAACCGTCGCCTGTACCGGCTGCAATTTATGTGTACAAACTTGCGCGCCCAAAGCGATTCGTCACGTCGTTTCCATGCTCCAAAATGAGCCCGTCACCATCTCCTGATGACCACGAGGAAAATACCTATGTCGAAGTCAGCTATCAATATTCTCATCGTCGGTATCGGTGGTCAGGGCGTAATGACCGCCTCTGAAATTCTCTCGCAAGTCGCGTTCGCCGAAGGTTATGATGTCAAAAAAACCGAAGTCACCGGCATGTCGCAGCGCGGCGGCATAGTCTCATCGCATCTTCGTGTCGGCGAACGCGTTTATTCGCCGGAAATCACGCAAGGCGAAGTCGACGTGCTGGTCGGTTTCGAAGCCGCCGAAGCGTTGCGCTGGGCGCACTATTTGCGCCCGCAAGGCGTGGCGATGGTAAACCGTCTGCGTATCGAGCCACCCATCGTCTCACTGGGGCTTTTCGATTATCCGCAAGACCCCATCGGCGATATTCGTAAGCAAGGCATCGCTATCCGCGATTTCGATGCCGGTGCAATCGCCCGTGAACTCGGCGATTTGCGCCTCGTCAACACCATCATGCTCGGCGCGATTTCCGAAAGCCTGCCCTTCAAGCCGGAAACGTTGAGAGAAAACATCGTTGCCCGTTTCCGCGCCAAGAAACCGGAGCAGGCGGATTTAAACGCCGTAGCATTCGATCAGGGACGCACTGAAGCAAAAAGAACCGCCGTCTAGTTCGCGTCATTCCCGCGCAAGTGGGAACCCTGCCCTGTTTCACTTTGGGCGGTTGGCAATGCCATTGTTTTTATTCCACGGTGGCTGGCTTTTCTCCGCGCCGCGAAAATGATGGTTATTTTTGAAAAACGCTTGACATTACAGTAAAAATTTTCCCGTGGGAAAATTTTCGCGGCTTGCCGCTTTGCGCCAAGCCGCCGATAACCAGAAAACAAACGCTTACCGAATACCACGTTAAAACGTTAGTTTTGGTATATTTTCGTGCTAATCTTGTTTCATTCAATCTCTAAACGAAGCAAAGACATCATGCCTATGCCCGAAATTGAAACCCGCGAAGACGCGCTGGAAGCGCTCAGACACTTTGAAGAAACCGGAGACGAACAAATTCTTTTCGACGGTTTTCCACGCATCACCAAAAACGAACGCGCCACATTCAGCGTGATGTCCGGTTCGGGTAATCCTATGACCCCCCTCACCGGCTTTTGTGGGCTTTGTCTTACTCGCAAAATCCTAGAGAGAAAAGAAGTGATCGAAATTTTAATAAACCACTTCAAACAACAAGCCATTAAAAAAACAACGTGATAAAAAAATGAAGAACTCAAAGGACGATTCCGATTTATATCATTCGAGCGATTTTTTGCTTATTAACAAGCTCGTAATAAAAGATTTCAAAACCCTTGGTGCGATAGAAAGAACTATTTCGTTTGAAGTTATTTATCAAATTTTTAATGGTGAATACAGCATCAAAGGTAATTTTGACTACGAACATCTAAAGAAAATTCACGAAGAACTTTTCAAGGAAATCTATTCTTTCGCCGGTAAAGAACGCGACATCGAGATTTACAAAAAGGAAGAAGTTTTAGAAAAGGCTTTGGGGTATAAGATGACCGCGCTTTATTCGTCGCCCCAAAACATTGAAAAGCACGTCGAAAAAGCAACCCAACAACTCAAAACCCAAGACTTTCAAAACCTAAAAAATCTTGACGGATGTCATAACTTTGCGGACGTTTCAGCTAAACTTTGGCTTGCGCATCCGTTTCGAGAAGGAAACACACGCACAACTTTGGTTTACCTTGATTTGCTGTGCAAGTTTCGAAATATGCCAATGGATTTTTATTACTTGGCTGAAAAAGACATTAAAATTCGTGACGCCTTTGTGCTTGCAACGATAGGGAAAACCGAGATTCTAGCTTCGCGCTTCATGATTGCGCGTACGCGCCACCCAGAAAAAGAACAAACCAAAAAACGACCAGAGCAGGAAATCACCCGCTAACATTCTATCGCTTCATTACTGACGCTTGCCAGCGGCGTGCAGACGGTAAACCGTCCAGCCGTTGTAACTCCTGCCCTTCCCTATTTATCTGTCTTGCCAATTGAAATGGCACGCTCGAATGAACGTTGCTTGCGCAACGGTATTCAAGCGCATGGTTTGACATGCCGCACAGCGGCATCCCCTCTTCCCGATTGGGATTGACAAACGTTCGTTTTGGTTTTTTTCCCGTTGGTTGCTCCAGTCCCCAAATTGTTGGAAACGTTCCGCTGGCTTGGGTTTTGGCGTCCATTCCCGTTCGTCGCACGGTCGCACGGGGAACGGCTGGCGATTCTCGTCCCGCCGCCGCTCGTCCACGCCTAGCAAGGGCTTTCGCGGCATAAATTTGGAATAAAAAACTTTAAAACCCTTAATGCAGTAGAAGTGGCTCTTTCACTTAATGTAATTAATAAAATTTTTAATGGTGAATACAGCATCAAAGGTAATTTTGACTACGAACATCTTAAAAAAATTCACGAAGAACTTTTCAAAGAAGTTTACTATTTCGCGGGTAAAGAACGTACCATTGAAATTTTCAAGCCAGAGAAAATTTTAGAGAACAGAATGACCGCACTTTATTCATCGCCGCATTCCATTGCGCGGCATGTTGAAAAAGCAACCCAACAACTCAAAACCCAAGACTTTCAAAGTCTGAAAAAGCTTGATGAATGTCATGATCTTGCGCGCGCGTCATCCAAATTGTGGTTAGCCCACCCTGTTCATTTCATTGCCAAACAGAGACTACACGATCATCATCCGACGAGAAATAACCGACCTCAACATGCTAACGCTATTCCTGCCAGTTCTGAACATGGCGGGAATCATCGAGGTTAGGAGATCGGAAGAAGCAGAGACGGACCGATAAGCCGGGTTCTGTCGCCTTGTTACGACAAGGCGTGACTGTCATTCCTCTAGGCACCGCATTACTGCGACGCTCTAGCCGCCTA
Organism: Burkholderiales bacterium; assembly: GCA_031270015.1. Taxonomy (GTDB): domain Bacteria; phylum Pseudomonadota; class Gammaproteobacteria; order Burkholderiales; family Casimicrobiaceae; genus UBA931. The sequence continues at coordinate 43,424 of JAISYH010000039.1, read as the reverse complement.
CCCGCAGACTACGCGAGCAGCGTCATCGTCTGCCTATTTGGCGTTGCTCCGAATGGAGGTTGCCGCGTTTCACCCGCCGTAAAAACGGCGACTCGTCTCTGTGGCCCTATTCCTCGCTTTGGTTGCGGTAAACCGTCAACGTATGGCGGACGGGCGTTACCCGTCATTCTGCTCTGTGGAGCCCGGACTTTCCTCTTTTCACATGCGGAAAAGCGACAGTCTGGTCCGCTCTGCCCATCTATTATAGAAGGAAAATCGGCAACACATCATCTCCGGTACAATAATGCGTAGAGCGAAAGAAAAATGTCAGATTGTCCCGCGCCCGATACTCCCACAACCGGCAACCGGCAAGATGCCGTCCAAAACACATCCTCAAACGCGGCGTTTGACGCCCGCGCGGTCGTTGCGTCGTTGCCACAAGAACCGGGCGTTTACCGAATGTTCAGCTCTACCGGGCAAACGCTTTATGTCGGCAAAGCGTTGAATCTCAAAAAACGAGTATCCAGTTATTTTCAGAAAACCGACTTGCCGCAACGTATCCGGCTGATGGTGTCGCAAATTGCCCGCCTGGAAACGACGGTGACGCGCTCGGAAGCTGAAGCGCTGCTGTTGGAAAACAACCTGATCAAATCCTTGGCGCCGCGTTACAATATTTTGTTCCGTGACGATAAAAGCCATCCTTATCTCTGTTTGACCAGCGATCCATTTCCGCAAATCCGTCTGTATCGCGGCACGCTCAATAAAAAAAACCGCTACTTCGGACCTTATCCAAACGCGGGCGCGGTACGCGAAGGCATCGCGTTGTTGCAAAAAGCGTTTCAGTTGCGCACCTGCGAAAACACTGTATTTGCGCATCGTTCGCGCCCGTGCATGTTGTACCAAATCGAGCGCTGCACCGCGCCGTGCGTTGGTTATATTAGTGCGGACGCTTACGCGGCGGATGTGGAAGCGGCGACGCTTTTTCTGCAAGGCAAAATCAACGAAATCCAAGAGAGTTTACAAAAACAGATGGACGAAGCGGCGGCGCAACTGGCGTTTGAACGCGCCGCCGTTCTGCGCGATAAATTACAGCGCGTACAACAATTACGTGCGCAGCAATTCGTCGAAAGCAGCAAAACGCGCGACGCTGACGTGATCGCTGTTGTCGCCGAACAAGGAATCGTTGCCGTCAATCAGGTGATGATACGCGGCGGGCGACATGTCGGCGACCGTACTTTTTTCCCAGCGCAAGCGACGGAGCGTCGCCACAAAGAAATCATCGACGCGTTTTTGGCACAACATTATCTGGAGAAAACCGCGCCGCCGCTGTTGGTGCTTGACGGCTACGCGGGGAATACGGCGTTCACCGAATTGTTGAGCGCGCAAGCCGGATACAAAGTGGCGTTGATTACCCGTCCGGTAGGCGAAAAGCGTGTTTGGATACGGATGGCGGCGCACAACGCGCAACTTGCCATCGCGCAAAAGCTGACGCAAAAAGCGACGCTGGAAACACGTTTACAATCGCTCCGGCAAGCATTGTCGCTGCCCGATCTGCAACGGATCGAGTGTTTTGATGTGTCGCACACGATGGGAGAGGCAACAGTGGCGTCGTGCGTCGTTTTCGATCAAGGCACGTTGCGTAATAACGAATATCGCCGATTCAATGTCGCGCCGCCGGTCGGCGGTGATGATTACGCGGCGATGCGCGAAGCGCTGCGACGCCGCGCCGCGCGCATCGTCAAAGGTGAATCGCCAACGCCCGATCTCTGGGTAATCGACGGCGGCAAAGGACAACTCGGCGTCGCCGCGCAAGTACTCGAGGATGAGGGACTGAATTTTGCGCTGATCAGTCTCGGTAAAGGTCCTGAGCGCAAAGTCGGCGACGAAGACATCTGGATTCCGGATCAAGAACAACCATTGCGCTTACCGCCAGAACATCCGGGATTTCAATTACTACACCAAATCCGCGATGAAGCGCATCGTTTCGCGATTCAAGGACATCGCGCTCGCCGCGCGAAAACCAGATTGTCCTCCAGTTTGGAAGAAATCGCCGGTATCGGCGACAAACGGCGTCGTGAACTTTTGAACCATTTTGGTGGATTGAAAGGCGTGCGAGCAGCAAGTGTTGACGATCTGGCGCGTGTTTCAGGGATATCGCGCGCTTTGGCGCAGCGCATTTACGCCGCGCTGCACGAAGGCATCGGTTGATTTATCATGCTTCTAGTAAAACCTTTTACTTTCGGGATCGTTTCCGTGGCGCGCTCAAGGTAAAATATAAAAAATTGACGGTGTCGGCACAATGATTCTCAAACTTCCTACCGCACTCACTTGGATGCGCATACTTCTGATTCCGGTTCTGGTGATCATCTGTTATCTACCGGATCCGTGTATGGTGGCGGAAGCGCGTAACTGGGTGGCTGCGGGCGTTTTCGTATTGGCGGCAGTCACCGACTGGTTCGACGGTTATCTCGCCCGCGCGTTAAACGCAACCAGCAAATTCGGCGCGTTTCTCGACCCGGTCGCCGACAAATTGATCGTCGCCGCGGCGTTGATCGTACTTGTCGATCTTGAGCGGACGAACGCCATTTTTGCGATGATCATCATTGGGCGCGAAATCACTATTTCCGCGTTACGCGAATGGATGGCGCAGCTTGGGCAAATGAAAAGCGTCACCGTCGCCATGATCGGCAAAATCAAAACCGGCGCGCAGATGGTTGCCATCACCGCGCTGCTTCTGTATGAGCCAATCCTGCCTTGGATTTCGACGGTCACCGTCGGTACCATCGCTATGTGGATCGCCGTGTTACTCACCATTGGATCAATGTTGCACTACTTGCGGCTTGCCATGCCGCATATTCGAGAAACAACACTGGATTCGCCGTCCGATAAAACAGATCAATGAGCGCGATCGATGCGGTAACGTCGAAATTGATATTTTGATACAATAAAATCACTTATTTGCCGCTAATGACGCAAATTTACTTGCGTCATTGGCAAAAATCCGTTATTTTCCATCTCATGTATTCTTTTACTGTTTTTGTAACCCTCTTTCTTGCCAGCCTGTCGTTGAGCGGGCTGCTTCTGCTGCGCCTCGCGCGCATTTAAATTTCTCTTATTCCCTTTTTGTTGTTATCAGCGCGTACCTTTCCAAAAGGAAGGTATTTTAATACTTTGCTTATCAGGTGATTTTATGTTGACTTTTACTCATGAACCGGCCTCCGCCAAATATCGACCTTATCCGCCCGTTCAACTCAAAGATCGGACCTGGCCGAACAATACCTTAACCCATGCGCCCATCTGGTGCAGCGTTGATCTGCGCGACGGCAATCAAGCGTTGATCGAACCCATGAATGGCAAACGTAAAATGCAGCTTTACGAATTACTGTTGCGTATGGGCTATAAGCAAATCGAGATCGGTTTTCCGGCAGCGTCGCAAACCGATTACGATTTCACACGTCTTTTGATCGACGAAAAACTCATTCCCGACGACGTTACGGTGCAAGTGTTGACACAATCGCGCGAAGCGTTGATTCGCAAGACTTTTGAAGCGTTAAAAGGCGTAAAGCGCGCTATCGTGCACCTATATAATTCGACGTCGGAAGTTCAACGCCGCATCGTGTTTGGAATGGACAAAGAAGGTATCCGCGATCTCGCCGTTTCCGGCGCGGCACTACTCCACGACATCGCCAAAGAGTATCCCGAAACTGAATGGACGTTCGAATACTCGCCGGAAAGTTTTACCGGCACAGAACTGGATTTTGCCGCCGAAGTTTGTAATGCCGTGATCGACATTTGGCAACCGACGCCGGAGAAAAAAATCATTCTCAACTTGCCGTCCACAGTGGAAATGACCACGTCGAACGTGTACGCCGATCAGATCGAATGGATGCTGCGTCACATCAAAAAACGCGACAGTATCATTCTTTCAGTACATCCACACAATGATCGCGGCTGCGCCGTCGCGGCGGCGGAACTGGCATTGCTCGCGGGCGCCGATCGTATCGAAGGGTGTCTCTTCGGTAACGGCGAACGTACCGGCAACGTGTGCTTGGTCACGTTGGGATTGAATCTTTTCACGCACGGCATCGATCCCGAAATCGATTTTTCCGACGTCAATGAAATCGTGCGCATCGTCGAACGTTGCAATCAAATTCCGGTGCATTTGCGCCATCCTTATGGCGGCGATTTGGTCTTTACCGCTTTTTCGGGATCGCATCAGGACGCCATCAAAAAGGGAATGACCCGACGCAGAGAAAATCTCAAACTCAATAATCCGATTTGGGAAGTCCCTTATTTGCCGATCGATCCTGCCGATGTCGGTCGAACCTACGACGCGGTGATTCGCGTTAACAGTCAATCGGGTAAAGGTGGCGTATCATACCTGCTCGAACGCGATCACGGTTTCTTGCTGCCGCGCCTCTTACAAATCGAGTTCAGCCAGATCGTCCAAAAAGTAACCGACCAAACCGGCAAGGAACTTCCATCAAAAGAAATTTTTCAAATGTTTGAAAATGAATATTTGAAACAACCTGACGCGCCGCTGATTTACAACGCGCATAGCTCCGTACACAACGGCAATGGTAAAGGCGTTGAAAACCTCAACGCGACGATCAATATCAACGGTGCACCATACACCATTCATGGTACGGGCAACGGTCCTGTTGACGCGTTCATCCATGCGTTGCGTGACCGTCTCGGTTTCGATATTCACGTATTGAACTACAGCGAGCACGCCACTGGTACCGGTGAAGACGCCACTGCCGCCGCCTATGTGCAATTGCGCGTCGGCGAAGAAAACTCGCTTTACGGCGTGGCGCTCGACCCGAATATTGTCACCTCGACATTGAAAGCCGTTATCAGCGCCGTCAATCGCGCGCTACGGAAAGAATGGCTCACGATCCCGGAAAAAGTAACAACGCAAGAAACGGTAAAAGCTTGATTCAGATTTAGACGCCCATAAGGCGTTTTCTGAAGAAAGGGCGTATGAGATCCATACGCCCTTTATTTTTGCGTGATGAGCAAACCCTATAAAAACCTATAATAGAAACAAAAGCTCGATAACGGACAAAAATGTTCATACGTCAAGATAAGATCAAAAATAACCATTCATCGCCATCATCATGATCGTTTCAGCAAATTCTCGGCAACTGTTCACCGGTCAACCAATCCACGACCCGATTGCCGCCGAATGAAGTTTTCATCTGCACGAAACAATGCTTGTCGGCAATGACTTCGCCGATGATCGCGGCGTCTTGTCCAAGCGGATGATGGCGCATCGCGGTCAATAATTTTTGCGCGTCTTTCTCAGCGCAAATCGCCACCAGTTTTCCCTCATTAGCGACGTAGAGAGGATCCAGTCCGAGAAATTCGCAAGCAGCGTTGACCTCGGGCTTGATCGGCAATCTATCCTCGTCGATCACCATACCGCAGCCGGATTGCTGCGCCAATTCATTCAACGTCGTACCTAAACCGCCGCGTGTCGGGTCGCGCAAACAGTGGATATCGGAAACAGCATTGATCATCGTCGCCACCAACGTATGCAGAGCGGCAGTGTCCGACTGCAACGTCGTATCGAATGACAATTCTTCGCGCAACGCCATCACCGAAACACCGTGATCGCCAATCGTGCCGCTGACGATAATCGTATCACCGGCTTCCGCACGATCACCGCGAATATCAATATTAGGTGGCACTACGCCGATTCCGGTAGTGGTGATAAAAACGCCGTCGCCTTTTCCCTGTTCGACGACCTTGGTATCGCCGGTCACAATCAACACGCCGGCGTTACGCGCCGCTTGCGCCATAGATTCGACGATGCGTCGCAAATCAGCTAAAGGAAAACCTTCCTCGAGAATGAACGACGCCGCCAAATACAGCGGTTGCGCGCCCGCCATCGCAATATCATTGATCGTTCCATGCACCGACAGACTGCCAATATCGCCGCCCGAGAAAAATAGCGGCGATATCACGTGTGCGTCGGTAGTCATCACCATCCGCCTACCGACGATATCGAAAGCGGCTTGATCGTTGCGCTGGCGCAAATAATCGTTATCGAAGGCGTTACCAAATAATTCGTCGATCAACTGCGCGGAAGCACGACCACCGCTGCCGTGCGTCATGTCCACACACCCGTTTTTGAAATCCAAAGGACGTATATAAGTTTTTCGCGGTTTCTTATCATGCATGACGATGTTCCTCTCGATGAATGACATCACGAAAACGCCCATAAGTATAATGCGCGGCGCACGCGCCCTCCGAAGATACCATGCATGCGCCCAATGGATTTTCGGGCGTGCACGCTGTTCCAAAAACTTTGCAATCGACAGGTTTCTTCAATCCGCGCAAAATCGCGCCGCAATCACAAGCTTTGTGATCGGCGACTTTGTGATACGGAATATCATAACGGCGCTCGGCGTCAAATTCGCGGTACGCGGAAGTAATACGCAACGCGCTTTTCGGCATCTCACCCAAGCCGCGCCACTCGAAAGAATCGCGCAATTCAAAAACTTCGGACATCAACATTTTAGCTTTGACGTTGCCTTCGGGTGTTACCGCGCGCGTGAACTCATTTTCGACTTCAGCGCGATTTTCGTTGAGCTGGCGAATCAACATCAAAATCGCCCGCATCACGTCCAACGGTTCAAATCCGGCAATCACCACCGGACGGTGATATTCTTTGGCGAACGGTTCGTATGCCGCGCTTCCGATCACGGTCGAAACATGCGCGGGACCGATAAATCCGTCGATGGATACGCCGCTCTCCTGAGGCGCATTGACAATATGCGCGATTGCCGGCGGCGTCAACACATGATTGCAAAATACCGAAAAATTTTTCAAGCCTAAGACTCTGGCTTGTCGAATGATCACGGCTGTCGGCGGTGTCGTCGTTTCAAAACCAATTGCGAAAAAAACGATATTACGTTCTGGATTTTTCTGTGCTAACGATAACGCGTCAGCGCAAGAATAAAGCATCCGAATATCCGCGCCTTGCGCCTTGGCTTTGAGCAACGACAATCCGTTCGATGCGGGAACGCGCATCGTGTCGGCGTAAGTACAAAGAATCACACCAGGCTCGCGGGAAAGGGCTATCGCGTTGTCGATGCGTCCGATCGGCAATACACATACCGGACAACCCGGTCCATGCACCATATACACGTTTTCCGGAAGTAAATCTTTCAGCCCATAACGAGAAATCGCATGTGTGTGACCACCGCAAAATTCCATCAGGCGATAATCGCGCTGGGAACTGGCTTCGCGTTTGATCGCGAGCGCAAGTTGTTGTGCGAGACGACGATCTCGAAATTCGTCGATGTATTTCATGCGCCCTGCCCCATATCTTCGAGTAAGCTCGACTCCTCCATTGCTCGCAGGGTCGCCTTCGCTTCTGCCTGATCAAGTTTTGCCAACGCGTAACCAACATGCACGATCACGTAATCGTCGATTGCCGCATCATCCACCAGCGCCAGTGAAACGGCGCAGCGAACACCGGACAACTCGACTATCGCCCAATCGTCCGCCCTGATCTCAAGAATTCGCGCGGGAATCGCCAAACACATAATTGTTCCTAATTTATTGGTTTCCTATCAACATTTGTATTGCAACCCAAGCTTGCCCCAAACTCAACCCACCATCGTTGGATGGTACGGCACGCGATTGCCAGACTCGATAGCCGCGCGCCGATAGACCGCGCTCGACACCACGCGCTAATAATGTATTCATGAAACAACCGCCACCACATACGATTTGCCGAATATTTTCTCGACGCGCGTTGCGATCCGTCCAATCGACCGTCGCTGCAATCAATGTGCCATGAAACAACGCCGCGCCATATTCCGCGTCGTCGATATCAAATAACGATGCCAGTAAAGGTTTAATATCCAAAATCGACAACATGCTTTCGTCGATTCGATACAACGAAGTATCTGCCGGCAATGTCGAATGACGATCTAGATAGCGGTGCGCCAAACCTTCGAGCAACATCGCCGCCTGACCTTCGTAACTCATACACGCGCAAACGCTTAACGCGCCCGCCGCCGCGTCGAAGGCTCTACCCATGCTCGTCGTTAATGGCGTATGAAGCGATTTTTGATTTTGCGCGCGCAGTAATAATGTCGTCACTGTCGATACCGCGCTTTGTGCGCCGAAACGCCGCGCAATCGTCCGTTCCGCTTCTTGCGCTGTCATCGTTTGCGCAAGTACGCTCGCCGCCATTCGCCAAGGTTCACGAGCGGCTCGATCTCCGCCAACAAGTAAGAGCGGCATCAAATGACCGATGCGGATACAACGCGCGTCATCGACTAATAATAACTCTCCGCCCCATGTCGTATCGTCGTCGCCAAGTCCCATGCCATCGAACGCCAATCCGACGACGGGTTCGTCGATATGATGTTCGGCAACAGTCGCCGCGATGTGCGCGTGATGATGCGACACACCGATGAGCGGCACAGAAAACCGTTGCGCCAAAGCAGCGGCAACGTGCGTACTGTAAAAATCAGGATGGCGGTCATGAGCAATCGCCTGTGGCGTAACGTCTAATAGTTTTAATAAATGCGTCACCGTAGCGTCAAACGCCAAGCGTGTCGCTACATTATCGAGACTACCGATATGTGGCGATAGAAAAGCTTCATCATCACGTGTAATACAAACCGTGTTTTTGAAAAAACCGCCGGTTGCCAATACTGGCGGCACATTGCCCGTACAGCGCAAACGAATCGCGCGCGGCGTATAACCACGGGCGCGGCGTATGAATTGCGGCGTAGTGGAAAGTGGTCCCCCTGTTTCTTTATTTGCGCGCACCACACTATCGTCGCAACGCGAAACGATCTGGCGATCGTGCATCAGCCAATAATCGGCAATACCCGATAAACGTCGCAACGCCTCTTCATTGTCGATTACCAACGGTTCGCCGCATGGATTTGCTGAAGTCATGACCAATGATGAATCATGCGCCTGCTGAAGCCAATCGTGCGTCGATGGGCGTCCCAAAGCCTCATGGAAAAGCAAATAATGAATCGGCGTATAGGGAAGCATGATCCCTAACGTATTCATCCCGCCCGCGATTTTTGGAAAAATATCGTCGACGCCGATTTTCTTTTTTAATAATACGATTGGTCGTTCGCTACTTTGTAATAACTTGGCTTCTTCTTCATCGATCTCGCACCAGCAACGCGCCGACTCAATATTGAGCATCATCAAAGCAAATGGTTTTTCGTCACGCATCTTGCGCCGCCGCAACGTATCGACAGCGCTACGATTGCGCGCGTCACAAGCGAGATGAAAGCCGCCCAATCCTTTGACCGCGACGATCGCGCCATCGCGCACAACGCGCAACGTTTCGTGAATGGCGTCACCCATCAACGATTGCCCTTTCGCGTCATAGAGTTTCAGATGAGGTCCGCATCGTGGGCAAGCATTGGGTTCCGCATGATAACGGCGATGCTCGGTATTTGTATATTCTGTCAAACATTCCGCGCATTGGGTAAAGACCGACATACTCGTCGTCGCGCGATCATAAGGTAAATGACGCACCAGCGTATAACGAGGTCCGCAATGCGTACAGTTGATGAACGGATAACGATAACGCCGGTCAGACGGTGTAAGCATTTCCTTGAGACAAAGATCGCAAATCGCGCTATCCGCTCCGATAATAGTAGTCACCGCGCCGTCACATGCGCTCTCTTCAACAAAAAATGAACTCGCCGTTTTTTCAAGCGCGATATCTTCGGTGATGATCTCGTCAATACGCGCCAATCGCGGCGCGGCGATGATTAGTTTTTCAGCAAAACGAGACAATTTGTCTGCGTCGCCTTGGATTTCAATGTGCACGCCAGTAACGCCATTGCGTACCCATCCAGTCAACGCCATTTCCCGCGCCAATCGATGCACAAACGGACGAAATCCGACGCCTTGCACGACGCCGCGTACCTGCAAGCGTCGGCGCGTCAAAGAATCTGTTTTCATCACTATCGTGCCGCGTGTCAATTTCCCAAGCTGCCGTTTATGGGTTTAACCGCGCTTCCAGTTCCGCGATTCTCCGTCGCAATGCGTGAACGTCGTCATCGCGCACCTTTCGCGCTTCGTTGGCATTTTCTTTCAACCAGTTCAACCATTCGTCCATGCCATCACCGATCACCGCTGAAATACGTATGACCTTAATATTAGGATTCACTTGTTGCGCATAGGCAATCGCCTGCTCGACATCAAAATCGACATACGGCAATAGGTCAATTTTGTTGATTAACATTATATTCGCTTCATGGAACATGTCGGGATATTTTTGCGGTTTGTCCGTTCCTTCTGTCACAGAAAGAACCACAACTTTATGCGCTTCGCCAAGATCAAATGCCGCAGGACATACCAAATTGCCGACGTTCTCGATAAATAATAGTCCTTGGTTCAGGGGCGGCAAATTGTTCATCGCTTGCTGTACCATGCGCGCATCGAGGTGGCATCCTTTGCCGGTATTGATTTGCACGGCGGGAATACCCGTGGCGCGAATACGCTCTGCATCGTTTTGCGTTTGTTGATCGCCTTCAATCACGACACATTGACATTCATTCTTCAACGCTTCAATGGTATGTACCAATAAAGTCGTTTTCCCCGCCCCCGGACTGGATACGAGATTCAGCGCGAACAATGCGTGATCTCGAAACCATTGTCGGTTTTCACGCGCAACCGCATCATTGCGCTCCAACAAGTCGCGCTCGACTTCAACCATACGCGGCGCGGGATCAATATGCGCCGAATCGCGCGTATGCTCATGATGATGCGAATGAGAGTGCATATGTTCATGAGGATGAGTATGGTGACATCCGTCATGCTCGTGCTCATGATCGTGTTGGTGTGTATGCGGATGCTCATGCGGCGAAACGCCATCGATATGAAGGTTTCCTTCACCACAACCACAAGTAGAACACATGACTATTCTCCTTAAAAATCAAATAATTTCGATAGAAGCGATACGCATTTCATCGCCTTGCGTCACCGCTAATTGATAACCGTTGCAATCGGGGCATGGCGCGCCGAGTTTCGGTAACGGCACTGTGCGCGCGCAAACCATGCACCATGCTTTACCCGACAATCTGATAATATCGAAACGCGCGCCTTCGGCGATCGTGCCGTGCGTCACAACTTCAAAAGCAAATGTCAGCGCGTCCGGTTCGGCATGCGACAACACGCCCAATTCGACTTGTACCGATTTTACCTGCTTTGCGTTATTCTTGCGCGCGGTTTCTTCGATGATCTCATACATGCTTTTAGCTAATGACATTTCGTGCATACACTTACTTTTCCTCGTCCATCTCAATACTGAACGCCACGCAAGGATCGAGCGACTGCACCAGCCACGTTGCGTGACGATACAAACGATCCCGATTCGCCGCGGCAACTCCGATCAATGTCGATAACGCGCCGTTTTTGTGCAAGTTCCAATCGGTCGGCGCGCAAACGTTATAAGACACGATATGATTATTTTCTACTTTGGCGCGATGGAGCAAAACGCCGCGCGCGCATTGCACTTCGGCGACGCAAAAGTCACCGTCTGAGCGATAGGTTTTGATCCACGGCTCGGCATCGTAATCGCCGAACAGCATTGTCAATGTACGCGCGACATCAACCAATCTTCCGACGATCCTTGACGCGGCGCTGTTGCCAAAACGATCGATGACAAACGCCATACCTGGCTCTTGATTTATCCGCAACCAAGTTCCCGCCTCAAAGGGCTGCGAAATTAGATGTTCCCATCTCATCGTACCGCGACGATAAGATTCCAAAGGTAATGGTTCCGTGATCATCCGCCCTAATTCGGGCATTTCCTGAGCGATGCCTCGAACCCACTGCAATACGGGCGTCGGCGCGAGATCGCTGAACGTTTGCAGCGCTTCCATTTTTTTCAGCCACTGCTCGGAGTGTACGCCGAAGATGTAAGCCTCACAAAAATCGTCCCACGCGCCAAGCAAAGCACGGAAGCTATCGGGAAAGATGAATTCATCCTGCTGCATTGCCTGCTGTAGCCGCCCAAGAAATTGCGTGCTTTCCCGCCACGTTTTCGCGAAATGTCCCATCATCGCCATATCGCGCAAAGTGTCCGGCAAACTAAATGTCAATGAGCGCAGGTTCTCTTGAATGCTTTCGATTTGCACCGCCACCGTGTGCATCATTTCGTGTTCTTTGAGATCGTCACTGTTACCGCCGGAACATACCAATGCGCCCCAAGCCGCCGCGCCTTGCGCCTGAGCACAAACGCTGAACAACGAAGGTAACAAACGCTGACCTTCGATAATGGTGTGTTTCGATAATAGTTTCGTCGTGTTGATACGCGGCAATTTAATCAAAATGCGCGCGACGTGATTGTCTCGTATTTTTAAGATCAAAGTCAATTCGCGTTTCACGTTCGCTCACTCCGCAAAAAACGTCCTCTGAGAAAATCGCGTTTGGACAACGGCGCTTCCATTTTTTCCTGCAACGTTAACGGTCGGTCGTCGGTCGTCGCCGGCGCGTCGCTCTTGAACAACGCCTCCAAGACATACTCCGCCGTCAGCCGCGCCGCCTCATGGTCACCAAATTGTTGCACCGGCGAGAAAAGCGAGCACATCATATAGTCGCCGATCATATCGTCGCGCGCGACGATGAAATCGTAAGCACCTGCCGGAAAATTATATTGCAGACGCTCACCCCGTCCGACTTTAATCCATTTTTCTTTTTCGCGCGGCGTCAAAAATAAATTCATCGTCCAAGGCGTCAACATTATCCCCAACCAAAACACATCCCAAGGACGAAAACCCACAGCTTCGACATGAATATTGGGATTGAGAAAAGACAATCCTTGCATTCGCGTTTGCTCGATGCGTTTAAACGCTTCACACAATTTCGGCGATGGGTCGGGTAACATCTCGGAAGCCGAAACGTCGAGGTCGCTCATGTCTCATCATCCCGCACGACAAGGAATTGATCTTTGGTCGCGCCGCACAGTGGACAAGTCCAATGTTCCGGCAAATCATAGAACGGCACACCCGCCGGAATTTGCCATTCCTCATCGCCCGTTACAGGATCATAGACATACCAGCATACCTTGCATTCCATCTTCGTGGTCGGTCCGATTCTCGGACTATCTCGTTGATCATTTGTCGTCATGATTTTCCCTGATTTGATAAACGCTGATCTTCCGCGCATTCGCGCATCCAAAGCAATAAGTCGGCAAGACGCGCGCGCGTATCTTCGAGATCTTCCGCTGCGGCAAGCACCGAATACGGACATTCGGCAATCGTCAATGTATTAAGGATCAATGTATTTTTACTGTTGAAATACTGAACGCGCCAGATGTGGCGAACACCGGTTGAAGTCACCCGACAACTTCCGAACCCGCGCGAAATAATCGCCACCGGTCCAATCGGTAACGCCTGTGTCAATATTTCATAATCGTCCGGCGTCAACGGCAATAGCGTTAAGTTAATCACGTGCGCGTTCTGCGCGCGGTCGAAAGCAGACAATCGCGCGGCCATTTCCGAAAAAAGCGCGGGGGTATTCATCGCTCCTTCAGGAAACGATATTTCCGGCAACGCCGGTTGCGCCGCCTGTTGCGCGCATTCGATCACTTCCGTCGGTAACGCGCCCGCCTCTATCCAATGCGCGATCCCATTGCCCGCGCGGTCGAATTCACGAACACGCCAAATCCCCGGAAATATGGATTCTTGCACGCTCAACCGACGCGACGCGTCATCAACGCGCGCACTGACTTCGCCCTCGCCCAGAACATCATCGAGTATTTTCAATACATCGTCAGACAACTCTGAAAGATCACAACGCGGAACAGCTCCGCCGCCGAATGGCTGGAATGTCCAATGATTCAACGCTTCGGCGAAATTGCGCAAAACATCATACGCTTGCGAGAACATCGCCGTATCGACATCGTTGGGCACAACGGGTATGGAAAACGAATCGGTCATCATCAAACAAAATACTTAGTGGCAAGCTCCGGTATCCGATTGCTGCACAGTAATTCTTATCGTCGGCAGTCGTACTGGCTCAGCGTTTATCAAGCGCGTCATTTCAGTAATCAATTTATCCCAAGTACGCATACCATCAATCGCACCGAGATATTTTCCGTCGCGCAGCAGCACAAACGCAGGCCAGCGACAAAAACCGTAGCGCGGCTGATACGCGCGCGCCATTTCCGGCAACAAAACGCCCAAGCGCATCGGAGCGATCTCCGAAAAAAACGCCAACAATTCCGGAGCAATCACCGCGAAATCGAGCGTTTCTCGATAACGCAGAGGGTCTTCGGTAAAAAACAGCAGCAACCATCCGGGCGTTTTTCGCACACGATCGAAATTGTCACTCGTGACTTCCATCGCCTGCGGATGTTCGAGCAGACGCACAAGCAAAGGTGGTATCGCTAGTTTATCCGTCATGATTTCATTTCTTTGCGCAGATGTTCAGGAAGCTGCAGATCGCGATTGACCAGATCGGCAAAAAGTGTGTCCACTTGCGAAACGTCACCCATCATCACTTGTTGAAGCGCCAAAAGCGCCGCTTTCATTTGCTTTGCTTCTTCTTCGCTCATCGTCCGCACAGCAGATCCCCGAAATGTCAACACCCAACTATTCACCGGCTGCCAACCGACCAGCATCATATCGACCAACACCCGCTCACCGTCCTGCATACACCACGCCGTGTTTTCCAGCATCTCACAGACCCGCATCGGAATACCGATACACATATCAATATTTAATATTTCAAAAAACGCGGATCGCCGATACGGCAAGCCACCGACTCGGAAGGTCTGTCGTTTTCGTAAGGTGTCAGATCGAGCGCTTCGCAATTCAAGGGCAAAACCGCTTCGTTTTCTGAACGCGGCGTTGCCGGAAAACCCCAACGCGCAAGCTCTTCGACCGCCAATCGTATCGCTTCGGGAATGCGCGCGCGCACGCTTTCACACAAACTTCCGCCGAAATCGTCAAGCACTTCTGGTTGCACACCGATCACCGTGATTTCGTCCGGCATCGTGCCGAGCAACTGCGCGTGCGCCAATACCTCGTTGAGCGTTGTCTGATGCGGCGACACTTTCGTCGCGCAATAGACGGGGATCTCGTTGTTGCGCAACAATTTCAACGTTGCCGGCGGTAGACCGAAAGCAATCGCGTCGAACACCAATACATGCGGCGACTTCATAATGTATGGATAAAGGTTCAGCCCTTGCGTACCCCCGTCCATCAGCGTCACGTTTTCATCAAAAGCATACGCCCGATGCAATGCCTCGACCGCACGCACGCCGAAGCCTTCGTCCGCCCACAAAACATTCCCCACACCGAGGATCAGTGCCCGATTTTTCTTCATGAATATTCACAAGTGCTGCCGCGCCTGAGCGCGCAGAGTAGATGATAACAATACTCAGGATTTACGTCAGCTTGTTTTCTTACAAAGCGATGAAAACAGAATGACGTAATAAATTTTTTGGCTTCGTGGGTTTTGCTAAAAACGTGCTGGCGCAAACGATCACCCGCGCGGATGATGTTCGGCATGTAACTTCTTCAAACGTTCGCGCGCCACATGCGTATAAATTGTTGTTGTCGTAATATCAGAATGCCCCAGTAGAAGTTGCACGACGCGCAAATCAGCGCCATGATTGAGCAAGTGTGTCGCAAACGCATGTCGCAACACATGTGGTGATAATTGTTGCGGTTCAATACCAGCGCGTATGGCATAACGTTTAATCAATGCCCAAAACGCTTGTCGCGTCAGTTCGCTTTTTCTTGATGTCAAAAACAATATGTCATTGCGCGCGTTCTTGATCAATTGCGGTCTTGCCGCGTCGAGATAGCGGCGTAACCAATTCACGGCTTCTTCGCCGAGCGGCACGAGCCTTTCTTTGCTACCTTTGCCAAAAACGCGCACGACACCGTCTTGCAACGCGACTTGTCCGATCTTCAGTCCAACTAATTCAGAAACACGTAAACCTGTTGCATACAGCGTTTCCAGCATGGCGCGATCACGCAAACCGAGCGACGTCTCTGTATCCGGCGCGTTCAGCAAACTTTCGATTTGTTCTTCCGACAGATTTTTCGGCAGATGCCGTCCTTTGCGTGGCGCGCGCACGCGCAACGCCGGATTGTCCGCCAGTTCTCCTCGCTCATGTTGCATACGATAAAAACGGCGCAATGTCGACAATCGACGGGATACCGATGTCGCCTTGGCGTTCCGCGTAAACTGTTCCGCCAGCCAGCGCTCGATATCGGCGCGATCCGCCGTGTGTAATCGTTTCCCCTGCGCGGCAAGCCACGACGCAAATGAAGATAAATCCGCGCGGTACGCGGAAAGTGAAGTCGCCGCCAGACCATCTTGCAACCAGGCTTGATCGCAAAAAACGTCGATCAACGCCGCGTCTTGAGGAGACAATGAGACACCAAACACTTTGTCGTGCTCAGTCGTCCCGTTCATTGCCTAACGTTTCTTCGTGGTCAAGCAACCAACGTTTGATGCGTAATGGATCCCCCGCTTCGGCATGCATGAATCCGCCCAAAGAATGCCGCCCAACGACGCGGTGACATGGAATCACGAGTACGATCGGATTTGCGCCACATGCGCCGCCGACGGCGCGCGGCGCGGTATCGAGTCGCCGCGCGATTTCGCCATAAGTCGATGGTTCCCCACTCGGGATGGATTGCAGCGCTTTCCACACGCGCTGCTGAAACGGCGTGCCATGCGGCATGATTGGTACGCTAAAGCGAAACATCGGATCGTCGAGATAACATTGCACTTCCCGTATGACGCGCTCACTAAGCGCGTCGGACGGCGCGGCATCTTTGACCTTCCGTGAGAGAAAAGCAATATTGGTAATATACGTGCCGTTACTGCGTATACCCAATACCGCGAACGGCGTGCGCATTTTCGCCGACCATGTTTCGGAATCGATATGAACAGAGCTTCTCATTGACACCGGAATCTTATACTTTCGCCGTCAACGCTTTTTCCAATCGCGCCAATCCTTCGATGATATCTTCTTCGCTGATATTGAGCGGCGGCGCGATCCGCACCACATCCGCGCCCGCCATCAAAATTAGCAATCCTTGCTTACCGGCGGCAGCGACGATATCGGCGGCTTTGCCACGCCTGTCGTCGTTCAATTCACAGCCGATCAGCAATCCTTCGCCGCGAATTTCTTTGAAGAACGATTGATTCGCGTTGATTTTCTTCAATCCCGCCATGAACATCATGTGCCGCGTTTTCACACCATCCAAAAACTCCGGCGTGTTGATCGTATCGAACACCGCCGCGGCAACGGCGCACGCCAGAGGATTACCGCCGTATGTCGTGCCATGCACGCCAGGCGTGAATACACTGGCAAACTCATGCGTCGTCAGCATCGCGCCTATCGGAATGCCGCCGCCCAAGCCTTTCGCCGAAGTCAAAATATCCGGCATCACGCCTTTGTCCATATATGAAAACAAAGAACCGGTACGCCCCATGCCCGTTTGCACTTCATCGATGATTAAGATCGCTTTATGCCATTTGCACAAGTGTTGCGCCATATGCAGAAACTCTTGCGTTCCTGAGATCACGCCACCCTCACCTTGTATCGTCTCGACGATCGTCGCGCACACGTTATCACCGTATCGTTCGAAGCAATTTTGCAATGCCTCGATATCGTTATAAGGTACGTGCGTCACGTTGCCCGGCGTGGGACCGAAACCCGAAGAATATTTGGGTTGCCCGCCCGCCGTGACCGTAAACAGGGTACGTCCGTGGAAAGCGTTTTGTGTCGAAATCACTTCGACTTTTTGCGCGCTAAAACGGTCGTGCGCATAACGGCGAGCCAGTTTCAGCGCCGCTTCATTCGCTTCTGCGCCGGAATTACAAAAGAAAACGCGCTCGGCAAACGTATGTTTGATCAACCGTTGCGCCAACCGCAGCGCCGGTTCATTGGTCATCCAATTGGAAACATGCCAAAGCTCTCTTGCTTGACCTTCAATCGCCTTAATCATCACCGGATGACAATGCCCCAGCGCGTTCACAGCAACGCCTGCGCTAAAGTCGATATACATCCGTTCTCGCTGATCCCAAACACGCGCACCCAAACCACGCACAGGAATAAACGGCGCTGGTGCATAACAGGGCACCATGATTTGATCGAAAAGCTCACGAGTAACTTTTCTCTCTTCTTTCATTTGTAATCTCCAGAATAAAATGGAATTGTTTTCATTGTAGAAGATAAACTCTCGACCTAGCTAATGAAAGTTGTCAATTTTTTTGGCAATGTCATAAAATGGTTGTGCGCAGGGTGTTTACCCCGTCATTTACTGGTCTTGATCCATAATAAACCGTTCGGGTCGAGTTGTCCAAGTTTGGCAAAGGTATCAATCAATAAAGCGTCAGAACCCAAGCGCTTTCAGTCATCGAGCGAAGTTGTCGGCTTGGATGAAGTCATGTTCAAACTGATTTCATCCGTTTGAATTTTATCTATTTGAACGCGACCAAAGGGTTCGCGTAAGCGAACCCTTTGTTTGAGACGAATACTGCTTAGGTAGCGATGCCCTGCGAAACCGCCGACTAACGCTTTGGTTTTGGACCTGTATTTTTCACGAGGTCGGGCACGTTCGCTGCCGGCGCGTGACAAAGCTCGCAATGATAATTGGCGCCAGAAACTCTGAGTTTTTCGCCAGGCTTAGCGCTGACATAATGAGAAGAGGGAATGGGTTGCGGATCGTTGGGATCACCGACTTTCTTGGTTTGTCCCGGGCGATCGTGGCAAGCGATACACATGTTATTCTCTCGACTAGTCTGGTAACTCGCGATTTCATGTGGGATTAACGGCGGTACCCCGTAGGCTGCTTCCGCCGCGCCGCCCGCGCCCTTGCCATCGAGGGCGTATGGTGTCGGAGTTTGCGTTTCAAAAACGCTGGCTTTGGAAAGCCCAATTTGAGAATCAGGAATCGACTGCGTTGCACAAGCAACCAAGCCGACGATTAAACTGGATACAACAATCAAGGTCAAGCGTTTCATAATTTTTCCTCTCTCGGTTTCAGGATGATGAATTATGCGTGGTCTGCGACGGCTCTGCGCCTTTACGAATGCACGCACGAAGATTAAATGAAAGACATTGTTCAGGGCAAATCGAGACACATTTACCGCAATTGGTACATTCTCCAAAACGTATCATGCCGTGACGCGCGGCTTCTTTGAAATTAAGAACGAGCGGTTCCGGACATACTTTGACGCAGTCTCCGCAACGAGAACAAGCGGCATCATCGAACGCTACGCGTACCTGCCCGACACGTCCGACAATCGACCAAAACGCGCCGAGCGGACAAAGATGCCCGCACCAGCCATGCGCCATGATCAGCAGGTCGAAAATAAATATACCCAACACCGCGATCAACCCGATACCCATTCCGAAAATCAGCTCGCGGTGCATCACGGCAATCGGGCTGATCCATTCAAACGCGGCAACGCCCAAGATAAAAGATAAAATCAGCGCCAACAAAAGCCCCCAGTAGCGCGTTTTCGCCGGAACGATGAACAGACTGCGCACGCCGACTTTTTCGCGCAACCAATTGGCTAGATCGGTTACCATGTTTACCGGACACAGCCACGAGCAAAACACGCGGCCGCCCAATAACAAATAAAACAAGAAAACAATCGCCGCGCCAAGAAAAGCATCGAAAATCGGCATGTGTCGACTGGCGATGATTTGCAATACCGCAAAAGGATCGGACAATGGAATCACGCCGAGAAAACGCGACGACGATAAATCTCCTGATAGAACAGGCTGATTGAACAGCGTCCATCCCCAATGCGCGGTGCCAATAAACAAAATCAACACGCCGATTTGCACCAAGCGCCGCGCAATGAGAAAACGCCAGACATACAGCTTGCCGCCAAGCGTAAGCGGTATCTGAAAATGCCGGATCGGAGGACGAGACACTGGCTTTTGTGGAGCCGATTCGGTGGTCATGGTCGCACCGTTTTTGACTTCGTTCACGGTTTCCCTCCCGGAATTTCGCCTTCACGTCCACCAGATTGGTTGAAATAATTCATGCCAGGCGCGGCTTGCTCTTTGCTGCCCGGTTTGAGTTCTTTGGCGATATTGGTGTTTTTTCCGATATCTTGAACTTTGAAATTATCTCCTTGCGTTGGACTGTAATGCTCGCCCAGCTTGCCTTGCACGAATTGCGGCCATAATACGCGAACCGCCGCCTCTTCTGTAGGACAGGCTTTTTCACATTTGCCGCATCCGGTGCAATGCTCGCTATGAATCACCGGCTCGAAAACCGCGTGTCTGCTGGTTTCACGCTGCACGATCGTCAAACTGATCGCTTTATCGCGCACCGGGCAAACACGATAGCACACTTCGCATCGCAAACCACGCCAAGACAAACACATTTCTTCGTCAATCACCGCAAGCCCCATACGCGCTTTAGTGATATCAGTGAAATTTCTATCTAACGCGCCCGACGGACAAACGGGAACACAAGGAACATCCGCGCACATCTCGCAAGGAATCTCCCGCGCGATGAAGTACGGCGTCCCAATCGGCGCCACATCGGCAATCGTCGATAATTTCAACGTATCGTAAGGACAAGCATTGACGCACTGCCCGCATTTGAGACATTGCGCCATGAAATCCGACTCCGACAACGCGCCGGGGGGACGCAACGCATGCGCGGCAACTTGCGCCTGATTCTGTATTAACACAGTCCAGACGATGCCAATACAAGCAGCAGCGCCGGTCATTTGCGCGGTACGAATCAGGAATTGCCGTCGATTTGTTTGTTCCATCAGAAGCTCGTCACGAACCGAAAAACCCCGTACGGGGTTTTTCGGTCTACCGTCATCGATCAGGCTTTATAAACCTTAGCCGCTGATTTCTTGTAATCAGGTTCAAGAGATAGTGGATCGGTTGCATCCAATGTCAATTGATTTACCTGAACACCTTCGTCAAAGAACGCGCCGAAGATCGTGCCTTTCGCTACCTTGTTACGCCCTCTCGTATCCAGAATCATCTTGATCTTACCACGACGGGTTTCGACCCAAGTAAGGTCTTGATGTTTCAAACCGCGCGCTTGAGCATCTGCTTCGTGCATATACAAAACGGCGCTCGGCGCGGCACGGTGCAGTTCGGGAACACGGCGTGTCATCGAACCGGTATGCCAGTGCTCAAGGATACGACCAGTACACAGTTGCAAATCGTATTCTTTACTCAATTGCTCTGGATAAGCCGCATATGGACGGAAGAAAATTTTCGCCCTACCTGGTAACGGTTTCGGCGTGGCGTCTTTGACACCGTCCAAATCGCCGGTTCCCGTCGCTTTGAGCAGCGGACCATAGAAATTATAGCCTTCGCCCGGTTTGACGTAGGGGTCGTTACCTTCCGAGAAACGCCATTTGGTTTCTTTACCATTCACGATCGGCCAGCGTAGACCCCGCACGTTATCGGCATAATATTCGTCGAATGACGCCAGATCATGTTGATGACCGACGGTAAACTGACGATATTCTTCGAACAATGCTTTTTCAACGAACCAACCGTCGCCCAACAGTTTGACGACCGTGTTGTCCTCGCCTTTCGCGACAGGATCAGGCCACGCGAATTTCTTGTTATCGGCATGCGCAAATAAGACTTCGTATAACGTCATATCCTCGTTATAACCCATCTTCTTTGCCTCTTCGAGAACGCTTGGCATTTTATTTTCCGGGAAACCGTCCACTTTCAGACCCGGTAGCGGCAATTCGCCCCAAACTTCTTTCAATGTGAAGCGTTTCGAAAATTCGAGCATCATCCAGACATCGGCGCGCGCTTGACCCGGCGCGTTGACCCTTTGCCGCCAGACCTGCATTCTGCGCTCAGCGTTACCGTATCCACCCCATTTCTCGTTAATCATCGCCGCCGGCAAAATCACGTCGGCGACTTTGCCCGACAATGTCGGATACGAATCGGCGACTACGATGAAGTTTTTCGGATCACGCGCCGCTTTTAGCCAGTGGTTGGTGTTCGGCACAGACTGGAACAAATTCACCGTTTGCGTCCAAACGAAATTCACTGAACCGTCCTCGAGTCCACGCATCGCGACCATCAACGCCGTACCTACTTTCGGGTTCAACGTCTTGGCGGGAAGTTTCCAGAGCTTTTCGGTGCGCGCGCGATGCGCGCCATTGGCAACCAACATGTCGGCTGGCAAACGGTGACTGAATGTACCCACTTCACGCGCCGTGCCACAAGCAGACGGCTGACCCGTCAGCGAAAACGCGCCATTACCCGGCGTACCATGTTTGCCCAACAGCAAATGCAACATATAAATTTGCTCGTTGACCCAAACACCGCGCACATGCTGATTCACGCCCATACACCACAGCGACAAGATATTCTTTTGCCGACCGGAGATATAGTAATCGGCAAGTTGTTTCAGCTTGTTCTTAAACGCATTCAACGATTCGTCGGGATCGCCTTTCGCCAATTCAGCGACAAAATCGAGTGTGTACGGCTCCAATCCTCTCTTGAACTCGTCATAAGAAATCTGCCAATGCGCGTCAGGGGCCGCCTTGGCTGTTTCAGCAACCGTACCTTCCTTACGGCGTTGCGCGATAGCTTCATATTTATCGATGGTATGTTTCAACTGTTGTGCTTGCGTATCTTTTTCCGCAGGGAATGCAAATTTATCGGTTGGGCGCATGCCGTAACCGATATCAACCGGACCGGTCGCAAATACACAGTGCTTATTGACGAAATCCATATTGACCGCATTGCGTTGGACCATTTCACGCGCAATGTAGTTCAGAATCGCCAGATCGGTATTCGGCTTGAAGATAATTTCCAAATCCGCGATATCCGAACACATATTGCGGTAAGTCGTGATGTTGATGATCCGTGAATCTTTGGCGGCAAGACGGCGATCTGTCGCGCGCGACCAGAGGATCGGATGCGCTTCAGCCATATTGTTGCCCCACAGTACGGTGATGTCGGCAAGCTCGAAATCATCATAGCAGTTCGCCGGCTCGTCGATACCAAACGTTTGATAGAAACCGACTACCGCGCTTGCCATACATAAACGCGCGTTCGGATCAATATTGTTGGAACGGAAGCCGCCCTTCATCAATTTGGCTGCAGCATAACCTTCCTGAACCAATGATTGTCCCGATGTCAGCATCGCAACAGCCGCCGGACCTTTTTCTTTATAGACACGCTTGAACTGCGCCGTGATTTCATCGAACGCTTGTTCCCATGTCACCGGAACAAAATCGCCGGTTTTATCGAATTTGCCGTTTTTCATCCGCATCAGAGGCTGGGTCAAACGATCTTCACCATACAAAATACGACCGTTGAAATAGCCCTTGATACAATTCAGACCGCGATTCACCGGCGCATCGGGATCGCCTTTGATCGCGACGATTTTACCTTCGAACGTGGCGACCTGTTCGCCGCAACCCGTTCCGCAAAAACGACATACACTTTTATCCCACTTCCATCCGGCTTCAGCGTTTCTGGCTTGCGCCAAAGCGGCTTTGGTTACCGGTAATCCAACGGTTGCCGCCGTCGTTGCGGCAATACTTTTCTTCATGAATTCTCGACGTGATAGGCTGGTCATGTGAACTCCTTTAGAACATCGGTTAACGCATCTCGCGCAGTTATGAACTAACAACAAATCAATACGATGATAATTCTGCTGTTTCGGAAGAAGGATACTTTAGCGATGGATCATCGGCAAAATAATGGTAGACCATATTGACCGTAATCACGCCCGGAATCTGTTGGATCACGCGCGCGCCGTCCGCTTCTTGTTCGATGGACGTCGCTTCTTGAACGATAACGATCTTTCCGCTTTCCACATCTTTCTGGAAAACTTCTATCCCCGGCAACTTTGCCAAAGCAGCCGCGACTTCCTCACACTGTTCCGGTTTGGCAACAACTAGAATTCCCGACATATTCATGTGTGTTCTCTCTCTCTTTCCCCCATCGTAATTCAAGCGACAACCCCCTCTCGAATCGGTATAGGTTAGTGCATCATACTTACCTAAAGAAAACATGTTTTGACCTATATCAATTTCAAGGTCAGTATTGTTTTTTACGGAGAAAATAAATATTTTTGTTGTTATTGGCGCCGGGAATATGACACGCAATCGTTATCTATTTTTAGATACATCGCGCTTCTTTTATTCTTTTAATTGGACGGTAAGCAATCGCGAACAAAAAAGCATTTTGGTTGCCTCTTTCCAAAAACCTGAATTATTTGCGCCGCCCTTTGTTTTTTAAGCGAAAAACTAATATTTTGCTCAGCGCCCGTCACGCCGAATCGTCTCTAGGAAATTCATCGATTGTGGGACGCGATTTAATACGTTCCGGGCAACGCGAAGTTTTCGAAGCGCGTATATTCTCCGAGAAATGCCAAACGCACCACCCCGGTCGGACCGTTACGCTGCTTGCTGACGATGATTTCCGCCGTCCCTTTGTCAGGACTATCGGGGTTATACACTTCATCCCGGTAAATAAATAAAATTACATCGGCATCCTGCTCGATCGCGCCCGATTCGCGCAAATCGGACATCACAGGACGTTTGTTCGGACGTTGTTCCAGACTGCGATTGAGCTGTGACAGCGCGACTACCGGCACATCGAGTTCTTTCGCCAGCGCTTTCAAAGAACGTGAAATTTCAGAGATTTCGGTTGCCCGGTTTTCACCCTGCGATGTGGAACTTTGCATCAACTGCAAATAATCCACGATCACCAACCCCAGTTCTTGCCCTTTGAAGTGCCGTTTGATCCGCCGCGCGCGCGAACGCACTTCGATCACCGACATCGCGGGTGTTTCATCGATCATGATCGGCGCTTCGCTCAAACGACCCAGCGCGTGCGACAATTTGTCCCAATCGTCCCTTTGTAAACGCCCGGTACGCAAGCTTTGGCTGGATAAATGCCCCACCGACCCGAGCATCCGCTGCGCCAATTGCGTCGCCGACATTTCCATCGAAAAAACGACAATCGGTAATTTTTTCTCCAAAGCAACATGCTCACCAATATTGAGCGCCAAAGCGGTTTTTCCCATCGACGGGCGACCGGCGATGATTACCAAATCACCGCCTTGAAAACCGGAAGTCATCCTGTCCAAATCGGTAAATCCCGTCGGCACACCGGTCACATCGGCAGGATCGTGGAAAAGTTTTTCGACGCGCTCGACGACTTCCGCAAGCACATGATGAATTTCGGCATACTGTTTTTGCCCGCGTATGCCCTGTTCGGCGATATGCAAGATGCTTGCTTCGGCTTCGTCGAGGATGTCTTTCGCGCTTTTGCCAAACGGGTTGTACGCGCCGTCGGCGATTTTGCCCGCCGTGCCGATCAGTTGGCGCAATATCGAGCGATCACGGACGATCTGAGCGTAATGGCGAATATTCGCCGCCGTCGGTACGTTCTGCGCCAACGCGCCGATATAGGGCAAGCCGCCGACATAATCAAGTTTTTGCACCGCCTCCAGCGCGGCGGAAACAGTCACGACATCGACAGCCTTGCCACCACCGCTCAATTTTTCGATATGGTCAAAAATCAGACGGTGGGAATCGGCGTAAAAATCGTCTCGCGCGATCAAGTCGCCGATGCGATCCATCGCCTCATTGTCGATGAGCAATCCACCCAGAATAGCCTGCTCCGCTTCCAACGAATGCGGCGGCAATTTCAGTGATTCGATTTCTTGATCCGGTTCGGGCATGGTTTTTTGCTGCGGATAAAAAGGGAAGAATACAGGATGTGGCTGTCCTTATAAAGCAAAAACCCGATGCAATCCATCGGGTTTTTGTTTCATCGCCCTTTGTTGCCGTTCCAATCAGCCGACGTTGCTTTCACCCAAAACGCTGACAGTGATCGTCGCTACCACGTCAGTATGCAGTTGTAGATTGACCGGATGGTCGCCAACTTGCTTCAACGGACCATTGATCAAGCGTACCATCGAGCGCTCCAATTCAAAACCGTTGTTTTTGAGCGCTTCGACAATGTCGATATTGGTCACCG
The DNA here is from genome assembly GCA_031270015.1 of Burkholderiales bacterium. Lineage (GTDB taxonomy): Bacteria > Pseudomonadota > Gammaproteobacteria > Burkholderiales > Casimicrobiaceae > UBA931. Next base: position 17,455 of record JAISYH010000039.1, on the reverse strand, counting down.
AACCGAAAAGACGGCCATCGACGCCCGCGCGTTGTACGATTTGTAACGTCAGCCCTTCGAGTTTTTCGACCAGCGACTGCGCGCGCTCGATCTTATCGGCGGCAAGTTTTTCAAGCTCGGTGCGCTGCTCTTCCAACAACTTGACGTTTTCCGGCGTCGCTCGCTTGGCTTTTCCTCGTGGAATCAAATAATTCCGCGCGTAGCCGTCTTTTACTTTGACTACGTCGCCAAGTGAACCGACATTGACAATTTTCTCAAGCAAAATAACTTGCATCGCTCGCTCTCCTTTCAATGACGATCCGTGTACGGCAATAACGCCAAAAACTGCGCGCGCTTGATTGCCACGGATAATTGACGTTGATAACGCGCCTTTGTGCCAGTAATCCGCGCAGGCATGATTTTGCCGTTTTCTTGCAAAAATTCTTTCAAAACGTCGATATCTTTGTAATCGATTTCCTTGACGCCTTCTGCGGTAAAGCGACAGAATTTTTTGCGTTTAAACAATGAATTACCGCGCTCGCGGCGTTTTCCGGTATCTTTACCTCTTCCCATCATACGGGCCATGTTTAATTCCTTTTTATCGTTTCGTTAAATCTGAAAATTCTAATCGATCCAAAAGCTCAAAATGCGAAATGTGTAACGCCAGCGTAATTCCAGTGCGCCAACGGCGAGTCAAAAAACCGGAGCAATGTAGCACATTATGAAGCGCCACTTTATTCAATTTCTCCGCCACATCACCGAAAGCGATTGCGGACAACTCGAAATCCACTTGCCGGTCAATGCCATATTCCATCTGCCGTGAACGGTGTGCCAGCATGATTTCCTGAACCGGCACGCCCGTCGGCGTATAACGCAAGGTTTCTTTTCCCGTTACTTCGGCATCGATTGAAAGTTGATTGGTTTTCATCCATGCCGCGCATTACGAATACTTATGCTGTAGCGTTTTCCGTATCGGTAAACACATCACCATCTACCTTTACCAGAGTATCTTCCACATCTTTGGCGAGCGAAAACTCATCCTCCGCCTTTGTTTCTTTCTCTACCAGAGATTTCGCTTTGTCCTCGCGCATCATAACCGATGGCGTCGTGATCGCTTCTTCCGTCGAGACGATCAGATGGCGCAATACCGCGTCGTTGAACTTAAACGCGTGCTCCAGTTCGCCCAGCGTTTCATTGTCGCATTCGATGTTGATCATCGCATAATGCGCTTTGTGTAATTTTTGGATCGGGTAAGCCAGTTGGCGGCGTCCCCAGTCTTCCATCCGATGAACTCGACCGCCGCGCGTTTCCACGATATTGCGGTAACGCTCGACCATCGCCGGAACTTGTTCACTTTGGTCCGGATGGACGATAAAAACGATTTCATAATGTCGCATGCAGTGTCATCTCCTTTCGATCTTAAAAAAAGCGACCGTCCGCTCGAATCTCGTGATTCGGAGACTGTCGTCGCCCACGGCTTCCCCATCTGCGCAGGGTGAAGCAAGGTTGGTTTTGGATTATAGCATGTTTTTACGATTCATTAATTTGCAAAATTGGGATTGATACAAAATCAATTGCGCCTCTTCCGTAATACCAATCAAAATGGCAAATTGAGACCGGACGGTAAACCCGCCGACAGTGGGCTCATTTTTTCTTTGGTCGCTTCTTCGACTTTGCGAATCGCATCGTTGAACGCGGCGACGAGCAAGTCTTCAATCATGTCACGATCATCGCCAAATAATGATGTATCAATAGCAACTCGACGCACTTCATGCCGACCGGTCATCATGATTCTCACCATGCCCGCACCCGATTGTCCTTCGATTTCCATCTGCGCGAGTTCTTCCTGAGCGCGTTGCATCGCCTCCTGCATCTTTTGCGCCTGCTTCATCAAATCAGCCAACTTTCCTTTCATCATAAAATTTTCCTTTCAATTAGTTATACGTTATTTTTAATGTAATTTATAAAATTGTTTCGATAACTTGCTCTACATAAAATATGAAAAAATTTTTTATAAACAATATCTTATAAAATATATCTATAATTTTTATTATATATACAACACATCACATTGTTTATAAAGAATTTTTCTTTACGGTGTCCCAATGTATCTTGCCACCTTCTCTCTCCAATGCCTGCACAAAAGGCGCATTGCGAAACGCGTTTTCGGTCTCGGTTTCTTCCTTTTTCCGCTTCCGATTTTTTTGCGCCGCCTGTGAAGTTTCCGTACTCTCCACCCATTCGAACTTTAAACGCAAACGCTTTCCGGTCGCCATTTCCAATGCCTTTTCCAGCTTATCGGCATGTGTTTTTTCCGCGAGATGGCGCTGCGTTTCCGGTAATGCCAAAATAATTTCATTGCCGGAAAAACCGCGCCATTCAGTATGTGAGGCAAGCTGCGCCGCCATCCCTTTGAGATGCAACTGCTCTAACCACGGCGTCCACGATTCGGCGTTTTCCGGCAATGCGATGACTTTCATCGTTTCATTTTTCCGAGTATCCTCCTCAGGATTTTGAGAAGCCATCTGCTTGACCGCCGTAACCCGTTGTGCCACCGCCTGTACCACTGGTTTCGCCGTAGCGGGCGGACTGGTTTCTTCGGTATCTGGCGAAAACGCCAAAAGACGCAACAGCGTCATCGACAACCCCATCGTTTCATCGGGCGCCAACACCAGATCGGCGCGACCTTGCAAACCGATTTGATAAAAAAGCTGGATTTCTTCCGGTGAAAAACGCGTCGCCAGCGTTTCGAGTTTTTCGACGTCATCCCATTCGGCGGCGATTTTCGGCGCGACCTGCACCACCGCGATCTGGTGAAAAAGCGCGATCAATTCATCCAACACCGCCGACACGTCCAATCCGCGCAACATGAGTTGATCGACCTCCGCCAAAAGAGCCGCGCCATCCTGCGCCGCGAGTGCGTCGATCATCCGGTAAGCATAATCACGATCCACAACGCCTAATATCGCCCGCACCTCGTTTTCTTTGACCTCCCCGGCGCCGTAAGCCACCGCTTGATCGAGCAACGACAGCGCGTCACGCAACGAACCTCGGGCAGACTGCGCGATCAACATCAAACCATTGTTTTCAAACGGTATTTTTTCCGATGTGAGAATGAAATCCAAACGTCCGTGTATTTTTTCCACCGACAACGGCTTTAATGAAAACTGTAAGCAGCGCGACAGCACCGTAACTGGAATCTTCTGCGGATCGGTCGTCGCCAATACGAATTTAACATGCTCCGGCGGCTCTTCAAGCGTTTTCAGCATCGAGTTGAACGCCGCTTTTGAAAGCATATGCACTTCGTCGATCAGATAGACTTTGTAACGCCCGACCGTCGGCGCATAGCGCGCATTGTCGAGAATTTCGCGCATATTGTCGATGCCGGTGTTTGAAGCCGCGTCAAGTTCAAGCAAATCGACGAAACGCCCTTCGTCGATCGCCATACAGGCGGCGCATCGACCGCATGGCGTCGCTGTTACGCCCTGTTCGCAATTAAGACTTTTCGCCAGAATACGCGCCAACGTCGTTTTACCGACGCCGCGCGTTCCGGTCAGCAAATATGCGTGATGAATTCTTCCGCGCGTCAACGCATTCTGGAGCGCGGTCACCACATGCGTTTGCCCCACCAGTTCCGCGAAAGTCTTAGGACGCCATTGTCGCGCTAACGCTTGATAACTCATTGAAGAATCAAATAAAAAAGGTGGCGAGCCGAACCTCCGGCACTTACACATTCCCGTTAGGGCTGCTTCTTTCCAGACCTGACCCGATTGGCGGGTGTGCAATGCGGAGCGACCCGCCGTATCTCTGTACAAGGTGTTGGATTATATCAATAGCGCCTGATCACGACCACCATCCAGATTTTCGAAATTTATGCAAAAAGTTTAACTTGCCAAGATTTCCATACTTTTAGCATCCCACCTAGCTATATACTGTATTTTTAGATACATTCATATACAACATATAGAAAAAAATAAAATTAAAATGTAAAATTCGCTAGTCAATAAAAAATGGAACGATTATTTAGTTATAATCCGTCCCGTATCGTTTAGTCATTATCAATAAACTGGAAACTTTTGAATAAAGCATATATTCGACGTTTCGCGCGTAATCTTTTGCTGCTGCCACTGATCATGCTGGTAGCGTGTGGACCGACGCCCTCTTCCACGACTTCGATCGACGCGGAGGTTCCCGCGACGTATACCCGAAACGGCGCTTCGTCGTTTTCGACGCTAACGGTCGCTTTCTGCGCCGATCCGGCAAGCTGGTTTCTCAACGGTAAAGGCGATTTTGTTGGGTTCGAATACGATCTTTTGAAAAGTTTTAGCGAAGAAGTGCAAATGACGCTGAAACCCACTGCGTCCGTTAATATCGATGACCTTTTCCGCAAGCTGAAGTCTGCGCAAACCAGTGTCAGCGCGGGGCTTTACCGCCCCATGTCGATAGATGAAAATGACAAAATAATTTGGACCGACCCTTATTATTCAGTTGAAACGTTAGTCGTCTACAACACCAACCTCCGTCGCCCGAAAAACTGGGAACAAATCACTGGCGATACTGTCGCCTATCTAAAAAATCCCGGCATGGAATCCTTGGTTGCCGAGCTTGCGAAAGAGTATCCGGGAATCCGCTGGAAACCTGTTTCGGCGCCTTCCTCCGACGCGCTTTTGGCGCAAGTCGATAACGGAACCTACCCTTACGCGCTAGTCACCGCGCATCGCGCTGATCTGGCGCGCAATATCTACTTCAGTTTCGCCACCGCGTTCACCACCGGCTATGAAGTTGAAATGGCATGGGCATTACCCGACAATAAAACTTACCTGCGCAACGTACTCAACGAATACATCGCGCGCTCTAAAGAAAACGGACTTATCGACAGCCTCGTTGACCGTTATTTCAATCATCCGCAACAAGTCGATCGTAACGACGCCGGAATATTCCAAACCCGCATCCGCGAAGATCTTCCCGAATTCAAGGATATTTTCAAAAGCGCGCAAGAAATGACCGGCGTCGAATGGCGTTTACTCGCCGCAATTGCCTATCAAGAATCGCGTTGGGATCCTCTGGCAAGAAGCGAAACCGGCGTGCGCGGTTTCATGCAAATCACGCTTGATACCGCGCGTCACCTCGGACTCGACGAAGCGGATCGTTTCGATGCCGAGCGCAGCGTCCATGCCGCGGCGGTTTATCTACAAATGATCAAGGACCGCCTGCCCGAAGAAATCGTCGAACCGGATCGCACATGGGTGACATTGGCGGCATACAATATCGGGCTTGGTCACATCGAAGACGCGCAACGGCTGGCGCGGAAAAAGGGTTTGAGTCCTTATCTATGGAAAGATATCCGCAAAATGCTGCCACTGCTTGCCCGTGCCGAATATTACCAATCCGCGCGGCATGGCTACGCGCGCGGCGGTATGCCTGTCGCGTTCGTCGATCGCGTTCGCGCTTACTACGATATCCTCCTACGCCACGAACCGCACCACGAACACCTGCAACTTCATGTGAAAAACACGGAAGCGTCAAAAGTATAAACTTTGGGCTTTGATATTTTTCGTAGCTATTCTCAAATTTTTCTTTCGCCGATGTAAATATCTTGACAGAACGTGTGACTCGGTAATTATCAGCAACCTTCCAAAAATTTTAAACAATAATAGACTTCTATTTCTGTCTAGATGAAACTCTCACCCATTAGCTTCTCCCGAAATCAAGACGCTTTAAAACTATAGGTTTCGCCAATTCATGGGCAAAGCTCGCGCGGTTGCGAAACATGGCTGGTCGATCATCGCAAAATATTTGGCGATCCTTCGACCACTGACGTGTGGAAAAAACTTGATGATTATCTTGCCACTGAATTCAAACACGCGAGCGGAAAATCCATGTATATTTGCGCAACGGCGATTGATTCTCGTGGACATAATACCCAAGCTGTTTACGCATGGTGCTATTTGCGGCGCGGAAAAAATACATTCGCCATTGCGGGGCACTCTGGAAAAGAGCGCGCCATCGTACACGGCAGTACCCATGTTGATCTGGATTGGAAGGGGCGACGCGTCAAAAGGGGCGTGACGCTCTGGCAGGTCGGCACCAATCTCGCAAAAGACCTGATCTTAAACCGTCTCAACCTTGACACTCCCGGTGCTGGTTATATTCATCTTTCGGACGAATTGCCTGACGAATATTTTAGTCAAATCACAGGGGAAACACGCGCTACACGCATGACCGTCTATGGTGAGGAATCACGATGGGTACGTTTACCCGGTCGCCGTGTTGAGGCGTTGGACTGCCGCGTATACGCAACATTTCTTGAGTATTATCTACAGCTTGATCGTCGCCCAGCATCGTTCTGGGATCGTCTCGAAGAACGGATACAACCAAAGAACCGAGACTTTTTCGAACCCGAATCCAAACGACCGGAGGTGGACATTGCGCCGCCGCCACCTTCTCGCGCGCGAGGAAAATCGCGGCGCGTCAACAACTTTGCGACCGGATGGTAACGATGAAAAATAACGACATCATCGAAGAAATGCACAGATACATTTTAGAATTGGTCGGCAACGGCGTGCCGATTATCGATGCGTGTCAGCGCGCCGAAGAGGCGGTACGGAAAATCTATGGGGGAGACATGCCTTACATCAAAAAAAAGGCGCGCATCGACAAAGCCAAAATCATCTCCGAGTATCGGCGCGGCGAACGGCAAGAACTTTTGGCGCGACGATACGGCGTATCCGTGCGCTGGATTAAAGAGGTCGTGCGCGGGCATTAGTTTTGGCTCTCTCTGTTTCTGCTTTTTCAACGCGCTTCAGAAATTCCCTTAACTCGGCTTGCTCATCAGGCGTAAGCTCAAATTCATCGAGACAAATTTGAAACTCGGCTTTTTTCGCGTTGGCGATTTTTTCTATCGTTGCCTTTTCAACGTGACTTTGTTTAATCGCTTCCGATACACGACCGTACTTCATTTTGTCGCTGCTTACAAGGTTTGCGTCAGGCGTTTTGATTCTTTCACCATCTGCCAGCCAATTTACGTCATGGCATTTCAGGTATCGCTCACCAGCGTTTATTTTATGATAATAGATACTCAAAAAAGCTGTCTTTTCATTGTGGGTATAACCAAAACTTGTGCACGGATTCTTTTCGCAGATGTCATCTTCTTGAAAATACGCGGTAATCAGCGTGGTACCGGTAAACCTGTTCTCGGATTCAGTAATACTCCCGTGCGCAAACGACGCGGCGGCAAACAGGGTAAACGCTGTAGCGATAATATGAATGGTTTTCATTGCGTGCTCCTTTCAATTCTGTTTCAAAAATCGATCAACTCGTTGTAGATTTCGATTTTTTTTGATGTTTCGAGAAAAATTTTACGGCGATCCGAACCCCCGCTGAGATGTTGCCGTCGCCGATGATGGTCGCGTCGGCGACGGTCGCGGCATCGAGCATGATGTTGATGCGCCGCGCCCTTTCCAGCACTTTCGGACGCCCCGCGCCTGCTCGCGCGCCGCCGCGCCCAGCGGGCGCTTGATCAGAAGAAGTAGCCATCATCTTCCCTGCGGCGGTCTCGCGCCTTACGGGCGGCGTCTCCACGCTCGTGCTTTTCTTCCTGAGCGGCTTTCCGTGTCGCTTCGTCCGTCCAAGGCTTGCGCCACGTTCCGTTATCATAGAGGTTCCGTCCCTTGATTCTCATTTCGCCGCCGACATTTAGCAGAATTGTGAACGTGTGTTGCTGTTTGTCCCTGCCGTAGCTGTCGCGGATGATCTTGCCCTCGACCCGTTCGAATCCGGCGAATTTAGCGCTGCGGAATGATCCGGAGAATGTCGCGCGATCAAACGCAACCTCGTCACCAACCACGCAATCGCCTGTACACTCGATGCTGTAATCTTTGTCGCCTCTGAAATCTGATGTTTGATATGTCATGGTGTTTCTCCTATTCGTGCTTCCATGATTTGAATAGTAGCACACATATTCAAACAAGTCAACCTTTTTTTGATTTTTTTTTTGATGTTTTGAAAAAAATTTTAACAACGCGCAGATTTCAATTAACGCCGCCAGATACGGGCGGCATCCCAATCTCTTCCGTGACAACCTGAATGAAGAGGCACAACGCCTCTTCCTCTGCTTCGTCGCTGGGTTCAGGCAAAACGAGTTTCCATTTACCGTCTGGTGTCGGTTCGATCTTTTCCATAATTTCTGTGCAGCGGTTGATGAACGCTGCGATACGGTCGTCACGGGTTTTCATTGCGCGCTCCTTTCAATTCTGTTTCAAAAATCAATCTGATCGGCGCTGATTTCCAGCGCGTTGGCAATTTTTGCCAACGTCGCGCGGTGTGGTTTGCCGCGCTTCGCTCGCAATGACGATCAAGTTGATCAGAGGTTCCTTAATAGATAATCTCACAGTGTCCGGGCTATTTCGACCACTTGGTACACTTCGAGTTGATCGCCGGTTTGGATATCGTTGAAGTTTTTCAGCGATAAGCCGCATTCGAATCCCGATTTCACTTCTTTGACATCGTCTTTGAAGCGCTTCAATGAGTCGAGTTCGCCATCGTGAATCACCACATTGTCACGCAACACGCGCACGCGCGAATTGCGTTGTACCATGCCTTCGAGCACATAACAGCCCGCCACCGTTCCGACTTTCGGAATACGGAATACTTCGCGCACGTCGATCAGTCCTAATTGTTGTTCGCGTTTTTCTGGCGACAACAAGCCGGACAGCGCGGCTTTGACGTCATCCGCCGCTTCATAAATAATATTGTAATAGCGAATTTGAACGCCGTTCAGTTCGGCGAGTTTTCTTGCCGATGTGTCCGCGCGGGTATTGAATCCGATCACCACAGCTTGCGAGGCAATCGCTAAGTTAATATCGGATTCGGTAATACCGCCGACCGCCGCGTGAACGATGTCGATTTTGACTTCCTTGGTAGACAGTTTGGACAAGGTTTGCTGCAAGGCTTCGTAACTTCCTTGAACGTCGGCTTTGATGATGAGCGGCAAACGTTTGATTTCGTTTTCACCTATGTTTTCAAACATATTTTCGAGTTTGGCTGCTTGTTGGCGCGCTAAACGAACGTCGCGGAACTTGCCTTGACGGAATAGCGCGACTTCGCGGGCGCGTCGTTCATCGTTCAGGACCAATATGTCCTCGCCCGCCATCGGCACGTCAGATAAGCCCTGAATTTCGACGGGAATCGCCGGACCAGCTTCTTCGATCGCTTTGCCGTTTTCGTCGACCATCGCGCGTACGCGCCCATACACCGCGCCGACTAATACGATATCGCCGCGTCTCAACGTGCCGGATTGCACCAACACGCTGGCAACGGCGCCGCGCCCTTTGTCGAGACGAGATTCGATCACGATGCTCTTGGCTGGCGCGTCACGCGGCGCCCTGAGTTCCAATACTTCCGCTTGCAACAACACGGCGTCAAGTAATTCGTCGATGCCTTGCCCTGTTTTCGCGGAGACTTCGACGAATTGCGTATCGCCGCCGTATTCTTCGGGAATGACGTTCTCGACCACCAATTCTTGTTTCACACGCTCCGTATTAGCGTCCGCTTTATCAATTTTATTGACCGCAACCACGATCGGCACATTACCGGCGCGCGCATGCGCAATGGCTTCTTTGGTTTGCGGCATCACGCCATCGTCGGCGGCAACCACGAGAATCACGATATCAGTAACCTGCGCGCCACGCGCGCGCATCGCGGTAAATGCTTCGTGTCCGGGCGTATCAAGGAATGTAATCGTGCCTTTCGGCGTTTCGACATGATAAGCGCCGATGTGCTGCGTAATACCGCCCGCTTCGCCGCTCGCCACCCGCGTTCTGCGAATGTAGTCGAGCAATGAAGTTTTGCCATGATCGACATGTCCCATCACCGTCACGACAGGCGGACGCGGCAATAATTCAGCATCGCTCACCACTTTGGCTTCATCTGCCATCAGTAACGCATCGGGATCATCCGGTTGCGCGGAAACTGCTTTGTGCCCCATTTCTTCAACGACGATCATTGCCGTCTCTTGATCGAGCATTTGGTTGATCGTGACCATCATCCCCATTTTCATCAGCGTTTTGATGACTTCCGCTGCTTTTACCGACATCTTGTGCGAGAGATCGGCAACAGTAATCGTTTCCGGCACGACCACATCGCGCACGACCGGCGCAATCGAGATGCTTGGTGTGGGGATATCTCCTCTCTCTTCGCGGCGTTTACTCCTGGGACCGCCACGCCATGTTGCGGCGCTACCGCCACGCGGACGCAAACCCATGTTGCGGCGCTCTTCGTCGTAATCGACGACAAGTTCGCGCACATTGGTTTTTTTACCTTCTTTTTTACCGGGTTTTTTGTGTTCCGGTCGATGGAGCGTGCCTTTGAGTTCTTGTTTCTCTTTCGTTTTTTCTTCGCGCTCCGCAGTTCCGCGCTGTTCTTTCTCGGCAGTTCCGCGCTCTTTTTCCGCTTGCTCGCGCTCTTTCTTCGCGCGCCGCACGTTTTCAAGCTCTTGTTTACGGCGCAAATCTTCTTGCTGACGCGCAATCAATTCCTGCGAACGGCGTTCTTCTTTTTCGCGTGCCTGACGCTCTTCTTCGCTTAAAACCGGCTTTGGCGTAACCGTTTTGACGCCATCTTGCGTTTTCTTTTTGACAGCTTTCTTGGTCGCCGCTTTTTTCTCTTTCGAACCCGTTTTCGGCGAAGCGGTTTTTTTCTCCACAGGAGACGGCGTTTCCGCTTCTTTTTTTGTCGCGCGTTTGCTGATCGTCCTGACGATTTCGGTCGCCGGCGCGCCGACTATCGGTTTGGCGATGTCTTCTTCCGCCGCCAACGACGAAACCGTTTGCACTTCTTCCTCCACGCTCGTTTTTTTTGCGGCTTCCGCTTGTTGCGTCGCCGCTAACGCTTCAACTTCCTCGCGCCGCACCAATACGCGCTTTTTGCGAACCTCGACTTGAATCGTACGCGCTTTGCCCGTTCCCGCCGGAGCGCGAATTTCTGTCGTCTGTTTGCGCGTGAGCGTGATGCGCTTTTTAGGCACCATCGCGCCACCGTGCTGTTTTTGCAAATATTCGAGCAATTCCGACTTATCGCGGGCAGTCAATTTATCTCCCGCCTTCTTGCCTTCGATACCGGCAGCCGCCAACTGCTCGATTAGCGTATCGATAGACAGCTTGAGTTCTTCGGCAAATGATTCAATCGTCGTAGGCATTCTGGTTTTTCTCCTGATCCTGATGAGCTGGCGCGTCGATTCTCGTTTTTAGGCGTTCTCGCCTCTGTCCGAAACAGTTTCTTCCTCGTCGGCAAACCAGTGCGCGCGCGCTTTCATGATCAATTCCTGCGCTTGGTCTTCCCGCAAATCAACCATTTCCATCAACTCATCGACGGCAAGATCGGCAAGACCGTCGCGCGTTTTGATTCCGTGCTTGGCAAGTTCCGACGCCAGCGCCATGGACATGCCCTCGAGTTGCAACATCGCTTCCTCGACATCTTTGACACTTTCTTCCAACGCGATTTCATTGGTCAACAACGCACTGCGCGCGCGCTTGCGCAATTCCTCGATGGTTTCTTCGTCGAACGCCTCGATTTCCTGCATCTCGTTGAGCGGCACATAAGCGATTTCTTCGAGCGATGAAAATCCTTCGCTAACTAAAATATCGGCAACTTCGTCATCAACGTCCAAACGCTCGGTAAATAACGAATGCAATTTTTGCGTTTCTTCTTCGTGCTTTTTCTGCGAATCTTCGGTATTCATCAAATTGATTTGCCAACCCGTCATCTCCGAAGCCAAGCGAACGTTTTGCCCGTTACGACCAATTGCAATCGCCAAATTTTCCTCACTAACGGCAACGTCCATCGAGTGCATGTCTTCATCGACGACGATACTTTGGACTTCCGCCGGCGCCAGCGCATTGATCACGTATTTCGCCGGATCGTCCGACCACAGCACGATGTCGATACGCTCGCCCGACAATTCATTGGTCACCGCCGTTACTCTCGAACCGCGCATACCGATGCAAGTGCCTTGCGCGTCGAGACGCGGATCATTGGAACGCACGGCGATTTTCGCGCGCAAGCCGGGATCGCGCGCGGCGCCAATGATTTCAATCAACTTTTCCTCGATTTCCGGCACTTCCAATTCGAACAAGCGCACCAGAAATTCGGGCGCGGTTCGTGACAAAATCAACTGAGGTCCTTTGGCTTGCCGATCCACTTTCATTACGTAGGCGCGCACGCGGTCGCCGATACGCAGCATCTCTCTGGGAATGACTTGATCGCGCGGGATGACGCCCTCGATCTTGCCCGATTCAAGAATGATGTTACCGCGCTCAATGCGTTTGACTGTACCATTGATCAAATTGTCTTGCCGATCTAAAAAATCGTTGATGATTTGCTCGCGCTCGGCGTCGCGGATGCGTTGCAAAATGACTTGTTTCGCCGCTTGCGCGCCAATTCTCCCGAACTCGACCGCTTCCAGAGGTTCTTCGACGATATCGCCGATTTCCAATCCCATGTTTTGCTCGATCACATCGGTCATCGCGATTTGGCGCGAAGGCTCTTCGTGCTCATCGTCCGGCACGACCGTCCAACGGCGGAACGCCTTGTAATCGCCGGTTTCATGGTCGATCACGACATGAACGTCCACCTCTTCTTTGAAACGCTTCTTGGTTGCCGACGCAAGCGCGTATTCCAACGCCAAAAAAACGACGTCTTTGGAAACGTTTTTCTCACGCGCCAGCGCGTCCACCAAAAGCAGCACATCGCGGTTCATTTTGTTTTTCCCCATTCAATTCTGGGAACGAGCTTCGCCCGTTCGATTTGTGAAAAATCAATCGCTGTCGTTTCCCCATTCCGTTCGACAAGTATCTGATTCCCGTCGACGCCTCGCAAAAGCGCCTTCATTTTCCCAACGCCGGCAATCGGCTTGCGCAAAACGAACTGCGCTTCTTCGCCTTGAAAACGGTCAAAGTCCGCTAATTTTTTCAACGGGCGATCCAACCCGGGCGAAGAAACTTCAAGCCGATCGTAATCAATGTTTTCCACCATGAATAAATGCGTCAAATGATGGCTGACACGCGCGCAATCATCGACCGTCACCCCATCGGGCGCGTCGATGAAAACACGTATCGTCCGTCCTTTGGGGGACATTTCCAAGTCCACCAACTCAAAACCGAGCGCCGGTAACGTGTGAGCCAAAATTTCACCAATATTCATAAACAAAATTCACAGAAAAAAAAATGGGCTGTTCACAGCCCATTTTTGGTCGTTATTATCCGACGCGGATTTTACCAGAAATCAGGCGAAAAAGATACCACGCAAATCTTTCCGACGACAAATTTACGGAATCAAAACCGTCGCTCCGCTTGTTTTCCGCGATTCGAGCAAACGGTGCGCTTCCGGCGCGTCCCTGAGCGCGAAACGGTGGCGCGGCGTCGCTCGGATTTGCCCGCTCGATAGCAAACCAAAAAGTTCCTTGCTCATCTCCTGAAGCGCGTCGCGCGTCGCGGCGTAGCTGAACAGCGTCGGGCGCGTCATGAAGAGCGAACCTTTTTGCGATAATATGCCAATCTCAAAGGGTGGCACCGCTCCTGACGCGTTACCAAAACTCACCCATAAACCATGCGGAGACAAGCAATCCAACGACATCGGGAAAGTATCACGCCCGACCGAGTCATAAACAACTTTGACGCCTTTGCCGTTCGTCAGATCCCGAACGCGCTCGACGAAATTTTCTTTGCGGTAGTTGATCACGTGCGCGCAACCGTGTGCCAAAGCCAATTCTGCTTTTTCGTCGCTACCAACGGTACCAATCATCACCGCTCCCAACGCCTTCGCCCACTGGCAAGCGATCAACCCCACGCCTCCGGCAGCGGCGTGAAACAAAAACATCTCACCTGCCACCAAGCGGTATGTCTGCCGGAACAGATATTGCACGGTCAGCCCTTTGAGTAATGCCGCCGCTGCCGATTCATCGTCGACACCTTCGGGGACATGAACGAGAAATTCAGCGGGAATCAAGCGTTCTTCGCTATAGGCCCCTAACGCGCCGTTGCAATACGCGACGCGGTCACCCACTTTAAAATCCGTAACATTGCTACCAACCGCTTCGACCACGCCCGCGCCTTCCATACCCAAGCCACTTGGCAACGGCGTCGGATAAAGCCCGTTGCGAAAATAAATGTCAATAAAATTGACGCCAATTGCGGTATGCCTGACGCGCACCTCGTCCGCCTTTGGATCGCCGACATCGACGGCTTCAAATTTCAGTGCGTCCGCCGTACCAGTTTGATGTATTCTAATAGCATGATGCATCGTAAAAACTCCCGAAAAATTATTGTGTGATCCAACAGACGAGCGTAAATCCGATAATCGTCAAAAGCAACGATCCCAAAAGATGCGAAAACGCCAAAAACATAGCAACCAAGTATTCGCTACGCATCAACAAAAGCGATATTTCCGCTGAAAATGTCGAAAACGTGGTCAATCCGCCGAGCAATCCGGTAACAACGAAATGTCGCCAAGCGTCCGACCAATCATGGGTCAGAAAGAGCGCCAACGCAACACCTATCGCCAACCCGCCGATGAGATTACATAATAACGTGCCCAACGGAAAGTTGGGAATGATTTCATTGAATGTATAAGAAAGCCCCCAACGCAACGTCGCGCCAACTGCTGCGCCGAAAGATACACCGAGTAAATGATACCAAAACATAATATTAATATTAAATGATTTATCGCTTTATGATTCCCAGCGCGAACGCGCCGCATCGTCGCTGACACGCGCATTGACCCATCGCGTGCCATCGGGCGTTACTTCCTGCTTCCAAAACGGCGCTTCCGTTTTGAGGTAATCGATGATGAAACGGCAAGCGTCGAACGCTTCGCCGCGATGTTCGCTCTTCACGGCGATCAGCACGATCTGATCGAGCGGTCGCAATGTGCCAACGCGATGAATCACCGTCGCGCCCAAAATAGCAAAACGCCGTTGCGCTTCCTCAATGATCCGTATCAGCGACTTTTCAGTCATGCCCGGATAGTGTTCTAATGTCATTGCGACAATATTGGTTTCTTCGCTCACATCGCGTACCATACCGACGAAAACAGCGACCGCGCCGACACGCCCATCACCTTCGCGCAACGCGGTGACTTCCGCGCCGACATCGAAATCTTCCTGTTGCACCCGAACGCAAACCGTCATCGGAAATCCTCCGTCGCTATTTCGTGATCAACCGCCCGTGACCGGCGGAAAAAACGCAAGCTCATCGTGCGTCCGCAACGAAGTATGCAGTCCCGCCATTTCGTGGTTGACGGCGACACGCACGGCACGTCCTTCCGCCAATTCATAAGACCAAGGCGCGCCGCGCTCGCGCAACAACGCGACCACATCGCCGACCGTCGGCGATTCGGCGGGGATTTCCAGCGTTTCGCCGGAAATCTCAAAAGCCTCGCGCAAGCGAGCAAGGTATACCAAACGCAATGAAATCATATCTTTTCCTTTTCGAGAATATCGGCGGAAGAAACCGCCTCTTGAAGGATAAAATCAATAATAGTTTGTAAATCGGATAAATCAAATATTGGCAAGGCGCGCGAGTTGGCAATACCTTCCGGCGCGTTAGTGGCGATCGCGACGATGTACTCGTCATCGGTACTCATCGGTGGCTTACCGACTTCGGAACGAAATATTTCCAGCTTCGGCACGGAATATTGCTTATAACCTTCAATGAACACCAAATCACAATATGAAAGCCGCATCAACGATTCGCGCACGGATATCTCCGGCGCGCCGCGATTTTCGTGCATCAACGCCCAACGCTCGTCGGACGCCAACAATACCTCCATACACCCCGCATAACGCAAACGATAACTGTCTTTGCCCGGAATGTCGATATCCACCGCATGATGCGCGTGCTTGATCACCGAAACAGACAAGCGTCGTTCCGTCATCAACGGAATCAGTTTCTCGATCAAGGTCGTTTTGCCGCTCCCAGACCATCCAGCAAAGCCAAACACGCGCACGGAAATTTCCCAGAATAAGTGATTTGAGTGATTTGGCGACCATTGTACGACGGCTATTGGGAGGACACAAACTTTTCAGGGCATAAAAGCCATCCGTCAAATAAAAAGCAAGAAAAAAGCTACCCTTTTATGGTTTTACGGTCAACGGAATATTCCTGTAACGCATGTATTTCTCAATGGAAACGCCTATAAAACAGACATTCATTGAGTCGAAAAAATATTCTTTTTTAACACTTTTGAGTGCTTTTTCCGTTTTCTTAGCGTTTGCCAAGGCCTGATTTAGCTCTTTAGTTATTGTAGGCACTGTTGATTCATAAAGGCAGAAATCACTAAATAACCCTCACGAAGTCTTAGCTATTATTATATTGATGGTAGTCTTACATCGGAAACGATATAATCATCGTATAGATATTCGTCACAAACAAGACCACTACTTCTTGCTCTACCCTCACATTGCCATAAGATGTCAGTTTCCTAGGCGAAACAACCGACAATGCACACATACGTTTTCTATATCCATTTGTACGAACCGATCATGCTTTTCTCAATTCATCTTTGCTTCCGGCATATTTTTCTCTGGGCATCATTTCAGGAAACATATTCATTTTCAGAGCGCGCCAAACATTTCGATTCTCGGTGTTCGAAGATAATTCTTCTAATAGCTTTGTATTTTTAGAGACAATCAATGTATTATTATCACAATCCCAGTCCGGAAGAATACCGAATAGAGAAAATTCAAAACGCTCAATTATTTCTGTTTGTTTCGCCAAAAAGGCATTTTCTATTGATCGACCGTCCGCCTCTTTATCTGCTTTAATGAACTTCTCTATCCAAGACACCCCCGGATTATTAGAAAAAATAATGATTATTGCATTGTTAATAGCTTGCGCAATTGCATGCGATGCGCTTAAATCAATTCCTTCAATAAGAAAGTATTTAAGATAAATATCAACAGGGTATTCTTTCAGAATTTTATATTCTGGCGGAGCATCTGGAAGAATTCTTTCATATGTTTCTCTAAAATATTCGACTATTTCTGGATATCCACTGAAAAACCAGGGCTCCGTTTCCTCTGTATTCGCTTCACACAAGAGATAAAGTTTTTCGCTCTTTTTCCGTAGTGTCTCCAATACAGAGAAAACGCCTTGATAAGTATGATAATACCAAACAATACTTGATGACTCTAAAATCTCATGGTTATTCATTATTTTTTCCAATGATAATGATATGGCGGAGAAAGATAATCATGATTTCCGTGGCTTTCATGCCAATCTTGCCGGAACCATTGCACTTAATCCAAATCATCCTCATAGCCTGTGACCTGCGCTCATTTTTCCTACCAAGTTGAACTAGAGGATTGGGCCGTTGTTAGTAAATCATTGTCCAGCTTTTCTTTGAACTCATTCGGCGTCAGGTAGTCCAAGCTCGAATGAGGTCTGGCTTCATTATAATGAATTCGCCAGTCTTCGATGATGAC
>JAISYH010000025.1 GCA_031270015.1 Burkholderiales bacterium | reverse complement strand
TTACTGAACTTCCGGCAAATGATTTTCATACCAGATCACACGATTGACCAATGGCTGCTCGAGGACGTGGCGCTAGGCGATGTGACGACGCGCAGCCTTGGTCTCACCGCGCAAACGGGGAAGATCGCCTTTTACCGTCGGCAGGCGGGCAGGGTGAGCGGTACGACATTGGCAGCGCGGGTATTGGCGCGTTGCGGTTTGACAGTGGATGTGTCGCTTCCCGATGGCATCGATGCTGACGCGGATGCTTGCCTCGTTCGCGCGCACGGTCGTGTTGATCGTTTGCATCAAGCGGCGAAAGTCGCGCAGAACGTACTGGAATGGGCATCCGGGGTTGCCGCCAAAATGGCGAGGATGGTAGCGGCGGCGCGCGCGGTCTATCCTGACATGCAGATCGCGTGTACGCGCAAGAGTATTCCGGGAACGCGCTTTCTGGCAACCACAGCCATTCTTGATGGCGGCGGTTTAATTCATCGCGTTGGCATGGCGGAGACGATTTTGTTGTTTAAAAATCATCGTCGCTTTTTCCCCGAACCGTTCGATTGGGAAAAATATGTTTCGATGTTGAGACGTAACGCGCCGGAGAAAAAAATCGTAGTCGAAGTCGAAACGCCGGAAGAAATGTGTTCGGCGCTGGCGGCTCGTCCCGACGCGATTCAATTCGATAAATTTTCACCGGAGCAAATCCGCGCTTGTTGCGCGTTGGCACGGCAAAGCGCTGGCGCTTGTCTTTTGATCGCCGCGGGCGGTATCGACGAACATAATGTCGCTGATTTTGCCGCCACCGGCGTTTCACTTCTGGTCACTTCCGCGCCGTATTACGCGCTGCCCGCTGATATACGCGTCGTGATCGAGCCAGATATGGCTTAGTAAAAATTAAGGAGAAAACTGTGGGAAATCAATACTTGTTCGTTGTACCAACAAAGCAATGGGTTTTATCTGTGATTGCCGTGTTCATGTTGTTGTGTTCTTTGATGGTAATGGCGCAAACTCCAGAGAAAAATACGCTGATCGCTGCATCGTTCGGTGACGTGCCGCCACCGGAGAAAATCACCCGCGTCATCGCCGCCGGTCCAGTGGCGGACATATTATTGATTTCTATCGCGCCGGAAAAACTGATCGGAATTAGCGGACACCATACTGGAGTGGTGTACGACAAATCTAAAAAGTATTTTTCCGAAATGATCAGAAACGTGCCGTCAACCGGAAGAATTGCTGGTCGCGGTACGACGTTCCCGTTTGAAAAACTCGTGGCGCTCAAGCCTGACGTCATTATCGACGTCGGTAATGTCGGCGATACATATGTGTCAACGGCGAAGCGGGCGAACGAACAAACTGGCGCGCCTTTTGTATTGGTGGACGGACGATTGCTGGAGTCGGCGCGACAGATTCGGGAAGTCGCGGCATTGCTCGGCGCGAACGAGCGAGGCGTGGTACTAGCGAACTTCGCCGATCAGGTATTGAGCGACGCGGCGCGTGTGCGCCAAGATACGACGAAGAAAAAGGTCAGGGTTTTTTATGGGCGCGGGGCGGACGGCTTGGAAACGGGGCTTGCCCAATCGATCCATACTGAAGCGATTGATTTGGTAGGCGCGGACAATGTCGCCGCCGCCGCTGGCGAAAAGATCAGCAGTCGTGTTTCATTGGAACAATTGATTCAATGGAAGCCGGATATGATCGTGACGCTGGACGCCAACTTTTACGAGACGCTGAAGAAAGGTGGCGTTTGGGGACAGCTCGACGCGGTGAAAAATAAACGGTTTTATCTCATACCGAGCGTGCCGTTCGGTTGGATCGATCATCCACCGAGCATCAATCGCTTGCTCGGCGTGATCTGGATGCAACGCACGTTATATCCGGAAACGATGTCGGAAGAGCTTTTTCACGCCAAGATTCAAGCGTATTTCAAATTGTTCTACGGGTACGATTTGAGTGACGACGAGCTAAAGCAAATATTGAATCCTTCTTGATACGATAAAACATGACTCACGAAAAGCGTGTACGGTTGAAATTGCTGGCAACGCCTGCGGTGTTGATTGTTGTCGTTGCTTCCGCGCTTTGTTTCGGTCATTACCCAATCAAGCTTCCGGTCTTGATGGAGGCGTTTTTTTCATCCGCCAGCGTTTCAAACGAAGTCAAAGTCGTTTTGTGGGACATTCGCTTCCCTCGCATTATGGCGGCAATATTGTGCGGCGCGGCGTTGTCGGTAGCGGGCGCGGCGTACCAAGGAATGTTCAAAAATCCGTTGGTATCGCCCGATATTCTCGGCGTTTCTTCCGGCGCGGGATTGGGCGCGTCGCTCGCCATTTTCCTCAATTCGTCGATGTTGGTGGTGCAGTTATATGCTTTCGCCGGCGGTTTGGCGACCGTGGGTATCGTTTGTTTCGTTTCGCGTTTTGCGCGTTACCATAGTCCGGTGTTATCGATGGTGTTGTCTGGTATCGCTGTCGGCGCGCTGGTATCGGCAGGCGTTTCGCTGTTCAAGATTCTCTCCGATCCTTATACGCAGTTGATGAGTATTACGTTTTGGTTGATGGGCGGACTCAACTCGATTGTGGCGCAGGACCTTTACAGCGTCGCGCCGGTGGTCGTTTTGGGTTTGTTGCCGCTTTTTTTACTGCGTTGGCGAATGAATCTTTTGAGTTTGGACGACGAAGAAGCGCAGGCGTTGGGCGTCAATGTCCGCTGGACTCGTCTCATTTTTATTGTTTGCGCGACACTGATTACTGCGTCGGTAGTGTCGATCAGCGGGATCATCGGCTGGGTGGGATTGGTCGTGCCGCATATCGCGCGTTTATGGATCGGTCCCGATTTTTCTAAGCTGTTGCCTGCCGCGTTATTCATCGGCGCGGCATTTTTAGTGTTGACCGATCTGGTGGCGCGCACGATTGCGCCTATCGAAATTCCGCTCGGAATCATTACCGCGTTTGTCGGTGCGCCGTTCTTTATCGCGCTGCTGATTCAAGGAGGCGAACGCAAATGAGCGCGAATGGGAAAGTGGCGTCGCTCGATCGTGTGGCGGTTGGTTATAAGCAATGGCGCGTCGTTGACGAT
>JAISYH010000035.1 GCA_031270015.1 Burkholderiales bacterium | reverse complement strand
CACCATGCCGCCAGAACTCTTGCGGACGCACCGGGAACTCGACCGCGCCGCGCAAAAACTGTACGGCTTCAGCGCCAGGGACACGGAAGCATCCATCGTGGCACGACTGATGACGCTGTATCAGACAATCAAATAACCGACCACAACCTGAATCGCGTTCGGCGCCTTCCGGCGGCGCTGGCGCGCGGCGGGT
Organism: Burkholderiales bacterium; assembly: GCA_031270015.1. Classification (GTDB taxonomy): domain Bacteria; phylum Pseudomonadota; class Gammaproteobacteria; order Burkholderiales; family Casimicrobiaceae; genus UBA931. The sequence continues at coordinate 63,206 of JAISYH010000035.1, read as the reverse complement.
TGCTTCGGTTGAGAACGAGCGGACTGAAAAGCAGTTCTGGATTGCCACGGGCTACGCCCTCGCAATGACGAAATGAAGGGATTTGCCACGTCGCTACGCTCCTCGCAATGACGAAACAAATACCGTGCCCAATCCCTCAACCCCGTCATTGCAAGGGACGAAGGCTAATATTTTCCTTTCTGGGAATGAATCTTTTGATCCCCCAACCTCGTCATTGCGAGGAATTTCAGTCCCGTGGCAATCCAGGACATTTCCGCTTGCTCCGGCGTTTCAGGAAATGGAACCAAACAGTTTAGACGCTTAATATTCACTCCATAGAGAACGTTAAACTTTCCATTGAAGCCAAGCCGATCGATTTTGGTTTTTATCGGATCAAAGAAGGATGGTTGGATCGCGGCGGTGGCACACCCGTGTCAATCATCTTTCAATCTTGCTGATTTTCAACCCACTGTTGCACGGCGGCGCGAGAAATTTTGATCGCGCCGGTTTTTAACTTTTCGGGCAATGTGTAGTAAGTGACGGGTTGTTGAAAGCGCGCCACTTTGTCGCGCAGCCATGCGCGGATGGCGTCGAGCGATACGGACTCGTCTTTTTCGAGGACGGCGACCGGACGATGCCCGAATTCGTGATCGGCGATTGGCACGATAAACGCTTGTGAAATATCGGGATGTCGCAACAAGACGCGCTCGATATCTTCGGGTTGTATGCCTTCGCCGCCGCTGAAAAATAGATTATCGAGACGACCGAGAATACGCAATTCTCCACGCTCGAATATTCCCCGATCTCGCGTATGCAACCAACCGTCGGAATCGGTTATCGGTTGAATCCCGTCATCGCGCCAATAGCCGAGCGCCATCCCCGCGCCGCGCAGCAAAATTTCCTCCTCGACGATTTTGATTTCGCGTCCGGGCAGCGGCGAACCCACGGAAGACGATTCGTCGGCTCGTTTCGCGCAGACGGTGGATGCCATTTCCGTCAACCCATAACCGCACCAACAAATAATATTTGCTTCTCGGGCGCGTCGTACCAATGGCGCCGGGATCATCGCGCCGCCTAACAAAACTTCTTTTAATCGCAAATCGTCGAGCGATTCGTCGAGCAGCCGGATGAGTTGCGTCGGTACGAGGGACGCATGCGTGCAACCACGCAACGCATGCGCAAGCGAGCGCGATGCGCGTACCGCGATGATCGTGCCTTGCGCCAGCCAGCGCCAGACGATGCCTTGTCCCGAAACATGGAACAACGGCAGCGAGAGCAGCCAGCAGTCGGTTTTCGCATAATGCATGACCGCGAGCACGCCTTTGGCGTTTTCAAGATGCGCGTTCAAATGGTGCGCCACTGCTTTCGGCAAACCGGTAGAAGCGGAAGTCAAGGTCAACGTCGCCGGACGAGCGCCGTCCCAAACAGGCATCGCATGATCGGTTTTCGACGCGCCGATATGCTTGAGGGCGACACAATCGAACGAAGACGAACGGTCTTCAGACCAGAAAAAAGTAATATTTATTTTTGGCAGCAAATCGGCAAGAAGCGTGTCGGGGAGTTGTGGATTGAGCGGCAGAACACGTGCGCCGCAACGCAACGCGGCGAGATAAGCGAGCAGCAAAGGAAAGCTATTTTTCCCGCGCAACGCCACACCCGAGCCAGGCGCGACGCCTTGTTGCTGAAAACCATGCGCCAGACTTTCGATGCGCTCGTCAAGTTCCGCCCACGTCATTGCTTCGTCTTCGTGATAAAGTGCGATGGCTTGCGGACATTCCGTCGCCCAATGTTGCCAAAGCCAGTGATTCAGGCGCGCCATCGTTCTTCCAGGTCATCAATATCGAGTTTCGGCGTTTCGCAATCGCGCCAGCGGCGCAGAACTTGCGTACCGAGCAAATGAGCCGTATCGAGTCCGTGCGGTGTTTCGGGCGTCAGCCACGCGGCAAGGCGCGCCAGTTGCGTCAAACCCAGCGTCGATTCTATCGACGAGCTGATTACGGCGGATAATTTCTGCCGCCGCGCCGCGTCGCATAGAGCGCGACAATGCGCGATGCTGCCGGTGAGCGTTGGCTTGACGACGATTGCGGCGACGCCGGATACGGCTTGTACGACAAATCCCGTTTCACGCGCGCTTTCGTCCCAGGCAATGGCAATGGCGGTCTCCTGAGCAAAGGCGAGCGATGTTAAGCTATCGACGCAAGGTTCTTCGATGAAGTCGATGCGGGCGCGGAACGGCAAAGCTATTTTTTGGGCAAAACGTCGAGCTTCGTCTAACGTAAAAACGCGATTGGCGTCGAGCCGCAAACGCAAATACGGGAACATTGATAATAATAGGTTGATTCGTTCGCCTTCGCGTTCCGGCGTATCGCGCCCGATTTTGAGTTTGGCAAGCGCGATATTCGATGATGCGCGCAAGCGGGCGATGAATGTGTCGAGATCACCGTCGCACAACAAAGCGCCTCGTGTCGCCCTGGCTTCGGGTAAAACGCCATCGAGTTCCGCTTGCGCGCAACTCGACGCGAAAGCAGCGGAAGGACATGAATCTTCCGGCGGCGCGGCATACTCCAACCAGCGTTGCGCGGCGTTGCGCAAATCTGTTTCGGCTTGCGCGAGCGATTCTCGGCTGAATTTCGGCAATGGCGCAGCTTCGCCCCAGCCTTCGCGCCGATCTTCGGTAAGCCGCAAAATCAAACCGTCGCGTGTTTTGGGTTGCGCGTCGCGCAATACCGCACCGCCGGAAAACGGGATGGAGTAACGGAAAATTGTGGCGTGGCGCATGCCGGGCGTCAGGGATCAGAAGTATCAGGAATGAAAGCGCACACGCTATTTTATCCGATTCTCGAATTCGTTTCGTTTTGAGCGCTTCGACAAATCAGTCTTTGGCACAGGATGTCGGTTTCGCGGCGTGTTTGCGCGGCGAAATCAAAAAACAAAAAGGCGGAATGTTCCGCCTTTTTGTGTGTCGATCATCTTTCGATTATAAAAGCGGCACGATCATCAACGCCACGATATTGATGATTTTGATGAGCGGATTGACCGCCGGTCCTGCCGTATCTTTGTACGGATCGCCGACCGTGTCGCCGGTGACCGCGGCTTTGTGCGCGTCTGAACCTTTGCCGCCGAAGTTGCCGTCTTCGATGTATTTCTTCGCGTTGTCCCATGCGCCGCCACCCGTCGTCATCGAAATGGCGACGAAAATACCGGTAATGATCGTGCCCATCAACATGCCGCCCAGCGCCTTGGGTCCAAGCAGCAATCCGACCAGCACGGGCACCAATACCGGCAGCAACGATGGGATGATCATCTCTTTGATCGCGGCTTTGGTGAGCATGTCTACCGCCACGCCATATTCGGGCTTGGCGGTGCCTTCCATGATCCCTTTGATTTCACGGAACTGGCGACGGACTTCCACCACCACTGCGCCCGCTGCGCGTCCGACGGCTTCCATCGCCATCGAACCGAAAAGATAAGGCACCAGACCGCCGATGAAAAGACCGATGATGACCATATGATCTGACAAATCGAATGAAAGATTTAGTCCCTTGCTGTCCAACGCATGGGTATAGTCGGCGAAAAGCACCAATGCTGCCAATCCCGCCGAACCAATCGCGTAGCCTTTGGTGACTGCTTTCGTCGTATTGCCCACCGCGTCGAGCGGATCGGTGACGGCGCGCACGGAATCAGGCAATTCGCTCATTTCGGCGATACCGCCGGCGTTGTCGGTGATCGGACCATAAGCGTCGAGCGCGACGATGATGCCGGTCATCGACAACATGGCGGTCGCGGCGACGGCGATACCGAATAATCCCGCTAACGCATACGCGCCGAAAATCGACGCGCATACGGCAACGACAGGCCAGGCGGTCGCTTTCATCGACACCGCCAAACCGGCGATGATATTGGTGGCATGTCCAGTGGTCGAGGCTTCGGCAACGCGCTTCACCGGACTGTAATCGGTCCCGGTATAGTATTCAGTGATGACGACCATCGCGGCGGTCAGCGCCAAACCGATCAGCGACGCGGCGTAGATTTTCACCCATGTCAATTCGGGATAGAGTGTTTGAATGTCGCCGAGCATGTATTGGGTAATCACCGCAAAACCGATTGCGGCAAGAACGCCGGCGACGATCAAGCCTTTGTACAACGCTCTCATGATTTTGCCGTCGTTGCTTTTCACGAAGAAACAACCAACGATCGAGGCAATGATGGATAAGCCGCCCAACGCCAGCGGATAGGTGACAGCAATCGCGGCGGCTTGCTCAAGCATCAGCGCGCTCAAAAGCATGGTCGCTACGATGGTGACTGCGTAAGTTTCAAATAAGTCCGCCGCCATGCCCGCGCAGTCGCCGACATTATCGCCGACGTTATCGGCGATTACCGCTGGATTGCGCGGATCGTCTTCGGGAATGCCCGCTTCGACCTTGCCGACCAGATCGGCGCCGACGTCCGCGCCTTTAGTGAAAATACCGCCGCCCAAACGCGCGAAGATCGAAATCAACGAACCGCCGAACGCCAAACCGACCAGCGGCTGAATGGTGTGATGCAGATCAAGGGCGGCGTCGGGTGTGACCTTCAGCAACACAGCGTAGAAACCGGCAACGCCGAGCAAACCGAGACCGACAACCAGCAGTCCAGTGATCGCGCCACCGCGGAACGCTACCGCCAAAGCAGCGGGAATCCCTTCTTTCGCCGCTTCTGCCGTACGGACATTGGCGCGTACCGAGACATTCATGCCGATATAGCCTGCCGCGCCCGAAAGTACCGCGCCGATCATAAAGCCGATGGCGGTAAGCCAACCGAGCGCAAATCCGATGATCACGAACAGCACCACACCGACGATACTAATGGTCAAGTACTGACGATTCAAGTACGCTTTTGCGCCCGCTTGAATCGCGCCGGCGATTTCGCGCATCCGCTCATTGCCATCCGGTTTGTTATTGATCCATACAATGGAAACGGCGCCGTAAATCAGCGCCAGCACGGCGCAACCAAGCGCCAGAATAAGTCCTAAAGACATAATGATTCCCCAAAAACTGATTTCAGCCGCCGCGTGCGTCCAAGCGGTCACTTGGCGCTACGCAACACTCCGTTGTTTTGCCTGCCGATAACGACGCAAGCATGATCTTTCCCCGACCGTATGATTAACAATTAAAGTAACCGACAGTAAGGCAAAGGCGGTATTTTCCGCCGCTTTTGCGCGGTTGTCGAACTATTCAGCATAAATTGGCAATATTTTTTGGTGAATATACGTAAAATCAAAAAATCGGGACGAAAGACGAAATTTCAGATGTGTATCCGCCTCACCGATAACGAAATCAAAGACGCAAAAAGGCGGAAATTTTTATCATTGGTCATCCTTACTTTTCATCGCGCGCTGTCGAAGCTACGCTACCATCGTTTGTGCCGCCAGCACGAGATGACGAAGTTCTTCTTCGGTTGGTGGATGCAATGGATCGAACGAAAAGTAATTGGCGTGCGCCGTTTTCAATGCGCTTTGCTTCGCTTTGTGGAGACGTAAACGCGCAGCGTCGGAGAGTACGGCAGGGTCGTCGAGATCAATGATGGCGATGATGACCATATCGCCATCGCATACAACGAAGCTGACATCGAGAAACGCGATGCGGCGAAACGCTTCTTCCCGGGCATAAGCCTCGTCGATAGTGGCAAGTTGCAACAAATCGATCACCCGAATGCGGGCGAGAATTTCATGTTGCGGCAAAGCGCGTTTGAGATGTTGAAAAGCAATCGTTTCGAGTTTACTCAAAAAGCGTGGACGCAACATGTAGAAACCGGGTTGTTCGGCGGACGACAGCAAGCGCGTGGTTTCGCCTTCCGTCCAGCCGGGCAGCGACACCGTATCCGCGCCCATCATGTTCTGCAATTTTTTGGCTTGTTTATCGCGCCGCACAAAACCGATAGTCACGATAACGACAAAGGCGATGCTGAATAGCACAAATAACCAGACGCCGTTCCCTAGATCGCTCATAGTGAAAAAATGGTATTGGTTATCATGATGCGCATCATCTTAAGCGATTTTGCCTGAATAGAAAACCGTTTGACGCGATATGTTGTGACGAGATGGGGGAACGTCATGTTTTGGCGACACTTTCATTGCTTTTATCTGCGGAGCGACTATAGTTTTCGCCTGCGCATCGGCATTAGCGGCTAGATTCATCCGCTGGAGATTGACCGCCTCGTGCGCCCGCTTCAGTAGTTCCGTATGATGACGAGAGCGTAACTTGTCGATTGCCTTTTCTGAAAGGTCAGAATATTTATCCTCATCAAAGCGCGTCGTTTCCTCATCCCAGCCCATCGCCTCGGCTACCGCCTCAATATATTCCTGCTCGTGGCTTTTCTTTTGCTCGGTAACGTTCTTCCGCACCGCCTGCTTTTCCTCATAAACCCCCGTTTCCTTATCGCGTCTTTGCTGTTCGGCTTTTGCTTTCCTCCGCGCCGCCTGCCGTTCCGCCAAATCCTGCTTGTAATTCTTGCCCTCTCCCAGTTCGTGGATTTTCAGGTAGTTCAGTTTTCCACCGGCACCGCCAATCACATGCCATACGCCAGAACCCTTCTTGGTTTCCTGGATCAGGACAGGCACACCCTTGCCCGCACCCCCATTGGGATGCACCGTAATCCACTTTGCGCCCGCCGGAGTTGCCTTCAGCAGCTTGAGCGCGAAAGGATCGTCACAATGGAACAAAAATACCGTTTCCGCGCCTTCCAATGCCGGAAAAGCCTTGCAAAGCTCATCGAAAGAGGGCATAATTTCAATTGGCAAGCCGTTACCGGATCGAAAGATTGGTAGCCACCGATGGGAGAAATCCCGATGCTGTGCATCTTGAAGATCGGCGAAGTCGGTCTGAGAAGGGTCGCTTTTCTGAAGCGGCCCTTCGTTATTTCTGCGCTCATTGTGTTGCAGCATGTACTGCACTTCTCTTGCTTCTTTGAAGTGGGCGCTGCGAAAATCATACAGTCCCTTCTCATCCCGCCACGTCAATACAATCGTGTAGTGATTACCGCCAATGTTGCGTTCCAGCAATAGGTCTGCGGTGAAATTCCGTAATCTCAATTTGGGATACTCGATCACCGACAATATCCGGCTCATCGCTTGAGCGCGTTTCTTGTCAAACATCCGGTAGCCCGTCTTTTGTCTTCCGCCTTCATCCTCGGTATAGGCATGATCGTTTTTTTCGTCGAAATGAACCCGTATCGGAATCGCCCGCTTGCCGCCATCCGCGTTCTTGCCCGAATGCACGGTCAGATTCATCGTCTTGCCGCCGTAATGCGTGTCCCAGTATTCTTTCGCCTGTTCTTCGTTGGCGATGTGCTCGGAAGAAGGTAGGGACGAAGAACCATGATCGCCGTTCGGCGGACTGAACCAGCCCGATCCTTCGCCGCCCTTCAGCAGGGCTTTGGTTAGGGTATCGTCATCCCGAAACGCCGCGAAGAGCGCGTCAAAGGCGCGGTTGATCTTCTCGCGTTCGTCGCCTTCGGGATAGGGTTTCAATTCATATCCTTCGTAGGGTTTATTGTTCGCTTCGTTGACCAGATAGGTATTCTTCCGTTTCGCGCTTGCCAGTTTGTCGTCGATGTACGATTCAAACGCCCTTGCCGCCATCTCGGGGAGCGTTGACCAGTAGGGTTTGCCGTTGCGTCCCTGATCGAGTTTCTTGGCTTCCATCATGTACTTCGATAAGCCCTCGCCGGTCCGGTAGGTCATTTTCCGGCTTTCGTTGTTGCCATGATAGATCAGGGCAACCTTTATCCAGTAGTCGTGGGATTCCAGCGCGCGTCTGCTTTTCGGTTTGCCAAAATGTCCCTTCCGATAGAAATATTCGATGTGGTCGACGGCTTCCTGCGCGTCTTTCGCCAGCCTGACGCCTTCTCGGATGGGACCCGCTATCGATTGTTCCATATTCTTCATCGCCCATCGTTCGTCGTCTTCGCTGTATTCGAGCGTTTTGGTTGCGCGCTCGTTTCCCGCTTTCAAAGCATTGATCAAACCAAGCGCCGCTTCTTTGATCTTGGGGTTTTTGATCTCGGAGAGTTGTTCGGTAAAGTGATCACTCGTATTGGTTTTCCGTCCTTCGGCTTCGGATAAGAGGTTATCGACCGAGTGAAACCATTCGTGCGCCAGAGTTCCGCCGCCCGCCATCTTGGTAATGTTGATGATCCGCTGGACGTATTCATAGTGGGCGCGGGCGCTGTTTTTCCCGCCGCTGCCGCGCGCTCCAAACGCCATCGCCAGCCTGCTGTTGAATGAGATTTGCCGATCGGGAATATCGAGCATATCGGCTAGATCGGCAAAGGCTTCGGCGCAACGTTCCACATGAAACTTGGCGCTATTAACGTCTTTGAGAACCCAGTTCCCAGACTGAACATCGCGCAAATGGAAGTGTTGTTTGAGCGATGCCGTTGAATCAACGGAAATCTCACGCCCGCCTTCGCGTTCAAATTTGTCGGCGACGATCAACTGGAAATCCGCCGATTGCTTGGTGATCTTTCTTGGCTCGGTCTTCTTGTCAAGCCACGACCAGTCTTTGACCTCGCCGCCGGTGACCGACGCAACGTGCTTGCGGAAAGCGCCCGACCCTTTACTGTAGCGGTATCTGACCGCGCCGATGAACCCGTCGCCAAGCTGTCGCCATGCCTCTGAAATCGGGTTCGCCGCGTTTTCTCTCCGGCATTTCTTTTCAAATTCATTAACGGCTGAGGCAAGCTCATTATATTCATTGTCGAGCAATTTCACCGCCGGATCATGCAGGGCGTCTTCCCATGCTTTTTCTTTTTCCGCTTTTTCCCGCTTCAGCGAAGCGAGTTTGTCCAGAAGGTCTTGCGGTATTTTCCATTTGTTTCTTTTCCGGTTCTCGATGTCTCTCTCGACCTGCCATGTCCGAACTCCATTACGGGCAGCCTGCAACTCGTTAATGCGATCGAGTGTTTCCCGATGTTTTTTTGCCTTTTCCCTAAAAGCCTCATACAGGACCGCGTACCGCGCCTGCTGTTCCTCCGTCATCATCGTTCCGGCGGCTTCCGCCTGTATTTCATCGATCGTGTCGGTCACCTCGGAAACGGCGCGACACTTTTCCATGCGGTCGCGCAAAGTTTCAAGCGCCAGCGCGTAGCTTTCCCGATCTTTGGCGGTATTGCCCGTCGGCGAAACGCCGATCGTCGCGTACAGTTTGGCAATCAGGAACGCGGCTCCGGCTTCCATCCCCGATTCGCGTAAAGCCTCCCAATCCACCTTGCCAAACAGGTTGGTCTTGGTAATAACCTGCTCGGCTTCACGTGGATTGGCTTCCAGTTCCAGCCACGGAATGTCACGAAGGCGTAACCGCCGACCATCGCGCCCAGCCCTTCGGATCATGCTTGCCGCCATCTCCTTACGGCTTCCTGGAACATAGCCGGTATCGCGGTATCGGTAATTCTCGCTCTTGTGATCGAGATCGTCGCCTTTGCCGTCGTCATCGTCTCCCGCTTCGTCGATCCTGACCTTTTGCAGACGGGTATGCGGTTTGATTACAGAACCGTCCTTGCGGATCGTCCCTTTGACTTCTACCCGTTTGGTGACCAGCGACTTTTCCAATTCTTCGGCATTCTCGCCCCAGATCAGGAAATACTGTTCGTTATCGGAATAGCAACAGCGATCAACCCCGATCTCGCCAATGTCGCAGCAAGCCTTGTACATAAACATGACTTCTGATAAAGTACATAACTGGCGGTGCCCGCTACCAGAGTGTATGCCCAGGGGGTCGCTGGAAACAGCACCCGACCAGCCGTTTGAAAACTTCGATGTTGAGGAGTGGTCAAATACCTGAAATGCGGAGGGGGCTTTGCCTCCAGAATCAACCCGAATGCTCTTCATGAGTTTTCGGGTTTTTTCTTTGCCTTGCGGCAATGTAGGACGCAACGACATTTTCAGTTTGTTCACTTCGTCGGTCGGTCGATCATGCGAACTGGAGAATCTGTATTGACCTGTTCCCGCGTGAAACGCCAACACGACGATATGATGCTTCCCGCCGCTGCTGCGCTCGATGTGCAGGTTCTTGTCCCGATCCATCAGAATTGCCGCCGGATGCTCGATCGTTGACGGGATTTTATGCATCAGTCTGGCGCGGTCGGGATCAAAAACCCGCTTGCCGTTCTTCCGTCCATCGCTCGCCCGTCCTTCGTCTTCGGTGTAGGCGTGGTCGTTATTCGCCGGAAACATGACTTCGATTTCAATGATCCCCCGCGACTTGGTGTGAACGCCAAAGCGCATGGTCTTTCCGGCGTAGTGTTCGTCCCAGTAGGCTTTTGCGCTGGCAAGTCCGGTAATCTCCGGCTCCCCGCCGTGTGTGCCTTTGGGCGGCGCGTGCCAGCCCGAACCCGCCCCACCTTTGATCAGAACGGGGTTTTCGCGTGTGCCTTTGAGCTTGTCGCGGAAGTCTTCAATGTCGAATACGGCAATCTCGCCCAAGTAGCGCGGATCGTCGTAATGCGCCAAAAACACGACCCGCGCGTCTTCTTCCGAATCAAAGCCAATCATCGCCTTTTGTTCGTCCGGCTTATCCCATTGCCCCGCCTTCATTGTGGTAATGAGGTAGACGAACGGCGCGGATTCATTTGAACCCAAGAAGCAGTCAACGTGATCTTTGTCCGTCCCCAGCGTTCCTTTGATATAGCCGTAATCGTAGAGCATCCTCGTTTCCCAGGCATGCCCGTCCCGATCGACGCCACGACGCACTTCTCCGGCTTTGTTCTCGATACTCACCGGAAAACCGGCGAAGACAACCTGCTTCTTCTTGTAGTTCCCTGCCTTGATCTGCGCGGGCGTCGGTTCGTGCGACGCCCTGAAGACGATCCTCGGTTGCGTCATGTGAAGTCCGTGAGATCAGTTCCGTCTAGCGCGATTCGTTTTTCTCCGAAATCGATTACGGAGAGAGACCGGCGTGGATCGCCTTTGCGCGGTTGGATTTTCGTGAATGCGACGAATGGGAATCCGGCAATCTCACCCCGTTTCGCCGCCGTGCTTTCATTGTAGTGGCGGGACGAATTTACAAAATCGTCCAGCGTTTCCGCCGTCTCGACATGTTCCGTCATCCATTCGCCGCCGTTGTATTCGGCGTCGTAGATTTCGTCGTTGGTCGCCGCCGCTAATTTATTCAGCATCTCCTTCGTGATCGGCGAGTTTTGCGCGGCGGCATCCTTGCCTTCCGTTTTGCTCTCAACCTTCTTGTCCGCTTCGTCATCTTTGATCGGGTTGGGATTAAAATGGTTCAGTCTCTTGGCGACATCTTTGTTCGGGGCATACCATTTACGTTCAAACGCATCCCATTTCGCGCCCGCCGCTTTTGCTTCGTCCTTGTCTTTGTAAGGAACGTTGAGATAAATTCTTGATAATTTTTCCGCGATGGACGGATCGAGTTTTTTCAACCGTTCCATTCCTTCGTCGCGGAGCGCGACGAGGTCTTTTTGCGCCTGTATTGTCTCCGGCGTCGCCCTCACGGAATACGGTCCTTTTGCCTCCCCCTCCACGCTAAATACTTCACTGAGATCAGGCTTCACCTTCCCGGGATACATCCCTTCTGCCGCCCTGTCTATAAGTACCGGCGGCACCAGGTTCTTTTCGATGTAAACATCGCCATGCCAGTTCCCCTTGTTGTCGCGGTATTCGACAAATTTACAAGTTTTCCCGCGAATATTGCGGGTAAGCGGTCCGCCAAATTTCTCGTTGATGATTTTTTCGTCGGCAGCTTTGGTTCTAATATCGCGCTCTCTAATCAGAAGTAATGAGAACTCATCATGCTCGTATCGGTAATATTTTAATGGGTAGGCGCCACGCTGTTTCAGGTAATTCGCAAAGACCGCGCCATCATAGTCAGGGACGACAGACAATCTGTTTTCAGTTACCGAATTGAACGCGGCATTTATGGCGCCATTCATAAGGCGCTCCGCATCCTCTGTTGGCTTGCCTGACTCCCTGAGCGCTTTTTCGATGGTATTGATAGCCCTTTCTCTGTAGGGGTTGTGCGGTTTATCGTTCTCGTTTTCAGCGGCATTGTCGCTCTTGCTCTCCGTTGCCTTTTCCGGTTTATCGTCAGAGGCATTTTCACGGGGCGATGGCGCCGATTCTGTTTTTGGCGCGGGGGTGTTATTAGACGCGCGCGGGCTTTCGCCATCCTTCGCTTTTTCGCGCTTCTCGTCTTTGTCGTCGCCACCACTGACTTTCTGCATTCTGGTGTGCGGTTTGACTACCGCGCCGTCTTTGCGTACGCCGCCTTTGACTTGCACTCGTTTCAATACGATGGATTTTGCCAGCGCGTTTGAATCTTCCGGCGTTTCTTCGGGATTCAATAACGCGATTTTGGGTAGCGCTCTAAATACGATCCTTGGTTGTTTCATTTCATCTCTCCTCTTCAATCCATGCCGGAACGGCGGGCGGTGGGTTCACTACCTGCCACGTTCCCCGACAGTTTGGGTGCATCAGGTCTTCCGCCGCCCAAAGTCGCTCATCCGGCGATCGGTCTACTAATCGATCGCCAACCCTTTTGCGCGGTGACGCCGAGCGCCCAATGTTGGTTTTGCCGCGCCATACTTCTGTTTCTCCGTCTTTGTCCGGCTTGTCCGGTGAGACGACGGTGTAAATCCGGTCGTCGATCGCCCGACAATGGACGCAAGCCTTGGGGTACTTCTCCAGCCGCCGTAGTTTCGTCCCTTCTTCGCAACCGGCAATCAGGACACGATTGATGTACCCGCCAATTTCAGTAATCACAATCCGCCGATAGTCCCGGTTCAGGGTCGGAAATTCTTCACGCGCCAGTTGCTCGATCGCCCGCGCTTTCTTGGGAAGATCGGCAATGGGGACGCCATCAAACTCCCGCAACAGCATGGATTTGAAACGATGACGGGTCTGTTCCCTTAAGGCGACGATCTGCTCGGCAACCCGGGATTGCGCGTATTCGATCCCGTTCTTCCGCGCCGGTGTGATCATGTTCAATTTGATCGCTTCCGGTATCGTCGGCGGTATCTTGTTCAGTATCTTGCGGGCTTTATCTGGCGTGAGATTGGGGATGTACCGTTGTAGACCGCCCATCACGCATGCAGCCAGAATGATCGCCGCGACCTCTTCAGTTAAATAGTCCTGTTGCCAGTGTTTCCCGGTCAGCCAGTCGATGAATTCATTGATTCTCTCCGGCGTATCGAATGTCCGGGCGCTACTATCATTTTTTGGGGCACTATCATTTTTGGCGCCACTATCACTTTTTATATCAACCGTGTAATAGCCGTCATGCAACGCCCGCGTCAACTCATGTTGATAATGGTGGATAACGTCTAACCCCAGCTTGGTTAGCCTCTCGATCAAGTCACGGGCAAACGGGGATTGGTGCGGAACCCATAGATCGTCTTCCGGTGGATCGTGACGCGCTTTGAACATGGATTCCAGTACATGGTCTGTTTCCATAGAGGTCAGCGCGGAAATGTCGATCAGCAGGGTCATGGGGTGATCCGGTAGACTTCAATCCCCGTTTCGGGGGTGAATGATTTGGTCAAAGGCTTGACCTTTTTGTCCATGCTGTTGACTTTTTTATCCATATCGACGATAATCAGTCCATCCCCGCTATCGTTTCGGGCGTAGAGATGGACGGTTTTCAATATTTTGGAGGCATCATTCATCGTAGCGGGGTACTTCCTCATAGATTGCAAAGCCAACTGTTTTTTCCCCGTCCTTTGCTCTTCCATGTATAAAGTCGTGCCATCATTCATCTTCTTCAGATAAACGACCATCTCTCTTCCTATCCTGCTTTTTGCCCCGATCGCTATTTTGTCCGGGGAATCAACAATCTCGGGGATTCGCTGAATGTCTTCATCAGTCACAGGCAATTGACCACGCGAAATCTCTTTTTTTGCGTTACCATGACTTTCCTTGATGTGCCGTATCCCGTAAACATCGGCAGCGTGCATGTACCCGCCCGATAAATCCATGTTGGCTTTTTTTGCTGCATTGATCACGTTGGACGCAATGACCTTTTCAGCTTGTTCACGCCTCCTGTCGGGGGCATGTGAACTGGCAAAGGGGTATTAGAAATGTTTTCTACGGGTATAAAAAAGCCGCCAGTATTACTGCGGCGGCTCTTCTATAAGGTTATTTCATTTCATCGATTGATGTATTGTCGTCTGATTTCCAATGTGGCTTGAACCATATTTTTCAATGCCGATTTTACCTCTTCCCATTTTCGCGTTTTTAATCCGCAGTCGGGGTTGATCCACATTTTCGAAGAGTCGAGAACCTGGAGTCTCTGTCCGATTTGTTCTTTGAATTCATCGGCGGAAGGAATCCTTGGCGAATGAATATCGTACACACCTGGACCGATCTCATTCTTATAACCGATTTGTTTAAAAATATTGAGCAATTTGTTACCGCTTCTCGCCGTTTCAATAGTGATCACATCTGCGTCCATGTTTTCAATGGTCTTGATAATATCGTTAAATTCGCTATAACACATATGTGTGTGAATTTGCGTTTCTTTTTTTGCCGAGGATACCGCCAGTTTGAAACTATCGACAGCCCATTTCTCGTAATCACGAATATTGTCTTCTCGAAGAGGATATCCTTCCTTGAAAGCCGCTTCGTCTACTTGAACGATTTTTATCCCGGCGTTTTGTAAATCGTCGATCTCATCGCTTAACGCTAACGCAATTTGTTTTGCTATTACGCTTCGCGGAATATCATCTCTGACGAAAGACCAATTAATGATAGTAACAGGTCCCGTAAGCATGCCTTTCATTATTTTATTTGTTTTACTTTGTGCATAGGTAATCCACTTGACGGTCATAGGGTTTGGGCGGCTGACATCCCCATAAATCACAGGCGGTTTGACACAACGGCTTCCGTAACTTTGAACCCAGCCGTTCTGAGTGAAATGAAACCCATTCATCAGCTCACCGAAATACTCCACCATATCGTTTCTTTCAGGCTCTCCGTGAACGAAAACATCAAGTCCAATATTCTCTTGAAACGATACGCACTCGTCTATATATTTTTTTATCTCAAGCTCATAAGCATCGGAAGATATCGCGCTTTTCTTAAAATCCAACCTTATCTTCCGAAGATCGGGCGTTTGCGGAAAACTACCGATAGTGGTTGTAGGAAGAAGCGGTAAATTCAGCCGCTTTTTTTGGATCGTTATTCTTTCGTTGAAATCGCCGACTCTTGCAGTTAGGGCGATATTATTCAATCTTTTGGCGACATGTTCATTACTGAGAAGTTTTGAGTTGGATTTATTATCGAGAATTTTACGATTTTGTTCCAGAGATTGCGTGTTTTCCGTCGATAATTGACTTTCATGAAAAAGTTTTCCCAGAAGGGCGACTTCTTCAACTTTCTCGATACTGAAAGCAAGCCATTGCTTGATTTCGTTTTGCGGCTCGCTTCTTACGGAATAAGGGGCATGAAGCAAAGAACAACACGTGGAGATAATGATTTTTTCTTTAGGCGCTTTTTCAGATATTTCTTCCAGCAGTTTTAGTGTTTTACCAAAATCCGTTGTCCAAATATTTCTTCCGTCTATTACGCCCGCGATTAGTGTTTTCCCGTTTAGATATTCGAGAGCGTCAATATTTTTTCTTCCATAAACGAAATCAAGCGCAATACCCCAAACATCAGTATCAGTGAGTTCTTTGACGGCTTCACAGGCATGTTCAAAATAAGTCGCAACGATGATTTTTACGTTTTCGTTGACATGACTCAATTCATTATAAACACCTTTTATCAATGGCAACCTTTGCTTTGATAGGTCTTTTACAAAGATAGGCTCGTCAATTTGCACAACGATATCATCACCTAATTCGGCTATTTTCGAAAATAGCTGTTTATAAACGGAGACGACAGTACCCAGATAATCGTACGAATCTTTATCATTGGTCGTCTTTGATAGAGCGAGAAAGGTCAACGGACCGATAATATTGATCTTCGTTTTTATCCCTAAGCTTTCCGCTTCTCGATATTCGGCGATAATTTTCTCCGCGTCGAGTTTGAAGTCGATTTCATCATTCAATTCAGGAACGATATAATGATAATTGGTATTGAACCATTTGGTCATTTCCATCGCGGAGGCGTTGTTATTTCCTCTTGCCATAGCGAAATACCGTTCCGTTTTGTTTTCTATATCACGAAATCTTTTGGGTATCGCATTGAGCATTACGGCGGCGTCCAGCATATTGTCGTAATAGCTAAAATCGTTCGAGGAGATAAGGTCGATACCTCTTCTTTTTTGCTCAAGCCAGTGTTTCTTACGCAATTCTTTGGCGGTAGTCTCAAGTTCGGATAAAGAACTATTTTTAGACCAAAAGTTTTCAAGAGCCTTTTTCAGCTCTCGGTTTTCCCCGATTCTGGGAAAACCTAAAATCATGGTTTTGTAAGTCATTTCAGTTTCCTTTTGTTTACGCGGCAAAATCCGATGTGCTGTCATGGCATTCAGACTTAGAGTATAGGCATCCACTTCTCAATACCGTAGTGCGACTGCGCCTGATTCCCACAGGACTTCCCCATATTACGGCAATAAACCGCAAATCCTAGCAGCAGGTTACAGCAGCCGTCAAGCATCCAGGCTAAAAGGCTGAAAACAAAGACTGATAAATAAGCTTAGAGTTTGTTTTTGAGCGACGTAGAGTGAATTCCATCGAGAACTGCCAAAAACGCATTATCTAGGCAAAAGTTGCGCGATGTAACGCGCGACGAGATCGACCTCGAGATTTACCGCATCGCCTTTTTTCATTGTCGAAAAGACCGTGTTTGCGAACGTATGCGGGATCAAATTGATCGTCGCTCGGTTTTCGGTCACGGTGTTTATCGTGAGGCTGACGCCATGTACGGTAAGTGAACCTTTGGGCGCGATGAAGCGCATCAACGCAGTCGGCACTTCGATTTCGAGCAAATAATTATGTTCGGATTCGTGGGCGGATTCAATCGGCGTTAATTGCGCGATGGTACCGATTCCATCGATGTGCCCGCTAACCAAATGTCCACTCAATCGGTCAGATAAACGCATTGCCTTTTCGATATTTACGCGCCCGCCTACTACGAATCCCGCCGTACATCGCAAGGTTTCTGGCGAAAGGTCGAAAAAGAGCGTATGAGGTTGTTGCGCGACGACAGTCAAACAGCAACCGTTTAACGCGATACTGTCGCCCAATGCCACATCGTCGAAGTCGAATGTATCAGAAGTCATTTCAAGAGCGACGCCACCAGCCTTTGGCGTCAGTGTGCGTATCGTGCCGATGGCGGTGATGATACCTGTGAACATTTGTTTTCCTCAACTGTTTTTTTGTGGCGCAATTCGATGCGTAAATCATCGCCAATGTTGCACGTCCGAAAAAAAGAAAAATCAGCAAAATCATCCAACGATGTCAACGCGCGATCGGTTTCAAACATTGCGCGCGCATTTTGTCCCAAAATACGTGGCGATAAATAACAAATCATTTCATCAAGCAGACCAGCTTCGAGTAACGCGCCGTTTAATCTACCGCCCGCTTCGACGTGCAGCTCATTGATTTCCCGTTGCGCGAATAACGACATCAAGGCATTGAGGTCATTGGTCGCGTAATGTCCATTCTTTCCATGCGCGGGTAAATGCAGGTAGTGAATATGCGAATTCCAATTCTGCGGACGCGATTGCGCCGTCACGATCAGCGTGTCACCGCCATCTTGCATCAATCGTGAATGGAGAGGTGTTTGCGCTTGACTGTCGAGAACGATCCGTAGCGGCTGACGCGATGTCTCGACGGCGCGCACGGTAAGCGAAGGGTCGTCGGTGACTACTGTGCCAACGCCAGTCAAAATGGCGCAAGATGAAGCGCGATCGCGGTGACCGTCGGCACGCGCAGACTCGCCGGTAATCCATTGGCTGCGACCATCTCGAAGCGCGATACGACCATCGATACTGGCGGCGATTTTACTGCGTACCCAAGGACGGTTTCGTCGCATCCGCGAAATGAATCCACGATTGAGTTCACGCGCATCTTGTTCGAGTAGACCAAGCTCAAACGAAATCCCTGCGTCTTGCAGTATTTTGCCTCCGCGCGCAGCCAGCGGATTCGGATCGGCGCAGGCGGCGACAACGCGGCGGACCCCGGATTCGATGATTGCTTGGGTGCACGGCGGCATACGTCCGTGATGACGACAAGGCTCTAACGATACATACATCGTCGCGCCGCGCGGATTGAAGCCACGATTGTGAGCGTCGGCGAGCGCAAGCGGTTCAGCGTGCGGTTCTCCAGATTTTCGATGCCAACCTTCACCAATGATGTGATTTTCTTTGACGATCACGCAGCCGACGCGCGGATTCGGTGTAGTTGTATATAAGCCAAGCGCTGCCAGTTGCAACGCGCGGCGCATATAAGATGTGTCGGCGTCGTTCCACATGCGCGCTATTGATTTTCGGCGCCGTTCTCCGGTCTTTCTATCGCCTTGAGCGCATCGTGAAAGTCGGTAATATCGTTGAAAGAACGATAAACGGAAGCGAAACGAATATAAGCTACTTTGTCGAGCTTATATAATTCTTCCATGACCATTTCCCCCACCATTCTCGACGCGACTTCGCGTTCGCCGAGCGACAATAATTGTTGGACGATTCGGGAAATCGCTTCATCCACAGCGCGGGTTTCGACGGGACGTTTATGCAGCGCGCGCTGAAAGCCGACACGCAGCTTATCTTCGTCGAATTCGGCGCGCCCACCGCCGCTTTTGACGATTTGCGGCAAGCGCAATTCAACGGTTTCGTAGGTCGTGAAACGTTTTTGACACATCTGGCAACGGCGACGGCGGCGAATGGAATCACCCGCTTCGGAAACGCGCGAATCGATCACCTGTGTGCCTTCGCTGTGGCAGAAAGGGCATTTCATCTCAATCTCGATATACAGGAAATTGGGCAGCCAATACTGAGACTTCGGCGCGTACGCGAGAAAGCAGAGCATCGTCTTCCGGCGCATCAAGCGCGTCGGCGATCAAATTCGCCAATTGTTCACTTTCAAAAACGCCAAAGCCACGCGTAGTCATTGCTGGACTGCCAATCCTGATACCGGAAGTCACAAACGGTTTTTCGGGATCATTGGGGATCGCGTTCTTATTGACGGTGATACCTACGCTGCCCAGCACCGCTTCGGCGGTTTTGCCGGTAATTTTCTTCGCACGTAAATCGACGAGAAACATATGCGAATCAGTGCCACCGGAAACGACACGCAGACCGCGTTCGGATAATACTTTTGCCAAGATGCGGGCGTTTTCGAGCACACGCGTTTGATATTTATGGAAACTTTTATCCAACGCTTCGCCAAGCGCGACGGCTTTCGCCGCGATGACGTGCATCAGCGGTCCACCCTGAAGTCCTGGAAACACTGCCGAGTTGATCGCTTTTTCGTTTTCAGCGCGCGTCAGTACCATGCCGCCGCGCGGACCGCGTAAAGTTTTGTGCGTCGTCGTCGAAACATAATCGGCGTATGGAACGGGATTAGGGTAAAGATGCGCCGCGATCAAACCCGCATAATGCGCCATATCGACCATGAAGACCGCGCCAATATGATCGGCAACTGCACGGAAACGCTTCCAGTCGATCACGCGCGAATACGCCGACGCGCCGGCAATGATCAGCTTCGGTTTATGTTGCTCGGCGAGCCGTTCCATTTCTTTATAGTCGATGAGTTCTTCTTCGTTGAGTCCATACGAAATGACGTTGAACCATTTGCCCGACACGTTCACCGGCGAACCGTGTGTCAAGTGCCCGCCGTGCGGTAGGCTCATGCCGAGTATCGTATCACCGGGTTGCAACGTGGCGAAAAAGACAGCTTGGTTCGCCTGTGCGCCGGAATGCGGTTGCACATTGGCAACTTCAGCAGCAAATAGTTTTTTGGCGCGGTCGATAGCCAACTGTTCGGTAATATCGACGAATTCGCAACCGCCGTAATAACGTTTGTTCGGATAACCTTCGGCATATTTGTTGGTCAATTGTGAGCCTTGTGCCGCCATTACGGCGGGACTGGTGTAATTTTCAGAGGCGATCAGTTCAATATGCGCTTCCTGACGTTGATTTTCCGCGGAGATAGACGCCCAAAGCTCGGGATCGGCTTCAGCCAGAGGAATAGAACGGGTGTACATGATAGGAAAACGGGATAAAATAAAATTGAATTTTACACGCTTTGCTACTATAAAGCGGGCTTGGATGGCAAATTTCTCGTAAATGTTGTAGTTTTGCGTGGAGATCATGATGATTTTGGCATGTCGCATGCAGGGAAAGAGCGGCAATGTAATCGCTCTTTTGACCGATTCATTGTAAAGTCGAAGTAAACCAAAATCTTTTGTCAATGATATGATGTAAGAATTGAATGTGCGAGGAAGTATCCGCAAGAAGGAGAAGACAATGTTTGCATGGATGGTGTGGTGGGCTTTAGCGCTGATTTTAGTCGGCGCGGAAATGTTGACGGGATCGTTTTACTTGCTGGCGCTGGGAATCGCGTTCGCTATCGGCGGTATCGTTGATTTTCTGGGCGGCAATTTTCTCATGCAACTCGTGTCGGTGGGTATCGTTGGATCGGCAGGATGTTTTGCCGCGTATTATTATCAGCAAAATAGTGAAAAAAAAACAAAGCAGAAAATGGAGTTCGACATTGGGCATCGTGTTCAAGTATTGAAGTGGCACGACGACGGTTCGGCGCGAGTTTCCTATCGTGGTTCGCAGTGGGACGCGATTGCCGCAACGCCGGAAACACCACGCAATCGGGAGATGCTGATTACTGAAGTCCGTGGGTCGTTATTGGTTTTACGCGAGTACTCTTCATCTACATTGTCAGCGCGGCAATGATACTATTCATCTAGAAAAGGAGCAGATAAAATGAGTTTTAGTAATACTTTAGGTTTAGTACTTCTTATCTTTGCGGCGATCATGATTTACCGTACTATTTTGATCGTTCCTCAGCAAAGAGCATATGTGATTGAACGTTTGGGACGATTTATCGCGGTATCGAAACCCGGTTTAAATCTTATCAACCCTTTGCTTGATCGAGTATCGTATCGTCACGATCTGCGCGAGATCCCACTCGATGTGCCGTCGCAAATTTGTATTACGCGGGACAATACACAGTTGCAGGTGGATGGCATTCTTTATTTTCAAGTGACTGATCCGAGACTCGCCTCGTATGGTTCATCAAATTACGTGATTGCGATTACGCAACTGGCGCAGACGACACTGCGTTCGGTCATTGGTAAAATGGAGTTGGATCGCACTTTTGAAGAGCGTGAGCAAATTAATGCGACCGTGGTGACGGCGTTGGACGAAGCGGCATTGAGTTGGGGTGTGAAAGTACTACGCTACGAAATCAAGGATCTAACGCCGCCGAAAGAAATTCTCCGCGCGATGCAGCAACAAATTACCGCCGAACGCGAAAAACGCGCAGTGATCGCGACTTCCGAAGGTAAAAGGCAAGAACAGATCAACCTTGCCGTCGGCGCGCGTGAAGCCGCGATCGCCGAATCGGAAGGCGAAAAACAGGCGGAAATCAATCGCGCGCAAGGCGAAGCGGCGGCAATTCTTGCCAGAGCGGAAGCGACGGCGACGGCGCTTCGGCAAATCGGCGCTGCGATTAGCGGGCAAGGAGGATTATCCGCAGTCAACATGCAAATCGCTGGGCAATATATCGAAGCTTTTTCCAATATCGCCAAACAAAATAATACTTTGATCGTGCCGTCGAATCTTTCGGACATCGCCGGTTTGATCGCTACTGCGACGACTGTGGTTAAAAAGACGGAGTAGTGTACACGGTATCGCAAATGTTACGTCGAGAAGCCTCCCGTAGCGGGGAGGCTTTCTTTTTCGAAAGATTGTAAAGTTGTAGGCGTATTTCGGTGAGTGAAAAATACGAATGTTCCGTTTCGGATGAATATTCTCGAAGACATGTTTGTCACGAACATTGTACTCGACGCGTCTTGCAATGATTTGCCGAGACGGTGGCGATTTAATCTTAATAGTATTCTTGTTTGGAGTATGTCATGACGCAATTCGATCAGATCATTTATCCACGTTGGACACTGACGATAAACGCAGACAATCAAGTCCTTGAAAATCATGCGGTGGCGATCAGTGACGGCAAAATCGCTCGGATTTTGCCGAGTGAAGAAGCGCGCTGTTTAAACGCGAACGAGAAGATCGAACTTGCTGATCATGCGTTATTGCCGGGATTTGTGAATCTGCATACACATGTCGCAATGACGCTCTTGCGCGGTTTTGCGGATGATTTGCCGTTGATGGATTGGCTCAATAATCATATCTGGCCTGTCGAAAAACGATGGGTGAGTGAGGCATTCGTTTACGACGGTACGTTACTGGGTATGGCGGAAATGTTGCGTGGTGGTGTAACGACAGTCAATGATATGTATTATTTTCCCAGCGCGGTCGCTCGCGCCGGAATCGATGCAGGAATGCGTACTTTTGTTGGTTGCGTTATTGCTGAATTCCCCAGCGCTTATGCGCAAAATGCGCATGAATATCTGGACAAAGGATTGCGCGCGCGTGAACAATTTGAAGGCGAAGAAAATATTATGTTTGTGTTGGCGCCGCATGCGCCATATACGGTTTCGGAAGAAACGTTTCGCAAGGTGGCGATGTTGGCGGAGCATGAGGGCATGTTGGTGCATTGCCATATTCACGAAACGCGAGACGAGATCGCGCAGAGTATGAAAACAGTTGGTATGCGTCCATTGGCGTACTTGAAAAAAACTGGACTTTTGTCACCACGTCTGACGGCATCGCATATGGTGCATTTGACTGACGATGAGATTGCGCTGGTTGCGCAACAAGGTGTTTCTGTATCACATAATCCGCGTTCGAACATGAAGCTGTCCTCCGGTATCGCGCCGGTTGCCGCGTTGCTCGACGCCGGCGTGAATATAGGGATTGGGACGGACGGCGCGGCATCGAATAATTCGCTCGATATTTTGGCGGATATGCGGTTGGCGGCGTTATTGGCGAAGGTCAATGGTGCCCCGACCGCCGTATCGGCAACGACGGTGTTGCGGATGGCGACGGTGAACGGCGCTAAAGCGCTTGGCGTCGGCGACCGTATTGGTTCAATCGAACTCGGCAAACAGGCAGATTTGATTGCGATTGATTTGAGCGCGCTCGAGACGATACCACTGTTCGACCCGATATCACAAATTGTTTATTCGGCGAATCGAGAGCAAGTGACGCATGTGTGGGTGAACGGAGAATGTTTGATGAAAGAACGTCGTCTGTTGAAACTTGATGAGCAAAACTTGCGCGAAATGGCGAACGCGTGGCAACGAAAAGTTATTCAATCTTAACTAAGAGTATGGCAAGTGACTGCCGTTTTCGTGTAAAATCATATATCCGTTTTTCGAAGATAATTAAATGAGCAGGAATCACCATATGGCGAAACCATCCAGTCTTTCTCAGTATGAAGAGTCTATTAAAATTCATCGCGACGCAATCGACGCAATCGATGGCGCATTATTGCGCTTATTGAATGAAAGGGCGCAACACGCGCTTGAAATCGGTCGCGTCAAAAATGAACAAATGGTTTGGCGTCCCGAGCGTGAAGCGCAAGTATTACAAAGGATTATCAAAGACAATACCGGTCCTTTGGATAATGAGACGATAACTTATTTGTATCGTCAATTCATGAGCGCCTGCCGCGCACTCGAAAAAAAATTGAGTGTCGCTTATTTGGGTCCTGCCGGAACGTTCAGCGAACTGGCAGTGTCGAGGCAATTCGGGATTTTTGTCGATACGATTTCCTTCGCCAGTGTCGAAGAAGTGATGCGCAGCGTCGAAAAAAAACAGAGCGATTTTGCCGTCGTGCCGATTGAAAATTCGACCGAAGGCGCTATCGGACAAACGCACGATTTGATGATCGACACTACCTTGACGATTTGCGCTGAAGTAAAGCTGCGGATTCAGCAAAATTTAATCGCGCAAGCAAGTTCTCTCGAAACTATTAAAAAAGTATTTTCTCATCCGCAATCGCTTGCGCAATGCGCGCAATGGTTGTCTCGGCATTTGCCGAACACGCAATGCGTCCCGGTCGCGAGTAACGCCGAAGCGGCGCGCTTGGCTTCGGAAGAAGAAAACACTGCGGCGATTGCTGGTGAGAACGCGGCGGCGCGTTATCACTTAAGTATCATCGCTTCGCATATTGAGGATATGCCGAATAACACGACGCGGTTTTGGGTGTTGGGCAGAGATTCGCCCGTGCCGTCGGGACGTGATTTGACTTCGCTAGTGATGTCGGCGCCGAATCAGTCCGGCGCGATGTACACGCTATTGGCGCCACTGGCAAAACACAGCGTCTCAATGACGCGGCTGGAATCGCGTCCGGCGCGACAAGGGTTGTGGGAATATTATTTTTTCGTCGATATAGAAGGTCATTGCGATGATGCGCCGATCAAAGTGGCGCTTAAAGAGTTGAAAGCATTGGCGCCGTTTTTGAAAGTATTGGGCTCTTATCCGGCGGCGGTCTCGGAACAATGAAAAAGCGCGATTTTGGGAAAATGGTGGTATTCGGCGTTGGGTTGATCGGCGGTTCGTGCGCTTTGGCTTTGAAAGAAAAAAACGTCGTAAGAGAAGTTATTGGTATTGGACGGACACAATCGAATCTCGACGAGGCGATCAGACGCGAGATCATTGATCAAGCGTTTACGTTTGACGCCGACTGGACGAATGAACTCGCTGCTGCTGATATCGTGTTGTTGGCGACGCCAGTCGCGCAAACTGGCGTTTTGCTGGAACGTATCTTGCCGGTAGTATCGCCTAGAGCCATTATTACCGAGGCGGGCAGTACCAAGCAAAACGTAATTGCGGCAGCGCGCGAGCAATACCGTATGTATCCACGCGTTTCTTTTTCGCGTTTCGTTCCGGCGCATCCTATTGCCGGCACGGAACATTCGGGTGCGGCGGCGGCTTTTGCGACGCTCTACGAAGGACGGAAAGTGATCATTACGCCATTGCCTGAAACGGATTTTCAGTGCGTGGAGGCTGTCGTTGCGTTTTGGGAAACTTGCGGCGCACAAGTTCGCAGGATGTCGCCGCTGCAACACGACACCGTGTTTGCCGCTGTTTCGCATCTGCCGCATATGTTGGCCTTCGCGTTGGTCGCTGAATTGGCGCGACGTAGCGAGGCGGAAGTGTTTTTTCAATATGCGGGCAGCGGATTTCGGGATTTCACGCGGATTGCGGCAAGCTCGCCAGAGATGTGGCGCGACATTGCTTGCGATAACCGCGAAGCCGTGATCAAAGAAATCGATGTATTCGCGGAAATATTGACGGAGTTGCGTTCGGAAATTGCGCAAGATGATCGGGACGCGCTGATACGGCGTTTACGAATAGCCAGTGAGGCGCGACGAGGTTGGATGCAGGATAATGACGAAAAATAAATATCAGAAAATATTCCATTGAAGGATCCAAAAAATCGATTATGATTAATCGTGCGCCAATGAAAAACAAGGAAACTTCTTTACCCGCGCCGCCGACATCGTCTAATGTTTCTCCGTTGTCGGTGCGGGCGTTGTTCGTCTGGCACGATGTGCGCGGGCGTGGGCCATTTTCAGTGCGCGCGGCTTTATGTATGGCGTTGCCCGCGACGATCGGCTGGTTGCTTGGCTATGAGATTGAAGGACTGATTGCGACATTGGGTGGTTTCGCCGGTTTATACGGTGCGCAGCAGGCGTATCATCGGCGCGCATTGATTTTGGCGTGGGCGGTAGTAGGTTTGACGATAGCCGTCGCGCTTGGTTCGTTGGGTGCGGTCACGACATGGTTTGGCGTATTGACGGTGGCGTTGTTCGCGGGCGTGACGGTATGGATTTGCAACAGTTTGAATGTCGGTTCGCCCGGCGCGTATATGTTTGTTTTGGCATGTACGATGGGCGTGATGATTCACGGGAAAGCGACACCGCTATGGCAGACGTTATTGCTCGTCGCTGGTGGTGGGATTATTGCGTGGTGTGTACAAATGACTGGCTATTTGATTTATCCAAATGGACCACAGCGAAGAATTGTAATCGCTGCCGCGCGAGCGGTCCGTTCTTTGGTACATTCCTTGGGAACACCCGGTGAAGAAGCGGCGCGCTATTTGGCAGCATCGTCGTTGCAAACTTCTTTGGAAATGTTAAAAGGCACCCCACTGGAAACGCCCTATCAAAAATTGAATCGCCGTATCAATCGTTTGTTTGCCGCAGTGAACCGCCGTGATTCGGCGAGTGACGCATTATTGGCATTGAGCAATGCTCTAGTAGAAGAAGCTGGACGTTTGCCGACACGCCGTGTTTCGGTAACGGCACGTAGCGTTGGAGATATTCAGGAAGTGAATCGCACAGTTCAAGGCTGGCGCGCGAGCGAATTAATCATGGATGGTTTTTTCCGCCGTTATTCCGAAGTGCGCCGTTGTACCATTAGAGTGATCATCGCTTCCGCGCTTTCTGGCGCGCTGGCGTTGACTCTGGGAATGAACCAGGCGTTTTGGGCAATTACGACGGCGGTTCTGGTGTTGCATCAAAGCGCTGGAAGAAAGATATTATTGCAAAGAGGCTGGTTGCGTTTGATGGGAACGTTGCTTGGGTTGCTGTTGGCAGAAATACTGATATTGATCAATCCGCACGGCTTATGGCTGGTTCTGACGATAGGCATCATGCAGTTTATCGTCGAAATGCTGATCCTGAGAAATTATGCGCTGGCAGCGGCGTTTGTCACGCCCGGCTCGTTATTGATTGCTGTCAATGTAATAGGGTCACCCGATAATTTGTTGTTTGCGCGTGGCGTGGATACGTTATTGGGCGTATTAGTAGCCTATTTTGTTTTATTTATCGTTTTTGCTCGATCGGGCGAAAGACAATTGCCGGAAATCTTATCGGAAACTTTGGATGCTTCCGAAGCGTCGTTGAACATGCTCGCAACAGGAGATGTCGGTTCAGAAGAATTGTTGCGGCGACAAGCGCGGTTGCGACATCGGCTCATCGATTTATACGATACGTACAACAATGCAATCCATGAATCACGGGAAACCGAAAAAATGGTGGTGCCGTATTGGAATAATGTGGTACGGACGTTGAGGGTTGGTTATCAAATATTGGTTGCGGGCTGGTCGGAAGGCGCAAACCTTAACCTCACGCATTGGTGCGAACAGATCAAAATAGAACGGGGGCGTTGTAAAAACATGGCAGTAGCCATGTCTTCTCAGGGAACACAAAATAATCGTAAAAACGTTGATGCAAGCGACTGACCATCATGATGCCGGATATATTGACTTCTCATTACTGTAGATTACTTTGAAAGAGAATACGCCTTCCGCCCAAACGCATACGCCGATGATGCAACAGTATCTCGGCTTTAAGTCGTTGCATCCCGATAAACTTATATTTTATCGGATGGGCGATTTTTACGAATTGTTTTTTGAGGATGCCAAATGTGCCGCGCGTTTGCTCGACATCACGTTGACTTCTCGCGGACGGTTTATGGGACAACCCATTCCGATGGCCGGTGTACCGTATCATGCGGTGGATCAATATTTGGCAAGACTGATGAAGCTCGGCGAAACGGTGGTGATCGTCGAACAGATCGGTGATCCCGTAATGAGCAAAGGTCCGGTCGAGCGCAAAATTACGAGAATCGTTTCGCCGGGAACGTTGAGCGACGCCAATCTGCTTGACGCGCGGCACGATCGTCCTCTGGTGGCTTGTTGTGTTGAAGCGGAACGTATCGGCATCGCTTGGCTGAACTTTGCTTCGGGTCGATTTATACTGACGGAAGCCTCATTAAGTGAAGTAACGAATATACTTGAGCGCATCGAGCCTGCCGAATGGTTGATCGCCGAAGATGAGGAACGAGCGGCGGCATGGTATTTGTTACCGCCTCGGTCATTGCCGGAGTGGTATTTTGATGCGACAAACGCCGAACGCGTGTTACTAAAGCAATTTGATGTTGCGCGACTCGATGCCTTCGGTGTTGTCGATTACCCATTGGCGACTCGTGCGGCAGGAGCATTATTAACTTACGCAAACGCGACACAGGCGAACGATGATTCTTCTTTGGCGCACGTGATTTCGTTGGGGATCGAATCCGAAAACGAATTATTACAACTCGATTCAGCGACGAAACGCAGTTTGGAAATAGTTTCGACATTAAGCGGCGAAACTTCGCCGACATTACTTTCGACGCTCGACTATTGTGATACTGTGGCGGGCAGCCGTTTATTGCGAGCGTGGTTGACGCAACCGTTACGTGACACGCATCGAGCGGCGTTGCGTCATGCCTCAATAGAAATATTGATGGAGCAATCGCCGACGGCGCATGAGCTTTCATTGTTGCTCAAGCGTTGCGCCGACGTCGAACGTATTGCCGCGCGTATTGCACTGAAAAGCGCGCGACCACGCGACCTTTCCTCATTACGTGATACTTTGGCGTTACTATCTCCGATTGTCAATGAAACGCAAAAACTTTCAGCAACGCTGATCGACAATATTAGCGCTATATTATACAATGTCGAACCCGTTTGGCAGGAAACGTTGACGCGAGCAATTCGGACGGAACCGGCAACGCATCTTCGAGACGGCGGCGTGATTGCCGAAGGTTTCGATAAAGAGCTCGATGAATTACGCGTACTTGATAAAGACTGCGGCGCGTTTTTACTCGATCTCGAACAGCGCGAACGCGAACAAACCGGCATTTCGACATTGAAAGTCGAATATAATCGCGTACACGGTTTTTATATTGAAGTCACGCACGCGCAAGCGGATAAAGTTCCCGATCATTATCGGCGTCGTCAAACACTGAAAAACGCCGAACGTTATATTACGCCAGAACTCAAGGCATTTGAAGATAAAGCGTTATCAGCGCAAGAGCGGGCGTTGAAGCGTGAAAAATATTTATTTGATCAGTTGCTCGTTACATTCGAGGAGGCAATTCCGACATTACAGGCAATCGCCGCGTCGCTCGCGCAACTCGACGTATTGGTCAACCTCTCCCGGCGAGCAGTCGATCTCGATTTGACGAGACCGCATTTTCAATCGACGCGCGGATTGACAATCGAGGCTGGGCGACATCTCGTCGTCGAAAGGCAGGTTGAGCATTTCATTCCAAACGATCTGACTTTGGACACCATGCGACGATTATTGATCGTGACGGGACCTAATATGGGCGGCAAATCGACATATATGCGGCAGACGGCGATTATTGCGTTACTTGCTTATTGCGGTATGTTCGTTCCCGCGAAAAAAGCCGACATTGGTCCTCTTGACGCGATTTTCACACGTATCGGCGCCGCCGACGATCTTGCAGGCGGTCGTTCGACTTTCATGATGGAGATGACCGAAGCGGCGTTCATCATCAATCGCGCGACGGAACAAAGCCTGGTATTGATCGATGAAATCGGTCGCGGGACATCGACGTTCGACGGGTTGGCGTTGGCGTGGGCAATCGCGCAGCGTTTAGCACTGATCAATCGCTCCTTGACGCTTTTCGCCACGCATTACTTTGAACTCACCGCGTTGCCTGCCGAGATAGACGGGTGCGCCAATGTGCATTTCGACGCGATCGAACATAAAAAGGGAATCGTGTTTTTGCATAGTGTCGCCGACGGACCGGCGAGTCAGAGTTATGGTTTGCAGGTAGCAAAATTGGCGGGCGTACCCGCTGACACGGTGCGCCAAGCGCGCGCTTATCTCGTTCGCCTAGAACAGATGGGGATACGCGATACCCGTCAGGGTGATTTGTTTGTTGCGCATTCAGGGGCAATCCAAGAAAAGCCGGAATATAAAGACAACGAATTCATTTGCGCGCTCAAAGAGCTTGATATTGATTCGTTGTCGCCACGCGATGCGCTGGCGCATCTTTATGAATTGAAAAAACGTTTTGTCGATGATGCATAACGAAAAAAAAGCAATCGCTGCGCTGATTGCCATTTCGATCACTTCGTTTTTGGTGCCATTTGTCGGTTCGTCGCTCAATCTTGCATTACCGCATATCGCTCGCGATCTCGGAATGAACGCTGTGACGCTCAGCTTGGTCGTTTCCGCGTACCTATTGGTCTGCGCCATGTTTCAAATGTCCGCCGCGCGTATCGGCGACTTATTGGGACGAAGAAAGATTTATATTTTGGGTATCGCCTTATTTTCGGTCGGGTCGTTATTGTGCGGAATCGCATGGTCGCCTGCTTCATTGATTATTTTTCGCGCGCTCACCGGAATTGGCAGCGCCATGATGTTTGGCACGGCGATGGCGATACTCGTCACTTTGTTTCCGACTCAAAAGCGTGGACTGATATTGGGGATCAACTCTGCAGTGGTTTACTTCGCATTGGCGTCCGGTCCGTTTTTGGGTGGCATTTTGGCGCATAACTTTGGCTGGCGCAGTATTTTCTTTATTTGCTTTGTTGCCGGTTTTATCGCTATATTGACTTCTCTGGCGGTGATTGACGAGGAATGGCGAGAGGCGCAGAACGAGCCATTCGATGTGAAAGGATCGCTCGTCTACGCATTTTCGCTGTTTGCGATGATTTATGGGCTTTCGTTGATGCCAAATCTCGAAAGTTGGTTACTGCTTTTATGTGGCGTTATCGCGGCAGTAGCATTCGTCATTTATGAAAAGCGTTGCTGCTATCCCATACTGGATTTGAACCTGTTTAGCGGCAATCGCACTTTTCGTTTTTCGACGATCGCCGCAATGATCAATTATCTCACCATTGCCGCGCCGACCTTTCTGCTCAGTCTTTATCTGCAAATCGTGCGCGGATTGGACGCGCAGCAAGCCGGTTTTTTTCTGATGTTGCAGCCAATCGCGCAAATCATATTCACCTTGTTGGCGGGGCGATGGTCAGAACGCATCGACCCGTCGCGTATTGCCACCGGCGGTATGATTTTCGTATCGTTAGCAATATTGGGTTTATGTTTTTTGACGCCGACGACGGCATGGACGCAGTTGATTGGTATTTTGATTTTCTTCGGCGTTGGTTTTGGCATGTTCGCGTCGCCGAATACAAATGTAATTATGAATTCTGTCGATAAGAAATATTATGGAATGGCATCAGCGGTGACTGGAACGGCGCGTCTGATCGGGCAAGCCTCCAGTATTGCGATTGCGACGCTGGCAATTCATATTTACTTGGGTGTAGCGGAAGTGTCTGCAAGCAATCAGGAAGCATTTATGAAAAGCCTGCATTTGACTTGCGTAATATTTTCGGGTTTTTGCCTTTTTGGTATTTATGCATCGGCGGCAAGGTTTTATAAGTGGCAACCGTAAAGGTAATAACATTATTTTCTTGGCAACGGAACGAACGAAGCGCGTATTTATTATCTTTATAGTATATAGCGAAGAGAAATTTATAACGATTTTTTGTTATGTCTTTTTTATTTTGCGGTCAATAAGGTATACGGGCGTATCGTTCCTTGCATACAATTCTCTGAAACTCTGCAAGCGGGAGGTCTCTCGAAGTAAGTGAGCTGAGCTTCGCGGGAGCCGATTAGACGGCATGGGATGCGGACAGACAAAAATGGTCATTGGTGCCCTATTTTTCCATGTTCGGGGAAAATTGGTGGCGTCACGTAAAAAGCAATCCGTCTGCCAGAGTCAAAAATGACAAAGTTACTCATAGGCTAAAGAAATCTGATCTCTATTATCCGTACGATAATTGGGTTAAAATCTGACACTTTACGAATTTTTGCGCTCGGCTGAAGTCGGGTGGGAAAGCTTTGTGGCATTTTGTGAAGGTTTTTCGTTCATTACCTATTCTTTCGCCGACAGAGCGTGATAAGCCGGTCGCGTTGGCGCTAGGCAGCTTCGATGGCATGCACCTCGGTCATCAGGCGATGTTGCGGCGAGTTTGCGAGGCGGCGAGCGACCTCGATTTCGTGCCGTCGGTATTAACGTTCGAACCGACGCCGCGCGAATATTTCATGAAAGAACGCGCGCCAGCAAAATTGTTACAGTTGCGGGAACGCTTGCAGCGTATCGCCGAAACCGGAATCGAACGCATTTACTTGTTGCGTTTTGACGAACGTCTTGCGCTGATGCCCGCAGATTGTTTCACTGACGTTTTTCTGACGGAAATGATGCTGGTGCGCTGGTTGTTGATCAGTGGCGAAGCGAATTTCGGTAAAGGGCGCGTCGGCAATTTGGCGTTTTTGCGAGGGCGCGACAATGCTTTTTTAATTGAAGAGATGGAAACGATTCAATATGCGGGAATGCGCATTTCGTCCACGGCGGTTCGGGAAGCGTTGTTGAAAAATGATTTGGAGACCGCCCAAATATTGCTCGGTCGCCCGTATTCGATTAGCGGACGAGTGCGTCGAGGCGATCAGCGTGGCAGGAAAATTGGTTTTCCGACACTGAATCTGCCGTTATCGCTGAAGCCGGCGATTTCCGGCGTTTTTGCCGTTCGGGTGCGCGGTCTTGGCAAGACGCGCTACGGTATCGCCAGTTTGGGTGTGCGTCCCACAGTGAAGCAGAACGCGTCGCCAATACTGGAAGCGCATCTTTTCGACTTCGACGAAAATGCCTACGGGCATAATATTGAGGTGGAGTTCGTCGCGCGAATACGGGATGAAGCGCGTTTTGCCGACGTAAACGCGCTGGTGAAACAGATCGAAGAAGACGCGCGCTGGGCGCGCCGCTATTTCCAAGAAACGGATAATGATTGCAAGTGAGAGACAATGATGTCAGAAACTAAAAAAGACGATTATCGAGCCACATTGAATTTACCGGAAACGCCGTTTCCGATGCGCGGCAATCTGGCGAAGCGCGAGCCGATATGGGTTGCCGAGTGGCGGCAGAAGAAAATTTATCAGGTGGTCCGCGAAGCTTGCGCAGGCAGACCGCGTTTTGTGTTGCACGACGGACCGCCGTACGCCAACGGCGATATTCATATCGGTCACGCGGTCAATAAAATCCTAAAAGATATTATTGTCAAAAGTAAAACGATGGCAGGATTCGATGCGCCGTATGTTCCTGGTTGGGATTGTCACGGAATGCCAACCGAGATACAGATCGAAAAAACACACGGGAAACATTTATCGACGGCGGAAACGCTGCGTCTTTGCCGCGCTTATGCGCAAGAACAGGTAGAGAAGCAGAAAAAAGGTTTTGAGCGTCTCGGTGTATTGGGGGATTGGGACGACGCTTATCTAACAATGACCTATAAGAACGAAGCCAACGAAATACGGGTGCTTGGCGAAATATTGAAGCGTGGTTTTATTTATCGCGGCTTGAAGCCAGTGAATTGGTGTTTTGATTGCGGCAGCGCTTTGGCGGAAGCCGAGATCGAATACGAAGATCGGAAGGACAGCGCTATTGATGTTGGTTTTACATTGAAGGAAGATCATCGCGCGAAGTTGGCACAAGCGTTCGCGTTGAAACGAGCGCCAGACGGATTGATTCAGGGAGTTATCTGGACGACGACGCCGTGGACGATTCCATCAAACCAGGCGTTGAACCTCCATCCTGATATTAGTTATGCGTTGCTGAAAGTCGCCGATGAGCGATATTTGATTTTAGCCAAAGATTTGGTCGAATCATGCCTGAAACGTTACGGTCTGGAAGGCGAAATCATCGCTACCGTCAATGGTGCTGCATTGGAACGTTTGGAATTCATGCATCCATTTTATGATCGTATTTCGCCAGTGTATCTTGGCGACTTCGTGACGATAGATACGGGAACGGGAATCGTCCACAGTTCTCCGGCGTATGGCGTCGACGATTTTCACACATGCCGCCAGTACGGAATGAAAGACGAGGAAATAATTAGTCCGGTGCAGGGCGATGGACGTTTCAAAGAGAGCTTGCCATTTTTCGGCGGCATGATGATTTGGGATGCCAATCCGAAAATCGTCGAGAAATTGCGGGAAGTCGGCGCTTTATTACATACTGAAAAAGTGTCGCATAGTTATATGCATTGTTGGCGGCACAAAACGCCGGTGATTTATCGGGCAACGCAGCAATGGTTTGTCAGCATGGACGATGCGCCCGGATACAACAGCGTAAAGCCGGCGACAACGTTGCGCGAAACGGCGTTGGCGGGCGTCGAAGCGACGCGTTTTTATCCAGAGTGGGGGAAAGCGAGATTGTACGCGATGATCGCCAATCGTCCCGACTGGACGCTGTCACGGCAGCGACAGTGGGGTGTGCCGCTGCCGTTTTTCGTCGATCGAGAAACAGACGAGTTGCATCCTGATTCGCTGGCGCTTTTGGAAAAAGTCGCGGAAAGAGTAGAGCAACACGGCATTCAATCATGGTTTGAATCAAGCGCCGCTGATTTTGGCGTCGAAGAAAAACGATATCGCAAACTAACCGATACGCTCGATGTTTGGTTTGATTCAGGATCGACGCATCAAACGGTGATGGGCGGACCGCAGGGGCGCGAATTGCATTTGGGTTCGCATCCTGATAAAACAGCGTTTCCCGCTGATTTATATCTTGAGGGATCGGATCAACATCGCGGTTGGTTTCATTCGTCGCTTTTGGTATCGTCGATGTTGAACGGCGTTCCACCTTATAAGGCATTATTGACGCATGGTTTCACCGTTGACGGTAGCGGACACAAAATGTCGAAATCGCGCGGCAACACCGTCGCGCCGCAACAGGTCTCGGATACTTTGGGCGCGGAAATTTTGCGGTTATGGACGGCGTCCACCGATTATTCGGGCGAATTATCGATCTCGGATGAAATATTGAAGCGCGTCGTCGAAAGTTACCGGCGGATTCGTAATACTTTATGCTTTCTAATGGGTAACACCTCCGACTTCGATATTATCAAAGACGCAATTCTGTTTGAGCAAATGTTCGAAATGGATCGCTACGCGTTGGCAAAAGCCAATATGTTGTCGATTGAAGCACAAAAGGATTATGAGCAATTTGAGTTTCATTTGGTCGTACAAAAAATACAAACCTATTGCTCGGAGGAATTAGGTGGCTTTTATCTCGACGTGTTGAAAGACCGCCTTTATACGGCGGGGAGAACGAGTTTGGCGCGCCGCTCCGCGCAAACAGCGTTATTTTATATTCGCGATTTGATACTGAAACTGATGGCACCGATTCTTTCGTTTACTTGCGAAGAGGCGTGGCGGATTGTTTATCCTGACGAAGAAACGATTTTCACCCGTCGTTGGAAAGACGATATATTTTCGATTCCCGAAGAACAGGAATTGCTCGGCAAATGGCAGCGCATTGCCGATATTCGCGCATTGGTTTTGAAAGAGCTGGAGAATGTACGCGGAATGGGCAAGATTGGTTCGTCACTACAGGCAGAGGTGAAACTCATTTTGCCGAAAGACGATTTTGATCTGGTGGCGACTTTACAAGACGATTTACGTTTTGTGCTGATTACTTCCGCTGCGACGATTGAGCGGGGCGAAACGTGCGAGGTAATAGTGACGCCATCTGGCGGCGTGAAATGCGAACGTTGCTGGCATTGGCGTTACGATGTCGGGCGCGATCCTCACCATCCGACACTATGCGGTCGTTGCGTCGATAATTTGTTCGGCGATGGCGAAGTACGAAAATACGCATAATAAATACCTGTTTTTCCTGGAGGTCAAGCCCGAATGATGGAACAGTGGCTTCAAAAAAGGCATATCGACTGGCGGCGCAGTTTTTGGCTGCTGGTGAGTGTTGTTGTGATTGTGTTTGATCGTATCACTAAATTTTGGGTGTACGAGACGTTTTATACTGGTGAAATACGTCCAGTGACTTCATTTTTTAGTTTAGTGCTGACGTTCAATACCGGAGCCGCGTTTAGTTTTCTGGCGGATGCGGGAGGCTGGCAACGCATTTTTTTCGTGGTGATCAGTGTCGCGGCATGTTTATTATTTTTCTGGTTGTTATTACGGGGGGGCAGCCGCCTTTTTTCATTTTCATTGGTTTTGATTATCGGCGGTGCGCTCGGAAATCTATGGGATCGATTGCAGCTTGGTCGCGTGATTGATTTTTTGCTTTTCCATTATCATAATTGGCATTATCCCGCATTCAACGTGGCTGATGCCGCTATTACCATCGGAGCAATATTATTGATCATCGATGGACTGTCGCAACGGAAACGCCGTATCTTCGAAGACGATGATTCATGAAAGCGTTGCTTGCCAATCCGCGTGGATTTTGTGCTGGTGTTGATCGCGCCATCAGTATCGTCGAAGAAGTATTGAAACGGTTTGGCGCGCCGATCTACGTGCGTCACGAAGTCGTGCATAATACATTCGTCGTCGCCGACTTGCGCAAAAAAGGTGTGGTGTTCGTCGAAACGCTTGATGAAGTTCCCGATGAGGCGGTCGTGATTTTCAGCGCGCACGGAACGCCGCGCGCTGTTTATGAGGAAGCAAAACGACGTGGACTGACAGTATTTGACGCGACTTGCCCGCTGGTGACGAAGGTTCATGCCGAAGTGAACAGAATGACGCAAGCGGGTATCGAAATTATCGTGATTGGTCACGCCGGACATCCCGAAGTCGAAGGCACGATGGGACAATGTACGGGCGAAGCACGCGCCTTGCTGCATTTGGTGGAAACGATTGCCGATGTAGCGCGATTACGGATACGCGATCCCGACCGATTGGGTTACGTGACGCAAACAACACTTTCACAAGATGACGCGGCACAGATCATTGCCGCGTTGAAAATGCGTTTTCCCAACATTGTCGCGCCACCCAAAGAAGATATTTGTTATGCGACGCAAAATCGGCAAAACGCGGTGCGAAAACTTGCGCAGAAAGTTGATGTGGTAATTGTGGTTGGCAGTCGCAACAGTTCCAACTCGAATCGTTTGCGCGAAGCGGCGGAACGGTATGGCGTACCTGCTTATCGCGTCGATACGGCGGACGAATTATCGCAAACATGGTTTGTCGATAAACAGAATATTGGGATCACCGCAGGCGCATCTGCGCCCGAACACCTCGTGCGCGGCGTGACCGCCCGATTGCGGCAATGGGGATTGGAGAATGCGCTCGAAGACGAAGGTGTGATCGAAAAAGTATCATTTCCTCTGCCAAAAAATTTACAAAGCAATCAATAATCACTCTTTGCTGCCGTTTGATACACGGCTTCGAGGCGGCGCCAGGTAAAAGTATTTATACTTTTTTTGTTAGATGGTCAGTACTCTTATCGAGCGCATGGCGCGCCAACCCTCCGCGCCAATGGATGTCGATTTCGTGACTCAATAGCGCGGCGGTCAATGGTTTGCGTAAATCGGTAATACTAATATATAAGCTTTTATCTTCCCGTCTATATTTGATTCTGGAGTCTGGTGTGAATCCAGGCAACTCATATTCTTTCACAAAAGTAAAAATGATTTCGGTGGTTGAAGTGACGGCATAAACGTCTCGAGTGGCAACACGGTATTGCTCGACGACAATCCAGGGGATATCGACCGCAAAATCCGAAAATGAAAAGCCGTCGGCATTGAGTTTCAGAAAAGGTTTTTTCAACCTCAGAAACAGCCGAATCGTCAACCAACCCAGTCCGATGCCGAGCGCGATGCTCAACATGCCTTTCAGCGCGTCGTCTTCGATTTTGTATAAGCCGACCGCAAAGCAAAAAACGCAAAACAGCGCGATGACAATCAACGACCAAGTTGCGCTTTCATAAAATATCCGTTGTTCCGTACCGTGAGCGGCTTGTTGACGGAGCATGGCTTCCGAATTCTTTTCAGAGCGGGAAGGCGCATTCATCGTAGCTGTATTTTGTCGTTTGGCGTGTTCTGGCATTGCTAGACGAAAACTTGTCAGGAAACCGTCATTTCGATGGCTTCGGCAATATCTACCGCTACCGTTTTGGAGACGCCCGGTTCGACCATCGTGATACCAAGCAATTGCGTCGCCATTTCCATCGTGATTTTATTATGTGTGATAAACAAGAATTGCGTTTTTTCGCTCATCTCGCGCACCAAATTGCAGAAACGCACCGTGTTGGCATCATCCAACGGCGCGTCCACTTCGTCGAGTAGGCAGAACGGTGCGGGATTGATCTGGAACAACGCAAATACCAATGCCGTCGCGGTCAATGCTTTTTCGCCGCCGGATAATAGGTGAATCGACGAGTTACGTTTTCCGGGAGGTTGCGCGAATACTTGAATGCCGGAGTCGAGAATCTCTTCACCAGTCAAAACGAGTTTGGCTTGTCCGCCGCCGAATAATATAGGGAAAAGACGCGCGAAATTTTCATTGACGAGATCGAAAGTATTTTTCAGAAGCTCGCGTGATTCTTTGTCGATTTGGCGAATGGCGTTTTCCAATGTTGCCATTGCTTCGGTTAAGTCGGCGGCTTGCCGATCGAGGTAAGTTTTGCGTTCTTCGGCGGCGGAGAGCTCTTCCAGCGCCGCCATATTGACTGCGCCCAGCGCGGCGATCGCTTTTTGCAGACGATCGATTTCATTGGGCAACGAAGCGCGTCCCCATGCTTTGAGATCACCGGGCAGAGCAGTCAAATCCGCTTCGGCTTCGGTTAATTGTTCGCCGTATTGTTGTTCTTGTAATTCTGCGGCCTGAACTTTCAAACGCATTTCTTCGATACGATTGCGCGCGGGATCGATATTTTGTCCCGCGCTCATACGCGCTTCTTCTTTGGCGCGCAATTCCTGCGATAGCGATTCCAGCTCGTTACGCGCAGTGGAAAGCAAATTTTCGGCTTTGCTACGCACGGCTAACTGTTGTTGCAACATCGCTTCGATTTCTGCCCAATCGACCGCCTGTTTTTCTTTCGAAAGCTCTTCGAGCAAAGTTTGTTGTTGCGCGCGTTGCGCGATACATGTTTCGCGCCGTCGCGCCGATTCCTGAAGGCGATCGCGCAGACTGCGTTCAGCGTAATGCGTTTCCTGAACGTGACGTTCGGCGTGACGCAACCGCTCGCGTCCACGCGTCAACGCGACATCGGCTTCATTACGTGCATGGCGCAGCGACTCACGGCGCGTCATTTCGTCGTGCAGCTTCATTTGCGCTTCGCTGATCGTCGTGGCGATCAGTTCGCGTTGTTCGTTTTCTTGTTTTTCTTGTTTTTCCAATTCTCCAATATCGCGCGTCAACTGTTGGCGGCGCGCGTTTTGCGCTTCTGCTTCTTTACGCAGCTGTGTAAGTTCCAATTCCAAATTGTGACAACGTTTTTGTTGCGAGGCGATGGCTTGCTGCTGATCGTGTATTTGTTGCCGCGTGGTACGCAACATTTCTTCGGATTCATCGAGCGCGACGCGCGCTTCTTCGACTTCCACTTCGGCATGCGCGATGTGTTCGTCGAGTTCGGAGAGTTCGCGTTTACGGATCAGTACGCCGTGTAATTCAGAATCGGGCGCGAAAAAAGTGACGCTTTGCGCGGTGATGATATGAGCGTTCTTAGTCACGAAGGATGTGCCGGGCGCCAAATCGCCGCGCTTGTGCAACGCCTCTTCGGCGGTTTCGCAGCAATGCATACCGTAGAGCATATCCGCTAGAAGCGGCGCGATATGCGAATCTTTGATGCGTAGTTTATGGTAAAGCGCGTCGGCAGGCGGAGAGGCGACAGCCGCCGGATTCTCGCGGCGCGTGCTGAACAACGACAAACGCGGCAACACGGAATTTTCTTCGCGCAACCACGCGGCGACACGAGTCCAATCGTCAAATTCCAACGCGTTCAATCGCTCGCGTAAAACAGCTTCGAGCGCATCCTCCCAGCCCTCTTCGATGTCCAATTTTTGCCAGAGATGTGTGGCGTCGGTAAGACGATGGTTTTCAAGCCACGTTTGCGTGTCTTGTTGCTCGATTTTATTCTGCAACGAAGCCAACGCCTGATGCCGCGCCGTTCGCGCGTTCAAGGCTTGGCTTGCTTGTTGCCAACGCTCGTTGGTTTCGCGGTAATGATTTAAAATTTCTTCGATGTTCTGTTGCGTTTGCGCCAACGCTTGAGTTTGTTGTTGTAACGCCTCATTTTCTTGAGCGAGCTGT
Source organism: Burkholderiales bacterium (assembly GCA_031270015.1). Lineage (GTDB taxonomy): Bacteria > Pseudomonadota > Gammaproteobacteria > Burkholderiales > Casimicrobiaceae > UBA931. The sequence continues at coordinate 23,302 of JAISYH010000035.1, read as the reverse complement.
TCTTCGACATCGGAAACTTGAACGACGCCCGGTCTATCCATTGCGGCGAGTTCCTCTTCGAGACGTTCACGCCGCTGGCGCAGTTGGTCGATGGTACGCGCGCTGTTTTCACGCTGCGTTTCGGCGATCCTGACGGTCTGTTCAATTTGCGCCAGTTCTTGTTGCATCGCAAGCAGAGTTTGCGTAGCTTCGCGCAATGCTTCTTCAAACGCCGGCATTTCTTCCTGCGCTCCTTTTTCCTCAGCTTGCGCGGATTCGAACACGGCGAGCGCTTCTTCGATTTGCCCTTCTAGCGTTTTTTCTTCTTCGACGATCTGCGCGGCTTGTCGTTCGAACGCCACGATTTGCGCGTTGATTTGTTCGACTTGTTGCACCATTCTCTTTTCGGTACTGTGCGCAAACTCTAATTGTTGTTGCAAACGCGAAACTTCCGTGCTGGCAGCGTAGAATGCGCCTTGCCGATCGTGCAAGGTATCATTTGCCGCATAATGTTTTTCGCGCAACTGCTCGATTTGCGTTTCGATATTACGTACATCACTCTGGATGGCTTCGAGATCGGCGCGCAATTGTGCGACTTCCGCTTGACAACGTTCGCGCGCGCGCGCGGCGTCCTGTTGTTTGGAGAACCAATGTAAATGTTGCGCGGTTTTCAGCCGCGTTTCCAACTCGCGGTATTCGGTGGCGACTTGCGCCTGCGCCGCGAGATGATCGAGCTGATTGCCAAGCTCAAGGCGAATGTCTTCGATACGCGCCAGATTTTCACGCGTATCGGAAAGACGGTTCTCGGTTTCTTTGCGACGTTCCTTATATTTGGAAACCCCTGCGGCTTCTTCAAGAAAGATACGTAGCTCTTCCGGTTTGGCTTCGATCACCCGTGAAATCATGCCTTGTTCGATGATCGCGTAAGCACGGGGACCAAGCCCCGTGCCGAGAAAGAGGTCGTAAATGTCGCGCCGCCGCACCGGAATATTATTGATGTAATAAGCGCTGTCACCATCGCGAGTCAGAACACGTTTAATCGACAGTTCGGCGTATTGCCCCCATTGTCCACCGATGCGTCCATCGCTGTTGTCGAAATGCAATTCCACCGAGGCGCGCGAAACCGGCTTACGTTCGCCCGCGCCGTTGAATATCACGTCTTGCATTGATTCGCCGCGTAACGCCGACGCTTTCGATTCGCCCAGTACCCAACGCACGGCGTCGATTACATTCGATTTGCCGCAACCATTAGGACCGACGATACCGACCAATCGCCCGGGTGTGGAAACCGTAGTAGGGTCGACAAAAGTTTTGAAACCGGAAAGCTTGATGTGGGTGAGACGCAAAATACAACCTCTTCAACAAGAAATTCTAGCCGAAGCGAATTCGGCGGAATGAGAATTATAGCCGAACACGAGAAACGCTCATGAGGATGGCGCGGTAACTAGGCTATGTGCGTCAAAATCGGAAAATCCGTGTTGTGAAAACCTCTGTGGGAAAGGTGTGGAAAAAATGTGGAAAGGATACTTATCTCGCTGATTTTTCAGTTTTTAGATTGTTTGAAACGGCATCTATGTTATAGCTATATAAATAAAATTATATACAATATGTTGAAATAATCATATGTTGAACGCTAAATATGGTGTATATTCGCACGCTTACTTTCGCAAATCCTCGGCTGATGATCTTCGGATTTGCTCGTTTTTTCATTTTGATTTGAGGATTTTATGCCAGAAACTGCCATTGCTTTTGATGTCGCGCACGATCACGTTCATTGGACTGATTACAAAGTCATCCGCCGTAACGGGGCGGTCGTTGAATTCGAGCCAGACAAAATTACCATCGCAATGAGCAAAGCGTTTCTCGCGGTGCATGGCGAATCGCGCGCGATGAGTTCGGCGCAGCGCGACGAATTGGCGCGTTTGACCAATATTGCCGTCGCTGCGCTGATGAGGAAGAAACCCGAAGGTGGGGCGATTCCGATTGAGGACATCCAAGATCAAGTGGAATTGGCATTAATGCGCAGCGGCGAACACGAAGTCGCGCGCGCGTATGTGTTGTACCGCGAACGGCACGCGCAGGAACGCTTGAAGCAAACGCGAGATGCTGCCGCGTCGAAACCAACATTGAATGTCACCGACGAGCAAGGCGCACTCAAGCCGCTGGACATGGATCGGCTGACGAAATTGGTACGCGCGTCGTGCGAAGGCATCCCGGCAGCTGAACCCGAATTGATTATGAAATCGACATTGAAAGATTTATACGATGGCATTCCGATGTCGGAAGTACGCAAAGCGGTTATTCTTGCCGGACGCACGTTGATCGAGAAAGATCCCGTTTACTCGTATGTGACGGCTCGACTTTTGTTGGATTTGCTGCGTTTTGAAGCGATGGGAACAGAGGCGACACAATCGGATATGTTTGTCCGTTATGCCGTGTATTTTCCCGAGTGTATCGCGTATGGCGTCAAAGCCGGTTTATTGGACCCTGAGTTGATGCAATTCGATCTCGAAGAATTGGGCGCGGCGTTGAAATCTGAACGCGATTTACAATTCGGTTATTTAGGACTGCAAACGCTGTACGACCGTTATTTCTTGAACGATCAAATGAACGGCGGTCGACGATTTGAGTTACCGCAGTGTTTTTTTATGCGAGTGGCAATGGGGCTTGCGCTGAACGAAGAAGACCGCGAAGCGCGCGCGATTGAGTTTTATCATTTGTTGTCGTCGTTCGATTTTATGAGTTCGACGCCGACGCTTTTCAATTCGGGTACGGTGCGTTCGCAATTATCGTCGTGTTATTTGACGACCGTTGCCGACGATCTCGATGGTATTTACGAAGCGATCAAGGAAAACGCGCTCTTGTCGAAATTCGCGGGAGGGCTGGGCAATGATTGGACGAACGTGCGCGCAATGGGGTCACATATCAAAGGCACGAACGGCAAATCGCAGGGCGTGGTGCCGTTTTTGAAAGTGGTGAACGATACGGCGGTGGCGGTCAATCAAGGTGGTAAACGCAAAGGTGCGGTATGCTGTTATTTAGAGAGTTGGCATCTGGATATCGAGGAATTTCTCGAGTTGCGGAAAAATACCGGTGACGATCGTCGCCGAACGCACGATATGAATACCGCGAATTGGATTCCCGATCTCTTCATGAAGCGCGTGATGGATAACGGTGAGTGGACGTTGTTTTCGCCGGTTGACGTACCGGATTTACACGATCTCTGGGGCAAAGCCTTTGAAGAAGCTTATGTTGCCTATGAAGCGAAAGCCAAACGCGGAGAAATACGTTTGTTCAAGAAAGTGTCGGCGGTGCAGTTGTGGCGCAAAATGCTGTCGATGCTTTTTGAAACGGGACATCCCTGGATCACTTTCAAAGATCCGTGCAATGCGCGTTCGCCGCAACAACATGTAGGTGTCGTCCATAGTTCGAATCTTTGTACCGAGATCACTTTAAACACGAGCACCGATGAAATTGCCGTGTGCAATTTAGGTTCGCTCAATCTCGTCGCGCATTTGAAAAAGAACGGCGACGTATGGGAACCCGATCACGACAAATTGAAAAGAACGATCAATACTGCGATGCGGATGCTCGATAATGTGATCGATATCAATTATTACGCAGTAAAAAAAGCCGAAGACGCTAACATCAGGCATCGTCCGGTGGGTTTGGGATTGATGGGTTTTCAGGATTGTTTGCATAAAATGCGCGTGCCGTATGCGTCGGATGAAGCCATTCGTTTTGCCGACACTTCGATGGAAGCCATCTGCTATTACGCGTATTGGGCGTCAAGCGAACTGGCGCGCGAACGCGGCGTCTATTCGACGTATCGAGGTAGCTTATGGAGTCAGGGCATTTTGCCGCCCGATTCACTTTCTTTGTTGCGGCAAATGCGCGGCGACTATTTGGAGATCGACCAAAACGTAACGCTCGATTGGGATGCGCTTCGCGCGAAAATCATTCAAGACGGGATGCGTAATTCGAATTGTGTCGCTATCGCGCCGACCGCGACGATTTCAAACATCATTGGCGTCTCCGCGTCGATCGAACCAGATTATCAGAACCTTTATGTGAAGTCGAATCTTTCCGGTGAATTCACGATCGTGAATGAGCAACTCGTGCTCGATTTGAAAGCGTTGAATTTATGGGACGACGTGATGATTGCCGATTTGAAATATTTCGATGGTTCGCTCGCTAAGATCGATCGGATTCCTCAAGAATTGAAAATATTATACGCAACGGCGTTTGAGATCGGACCGAAATGGATCGTCGAAGCGGCGGCGCGTCGCCAGAAATGGATCGATCAGGGGCAAAGTCTCAATATTTATATTGCGGGAGCGTCAGGTAAATTGCTGGATGATACTTATAAACTCGCGTGGATACGTGGTTTGAAAACAACGTATTATTTGCGGGCGCTGGCGGCGACTTCTGCGGAAAAATCGACGGGACGCGGCGGCGAATTGAATGCGGTTTCGTCGAAGATGCCCGAATCTGCCGCGTCAGAAATCGTTGTCACGCCGAAATTCTGCATGATCGACGATCCAACTTGTGAAGCTTGCCAATAAATCACTCATAACTATAGATCAAGGAGAAGTCTATGTTGACCTTTGAAGAAGCCGCAACCCCTAGTGTCACCGACCGTGCATTGGCTGCGGCGGCGGATCGGAAAATCGAGACCCGTCGCGTACGCGTGGAAGACAAACGCATCATCAATGGAAAAGCCGATGTGAACCAACTGGTTCCATTCAAATATAACTGGGCGTGGGAAAAATATTTATCCGGTTGCGCAAACCATTGGATGCCGCAAGAAGTGAACATGCAGCGCGACATTGAATTATGGAAAAATCCACATGGGTTGACCGACGACGAGCGTCTGATCGTGATTCGAAATCTCGGCTTTTTCTCGACGGCAGATTCGCTTGCCGCCAACAACATCGTATTGGGAACTTACCGTCACATTACGGCGCCAGAGTGTCGCCAATATTTATTGCGGCAGGCGTTCGACGAGGCGATTCATACGCACGCGTATCAGTATATCGTCGAGAGTTTGGGGTTGGATGAAGGTGAAATTTTCAACGCATATCATGAAATCAAATCGATTGCCGATAAAGATGAATTTTTAATGCCATTTATCGAAACCTTGACCGATACACGCTTCAAAACCGGCGCGCCGGGAAACGATCAAAAACTTTTGCGTTCATTGATTGTTTTTGCTTGCATCATGGAAGGTTTATTTTTCTATGTTGGTTTCGTTCAGATATTGGCGTTGGGGCGGCAGAATAAATTGGTCGGCGCTTCGGAACAGTATCAATATATTTTGCGCGACGAATCGATGCATTGCAATTTCGGAATCGATATGATCAATTCGATCAAACTCGAAAATCCGCATTTATGGACATCAGAATTCCGCGAGGAAATCGCCGTGTTGATGAAGAGGGCGGTAGAACTTGAATACGCCTATGCGGAAGATACAATGCCACGCGGCGTTTTGGGGTTGAACGCGCCGATGTTCAAAGAGTATTTGCGTTTTATCGCAAATCGGCGTTGCCAGCAGATCGGGCTGGACATACTCTATCCGGGCGCGGAAAATCCGTTTCCATGGATGTCGGAAATCATCGACCTAAAGAAAGAAAAGAATTTTTTCGAAACGCGAGTGACCGAATACCAAACTGGCGGTACGTTAAGCTGGGATTGAACGAATCGGCGAAGACTATTTTCCTCGAGCGATCGAGCTGCGGAAGTTGATAAAAACTTCCGCAACTGAAGATTCGCAAATCAACCTTTCGGCTTCGCGGTCAATAAAATACTGCGTCCGTTCGCGTCGATTTTGAAAGTGAAATCGATGCGCGCGCCGACTTTCAAATCGTTTAATAAAGTGGCGTCGGGAACTTCAAAAGGCATATTCATCACCGGCCATTTCAATTCGGGAATGGCGTCGTGTTCGATCATCGCTCGCTTTTTCTCAGGTTGCAGGCTTTTGACGACGCCGCTGGTGCTATAATTTTTTTCCGCCTGTTGCTGTTGCGGACAACAATCATGATTGGCATGTGAATTGATTTGCGCGCCCGCTGGCGCGATAGAGAAGGACAGAGCGAGCGCCGACAAAGAAAGAACAACAGCGCGGCGCAGGATCAAGTGGTGTGTATCCATGTGAACGACTCCTTTTTATGAGGTGGAGGAAATATTTTCGGCGGGCATGCCGCCACGCGAACGACGCGACATCATGCGGTACACCGCAGGAATGAGAAATAGGGAGAGCAACGGCGCGGTAATCATGCCGCCGACCATAGGCGCGGCGATGCGACTCATCACTTCCGAACCGCTACCGTCACCCCACATGATGGGCAACAAACCGGCGAGAATCACCATGACCGTCATCGCTTTTGGTCGCACACGCAATACCGCGCCTTCTCGGATAGCCTCGTCGATTTGTTTCACCGTCAAAGTATGATGACCCTCCGGCGGCTGACGCGCTTCCAGCGCATTTCGCAGATACAATAACATCACCACGCCGAATTCAGCGGCGACGCCAGCCAAAGCGATAAAACCGACGCCGGTGGTGATCGACAAATTGAAATCCAGAAAATACAAGAACCAGACGCTGCCGATCAACGCGAACGGCAATGTCACCATAATCAATAAGGCCTCGCTAACACGCTGGAAGGTCAAATATAATAATACGAAAATAATCAATAGTGTCGCCGGCGCGACCCAGCGTAAGCGAGCATTGGCGCGTTCCATATATTCGAACTGACCGGAATACGATACGCTTACGCCGGAAGGTAAGTCAATATTGTTGGCAATCTCGTGCTGCAAGTCTTTGACAACGGCGGCGAGATCACGACCGCGTACATCAATATATACCCAACCAGATAAACGCGCGTTTTCGCTTTTGAGCATCGGCGGACCATCGGTGATGCGAATATCGGCTATTGTGCCCAACGTGATTTGTTGATCGTTGTCAGTAATGATAGGTAATCTTTGCAGCGCGGCGGGAGAGTCGCGCAATTCACGCGGATAACGAACATTGATTGGGAAACGCGCTAATCCTTCAACAGTTTCGCCAATATTATCTCCGCCAATGGCGCTGGCGACGATGCTTTGTACATCATCGACCGACAAACCATAACGAGAGGCGGCAATGCGATCGATCGTGACATCGAGATAACGACCGCCAGTCAAACGCTCGGCGAGTGCTGATGATACGCCATTCACTTGTCTGGCGACACGCTCGACATCGAGCGCGACTTGATCGATAGTCGCAAGATCGGTACCGGCAACTTTGATGCCGATCGGGCTTTTGATGCCGGTAGCCAACATATCGATCCGATTGCGGATTGGTGGAATCCAAATATTGGCAAGTCCCGGTACGCGTACCGTGCGGTCGAGTTCTTCGACGATTTTTTCGGCAGTCATGCCGGGGCGCCATTGATCTTTCGGTTTGAGCTTGATCGTCGTTTCGAACATTTCGAGTGGCGCTGGATCGGTAGCGGTTTCGGCGCGCCCCGCTTTACCGAAAGCGTGTTCGACTTCAGGTATCGTTTTGATGAGTCGGTCGGTTTGCTGCAACAGTTCGGACGCCTTGGCGGCGGAAAGCCCGGGCAGCGCTGAAGGCATATACAATAAATCACCTTCGTCGAGTTGCGGCATGAATTCGCCGCCAAGTTTCGACAGCGGCAAGACTGTGCTGAACAATGCCATCAACGCCAGAACGATCGTCGTTTTGGGATAACGCAATACGATGTCGAGCGCTGGCTTATACAACGCGATGAGACCGCGTGTCAACGGGTTGCGCGCTTCGTCCGGTAAACGCCCGCGAATCCAATATCCCATCAATACCGGAATTAAGGTGACCGACAACAGCGCGGCGGCTGCCATCGCGTAGGTTTTGGTGAAGGCGAGAGGTCCGAACAATCGTCCTTCTTGCGCTTCAAGCGTGAACACAGGTATGAACGAAAGAGTAATAATGAGCAACGAGAAAAAGAGCGCGGGACCGACTTCAATGGATGCGTTGATGATCACGCGCCAGTGTTCTACGCCGCGCAGTTGTTCGTTGGGATGCGTGTGTCGCCATTGTTCGATACGTTTATGGGCGTTCTCGATCATTACGACGGCGGCGTCAACCATCGCGCCAACGGCAATCGCAATCCCGCCGAGCGACATAATATTGGCATTGACGCCTTGATAATACATGATGATGAAAGCCATCAACACGCCGAGCGGTAACGAGATGATCGCCACCAGCGACGAGCGCAGATGCCATAAGAACGCCGCGCAGACCAACGCCACGACGATAAATTCTTCGAGTAGTTTGTGCGAGAGGTTTTCGACAGCGCGCTCGATCAATTGCGAACGATCATAGGTGGTGATGAGTTCGACGCCGACGGGCAAACTTCTTTTTAACGTGTCGATTTTCTGGTGCAATGCTTGCAAAGTCGTTTCGGCGTTTTTCCCCGAACGTAGAATTACTACGCCACCGACGGTTTCGCCTTCGCCGTCTAGTTCGGCGATGCCGCGCCGCATTTCGGGTCCAACTTGAATGCCGGCGATGTCGCCCAGCAAAATCGGCACACCGTTGGCGTTGCTGCGAATCAAAATAGTTTTGAAATCGGCTAATGAACTTAAATAGCCGGAAGCGCGCACCATGTATTCGGTTTCCGCCAATTCGACGACTGCGCCGCCAGTTTCCCGATTATTGGCGCGGATGGCTTCGATGGTCTCCTTTTGCGTGACGCCGAATGCCGCCATTTTGATTGGATCGAGCACGACCTGATATTGGCGCACCATGCCGCCGATGGTAGCGACTTCGGCGACGTTTTCAACGGTTTTCAACTCATATTTGAGAAACCAATCTTGCAACGCGCGTAATTCGGAAAGATCATGTGTTCCGCTGCGATCGACCAGCGCGTATTGATAAATCCAACCAACGCCGGTGGCGTCCGGTCCCAATGAAGAGCGCGCTGATGCGGGCAATCGCCCCTGTAATTGGTTTAACGCTTCCAATACACGCGAACGCGCCCAATAAAGGTCGACATTGTCGTCGAATAAAATATAAACGAATGAATCACCGAAAAACGAATAACCGCGTACCGTTTTTGCGCCGGGGACGGTCAACATCGAAGTGGTCAGTGGATAAGTCACTTGATTTTCGACGATTTGCGGCGCTTGCCCGGGATAAGTCGTGCGAATGATCACTTGCGTATCGGAGAGATCGGGCAGCGCGTCGAGTGGCGTTTGCTTTACCGCCCATACGCCCCACGCGCACACCATGATGGTGACGATGAGCACCAGCAGGCGGTTGTGTACCGACCAGCGAATGAGTTGCGCGATCATTGCTGCGTTCCAGCGGTGGGTTGATCGATTTTTCGGATATGTTCTATGGTCAAACCTTGATCATCGGCGCGAACGCTGACCCGGACGGCATCGCCTGCTTTGAATCCTTCGAGTAATTCAGGGCGCGCCACTGGAAACAGCATGGTCATGCCGCCCATATGCAGAGTCGGAAAATCACCATGCTTCAACAAAATCTGACCATCTTCGATCTCGATGATCTCGCCGTCGGCTTCGTGCAGCGGAACGGCGGGTTGAGCAGAAGGGGCGCTATCCAATGCGCGCGCTAACACACCTTTCATGCTTGCTTCCGAATCGATCAAAAATTGCCCTGAAGTCACAACGTGTTCACCGTCGTTGACACCGCGAACGATTACGGTATCGTCGCCGATTTCTTCACCGATTTCGACTTCGGCTGGACGGAAGCGACCGCCGTCTTCGGCGAGCATGACCAATGTGCGCTGACCAGTACGGATTAACGCTTCTGTGGGAACGACCAGTTGCGGCGCCGCCGCCGCGACATCGGAAGAAGGAGAAAGCTGCACATAGGCGAACATACCCGGTTTCAAGCGTTGTTCGGGATTGGGTAATGCCAATCGCACCGTCAGTGTGCGAGTATCTTTCTGCGTCTCAGGCAAAATATCGAGTACCTCGCCGGTGAATTTTTCGGAGGGCCAGGCGGCGAAAACAATCGCGGCGCGATCATCGTGTTTGATCCAACTGCCACTACTTTCGGGAACGGCGACATCGAGCCATACTGGATCGAGCGCGACAATTTGCGCGATGGTTTGACCGGCGGACAAAGCCATGCCAGTACGCGCATCCAGAGATTGAATCATGCCAGTGATTGGCGCGGTGATGGGCGTAATCGGTTGCGGCGTGCCGATACGGGCGACAGCGTCGATGGCGGATTCCGGCATTCCCAGCAGACGCAACCGTTGGCGAGCGGCTTCGCGCAATTTCTCATCGCGGATCGTTTGCAGCGCCAGAAATTCTTGTTGCGCGCCGACCCAAGCGGGAATCAAGAGATCGATCAATGGCGCGCCTTTTTTGACCACATCGCCGACAGCGTGGGGGTAGGCGCGCTCGACGAAACCTTCCGAGCGTGTCTGTACAATCGCCAAATCACGTGTGCTGAATGTCAACGTGCCGACAGCGTTCAATGTGCGATTCGGAGTCACCGCGCGGACGCGAACGGTACGTACGCCGAGATTGTGCGTGATCGTCGGATCGATGCGGATGGTGGAAGTATCGTTGTCGTCGGCGTACTTTGGTACTAAATCCATGTCCATGAACGGCGATTTTCCCTGCTTGTCGAAACGGTGTTGCGGCACCATCGGGTCGTACCAATATAATACTTTGCGGTTTTCTACAGAACCTTCGGCAGAATCGTGCGAAATATTAGTATCATTGTGCGTCGCACGTTTTGAAAAATTGAAGTACAGGAAAGTCACGCCGCTGCCGACGGCGGCGGCGATCAATAGGACTAAAATCAATGTCCAAAGCGAAACGGTTTGATTTTTCACGAGCGTTCTCCGAATATTAGCGCCCACTGCGCTCGGCGTTGCGCGCGTTCTTTTTCAAGATCGATTTTTTTTAATTGCATTTCGATGCGTTCACGGCGAGCGTCAAGTACGGTGGCGAGCGGCGCTTTGCCGGCGGCGTAAGCAGTTTCTTGCAAAGCTATTTTTTCGTCGAGTAGCGGCAACCAAATTTGGATGAGACGCTGCAAAGCCGCGCTGTTTTGCGAGTCGCGGGCGGCGTCTTGTTCTAAAACTTCCGCCAACATTTGACGTTCGTTTTCGATCATCGCGATATGCCCGGTTTCTTCCGCGTAGCGGGCGCGTATCATGGGATTCTGCCGTGTTTCAGTGAAGAGCGGCAAAGTGAATGAAAAGCGTAACATGATCATGTTGATATTGCTGTTTTCCATCGACGAACGTTGCCGTTGATAAGCAAGCTCGATGCCCCAATCGGGTTTTTTTTCAGCTTCCGCTTCCTTGATCTGCGCCTGCATTTGTTTGTGTTCGGCGTATCGTGCCAACAACTGCGGATGATCGCCGATGATTTGCCGCCATTGTTCAAACGGTGCCTCCCATTGCGGTGCGGAAACGGCAAGCGGACGCTCGGCGGCGTCGCCAATCAAGCGCCGCAGAGTACTGTGGGCGATGGCGATGTCACGGGTGAGATCATCGCGCCGATCAGCCAGTGCTGCGTCTTCGGTACGCGCCATTAGCGCGTCGGCGGGAAGCGCGTCTCCGGCGGCGATATTCGCGTGCGTGACAGCTTCGAGCAGACGATTTTCTGCTGACAGCGCGTCGAGCAGAATGATTTTTTGATTAAGATAAAAACACTCCAGCCACGCTTCGGCGGTTTGTTGCTTGGTCGTAATCACGTTGAGATGATGAAGCGCGCGATTCTTTTCAATATTGGCAATGCTTGCCGCAACGCGCGCGTCCCGTTTTGCGCGATTAGGGATTTCTTGCATGACGCCAATCTCTTGCATGGTCATATCAGGAGCATTGAAACGGAAACGATCCATGCCGTTGAGCGGAAAATTGTTGACCCCCAAAAAACCTTTGGGATCAGGCAACGCGCCAGCGTTTTCGGAATTGCGGGAAGCTGCTTCGATCTCGGCATGTGATGCGCTCAATATTGGCGCATAGGAGGAGGAAAGGCGCAGCGCGTCATCGAAAGTCAACGGTGTCGCGTGGACGACAGGAGATAACGTTACCGCTAAGATCAGCGTAAAGGAAATAAAAGAAAAAACACGTATTTGCGCTATGGCAGAATCGCTATCATGAGCATAGAACCCGTTTGGTGTGTTCGCGAAAAAAGCGTGTAATGAAAACATTAAAAACTCCTGCGGCGGATGAACCATCCGACTTTTTCATAGGCAGTTTTGTCTAAATCAAACGACATAACGCATTAAACTGTTTCGTCAGTCATAATGATAAAACTGTTCCAGTTTAACATGGCAAGTATAGCTTTATTACTTTGTCACATATCATAAAGCGATGGGTATGACCAATAACCGTTGATGTTCCCAATTTTTTCGATTGAGAGGGTATTAAAAATTTCGTACGGAAGAATCGGTTTTTCATTCGATGGAAGAGAAAGCGAATACGTGAATCATTTTGAAAGTATACTCAAATGCTCAGTAATGCGTTAAAAAGGGAGAGGACTTACGTCTGGTTTCATTTATAATTCTGGAAGGAAAACAAGGTTCGGTTGTATGAATTACTTGCGTGGATAAGCCGGACTATTAAATGAAATGTGTGACGGTACGCGATTTTAACTTTGTCAATCTTCATGAACGCAAAATATCCGATTCCATTTAGCGTGTGTACGCTGATCATTTTGATCGGTTCTTTTATTTTTTCCGAGCATAAAAGTATATGGTACTTGGAGGTTTTCCCTATCCTCATCGGATTTCCTATTTTGTTTTTCACTTATCACACTTTTCGCTTTACTCATTTGATTTATATTCTTCTTATCATCCACTTTGTAATATTGAGCGTTGGCGGCATCTATACTTACGCTGAGGCGCCTTTGGGTTACTGGATGCAAGATTATTTCGGTTTTGAGAGGAATAACTACGACAAAATCGGACATTTCGCGCAAGGATTTGTGCCGGCATTACTGGCTCGGGAAATATTGCTGCGCACTTCTTCACTGCGCGCGGGTAAGTGGTTGGTTTTCATCGTATTGTCGATATGTCTTGCGATCAGCGCGTTGTATGAGATCATCGAATGGTGGGTGGCGGTGTTACATGAGGCGTCTGCCGAAGATTTTCTCGGTACGCAAGGGAACGTTTGGGACGCGCAATCCGACATGTTTTTCGCGCTGATCGGCGCGTCGGTGGCGTTGCTTACTTTGTCGAAAGTGCAGGATAAAGCGTTGGCATCGAGGGATGCGCGCGCCGATTCACAATATTGACAACAGCATCAACCTTGCGTCGCTAAAGACTACTAAAATGCTTGACCATTTTCCAACTTATCGTTATCGTAGCTGATTATCAGAAGTTTTCTGATTGCGGCACGGTGCGCCGTTCCCTGTAGAGCCACAAGCTCAATCGGGTTTCCGAGATACGGGCGCCGGTTGCGACACAAAAAACGGCGCATCTATCCGATATGTCGCTTAAGTAATCATCGTTGATACCCATCACAACGGTTCGTGTCATCTCCTGTTTCGGCAGACGGACTTCGCGCTTTTATTTGGAGCAAATGATATGACAACACAACTTACGGGCGCGGAAATCATCATCCGGGCTTTACAAGAAGAGGGTGTCGAACACGTTTTTGGCTATCCCGGCGGCTCGGTACTCAATATTTATGATGCGCTTTGTGCGCAGGACAAAGTGCGCCATATTCTAGTTCGGCATGAACAAGCCGCGGCGCACGCGGCGGATGCGTATTCCAGATCGTCTGGGAAAGTCGGCGTTTGTTTGGTGACCTCCGGCCCCGGCGCGACCAACGCCGTTACCGGAATTGCGACGGCTTATATGGATTCCAGTCCTATGGTCATTATTTCAGGGCAGGTTTCGACACCCTATATCGGTCAAGACGCGTTTCAAGAATGTGACACGGTTGGTATCACCAGACCGTGCGTAAAACATAACTTTTTGGTAAAGGATGTTGAACAATTGGCGGTGACGATCAAAAAAGCGTTTTATCTTGCCAAAACAGGGCGCCCCGGTCCGGTATTGATCGATATTCCCAAAGACGTGACGCAAGCGATGGCGGAATACGCGTATCCGAAAACGATTTCGATGCGTTCCTACAGTCCAGTGATCAAGGCGCATTTGGGGCAGATCAAAAAAGCCATGCAGTTATTGCAAAAAGCCGAGCGACCGGTGGTTTACATCGGTGGCGGCGTCGTGCTGGCGAATGCCGCCGAAAAATTGACGCAATTGGTACGCGAACTCGGTTTTCCTTGTACGCAAACTTTGATGGGCTTGGGCGGTTTCCCGGGCAATGATCCGTTATCGACGGGATTGCTCGGCATGCACGGAACGTATGAATCGAATATGGCGATGCATCATTGCGACGTATTGCTGGCGATTGGCGCGCGTTTCGATGATCGCGTGATCGGTAATGTATTACATTTCATTGGTCCCCCCGATAGAAAAATTATTCATGTCGATATCGATCCTTCGTCGATTTCCAAGCGCGTCCAAGTGGATATCCCGATTGTCGGCGATGTCGGCGATGTGGTTCAGGAAATGCTCAATATTTTGAGCGCGTCACCGAAGACAAATAATATGGAAGCGCTTGAAAAATGGTGGCAACAAATCAACGAATGGCGCGCTAAAGACTGCCTAAAATACGATATTAAGAGCGAGAAGATCAAGCCGCAATATGTGGTGGAAAAACTGTATCAACTCACCGAAGGGAAAGCGATTATTACTACCGATGTCGGACAACACCAAATGTGGGCGGCGCAGTATTATAAGTTTGACAAGTCGCGCCGTTGGATCACATCTGGTGGACTTGGCACGATGGGTTTCGGCTTGCCTGCCGCTATTGGTTCGCGCATGGCGAATCCAGACAAGGATGTGATTTGTATTACCGGAGAAGCGTCGATTCAAATGTGTATTCAGGAACTGGCGACATGCGCGCAATACCGGCTGCCGATCAAAATTATCAATTTGAATAATGGTTATATGGGCATGGTCCGGCAGTGGCAGGAGCTTTTCTATGGTTCGCGTTATTCTGAATCGTATTTTGACACGTTACCGAATTTCGTCACGCTGGCGGAGTCGTTCGGGCACATTGGCATTCGTGTTGATGATCCCGCCGATGTCGAAAATACGCTCAAGGAAGCGCTAAAGCAGAAAGATCGGCTGGTTTTTCTGGATGTTCATACCGACCCGAAAGCCAACGTTTTCCCGATGGTGCCGGGCGGAAAAGGATTGACGGAAATGGTTTTATTTGACGCGCCGTGAGAGAAAACGATGAGACATATTCTTTCCATACTGGTTGAAAACGAAGCGGGCGCATTGTCCCGCATTGCTGGACTTTTTTCCGCGCGGGGATACAACATCGAATCGCTGGTCGTCGCGACAACCGAAGACGAAACACTTTCCAGAATGACGATTACTACACGTGGTTCGGATAATGTGATAGAACAGATCACCAAACACCTAAATAAATTGGTAGAGGTAGTCAAAGTTGTGGACTTGACGGATGGTATGCACATCGAGCGGGAATTGATGCTGGTCAAAGTTCGCGCTACTGGCAAAGACCGCGAGGAAATGAAACGCCTGGCGGATATTTTTCGTGGCAAAATTATCGATGTGACAGAAAAAAGTTATACGATTGAATTGACGGGCATTTCCTCGAAACTGGATGCTTTTTTGCAAGCGCTGGAACCAGGCGTATTATTGGAAACAGTGCGCACCGGCGCGTCGGGGATAGGGCGCGGTGAACGGATTTTACGTATCTGATATGATCTAATTTAACAAGGAGATATAATGAAAGTTTATTATGATAAAGATGCCGATCTTTCTCTTCTCAAAAATAAGAAAGTAGCTATTATTGGTTATGGTTCGCAAGGCCATGCGCATGCTTTGAATCTGAACGATTCAGGTATCGATGTGACGGTTGGCGCGCGCAAAGATGGTGTGTCGTGGAACAAAGCGAAAACAGCCGGACTGAAAGTCGATACGATTGCTAACGCGACCAGAGCGGCAGATATCGTGATGCTGCTGATGCCCGACGAAAATATTGCCGAAGTGTACCAAGCCGAGGTCGAACCGAACCTCAAAAAAGGCGCGGCGCTTACTTTTGCGCATGGCTTCAATATTCACTATGGTCAAGTGACGCCGCGTAGCGATATCGACGTAATCATGATCGCGCCGAAAGCGCCCGGGCATACGGTGCGTTCGACATACGCGGCGGGTGGTGGTGTACCGATGTTGATTGCTGTTTATCAAAATTCGAGCAAAAAAGCGCGCGACATTGCGCTCGCTTACGCGGCGGCAATCGGCGGCACACGTGCCGGTGTGATTGAAACCACCTTCAAAGAAGAAACCGAAACCGATCTTTTTGGTGAACAAGCCGTATTATGCGGCGGCGCGGTCGAGTTGATCAAAGCCGGTTTTGAGACACTGGTGGAAGCGGGCTATGCGCCGGAAATGGCTTATTTTGAATGTTTGCACGAGCTGAAGCTAATCGTCGATCTGATCTACGAAGGAGGCATTGGCAATATGAACTATTCGGTGTCGAACAACGCGGAATATGGCGAGTATGTTTCTGGTCCGCGCGTGATTAACGCGCAAAGCAAAGCGGCAATGTCGGAAGTACTACGCGATATTCAAACCGGCGAATACGCCAAGCGCTTTATCCTTGAATATAAAGCAGGCGCGCCGGGTATGATCTCGCGTCGTCGTTTGACTGCGGAGCATCCCATTGAGCGGGTCGGTGAAAAACTGCGCGCGATGATGCCTTGGATACACAAGAATCGTCTGGTCGATCAGAGTAAAAACTAGATCGCCGGTCTTCTGGAAAAGCGCGATGAAACCATCGCGCTTTTTACCATGTTCAGTCAGGTGACGTGCACGGCTTTGCCTGGGAAAGGCAGTATGATTTGACGCAATATTTTCGTAATGACCTTATATAGAAGGAACAGGAAAATTCCATGAAACTCGAAACATTAGCTATCCACGCGGGTTATTCACCCGAACCGACTACACATTCCGTCGCCGTTCCTGTCTATCAGACGACCAGCTATTCGTTTGATAATACGCAGCACGGCGCTGATCTTTTCAATTTGGCGGTGCCTGGCAATATTTATACTCGTCTGATGAACCCGACTACCGACGTACTGGAAAAACGTGTCGCCGCGTTGGAAGGCGGTATTGCCGCGCTCGGCGTCGCGTCGGGAATGGCGGCGATCACATACGCGGTACAGGTGATCGCCGAAGCGGGCGATAACATCATCGCAACGCATACTTTATATGGAGGCACCTATAACTTTTTTGCGCACACACTGCCGCAACTGGGTATCGAAACTCGTTTCGTCGATCATCGCAAACCAGAAGCGGTGTCGGCGTTGTGCGATGCGCGTACCAAAGCGGTATATTGTGAAAGTATCGGCAATCCGCTGGGTAACATCGTCGATCTTGCCGCGTTCGCGGAAGTGGCGCATCGACAGCGCGTTCCGCTGATCGTCGATAATACCGTAACTTCTCCTGTACTTTGCCGACCATTTGAATTTGGCGCGGATATCGTCGTTCACTCGTTGACCAAATACATGGGCGGACATGGTACGTCGATGGGTGGCGTGATCGTCGATAGCGGTCAATTTGCTTGGCAGGAATATCCTGACAAATTTTCGCGTCTATCTACGCCGGATATCAGTTATCATGGCGTCGTTTTCACCGAAGCATTCGGCGCGGCGGCTTATGTTGCGCGCGCGCGTTGCGTGATGCTGCGTTGCATGGGCGCGGTGATGTCGCCGTTCAACTCATTCCAAATTTTACAGGGTATCGAAACGCTCCCGCTGCGAATGGAACGCGTTTGCGAAAATGCGCTGGCGGTAGCGCAACACTTGAAAAAACACCCGAAAATTGACTGGGTGGAATACGCTGCGCTTCCCGACCATCCTGATTACGCGCTGGCACAAAAATATTGTCGAGGGCAGGCGTCGGGACTGGTATCGTTCGGTATCCGGGGAGGTGTCGATGCCTGTGTACGCTTTATCGACGCGCTGAAACTAATTACGCGATTGGTTAATATTGGTGATGCCAAATCATTAGCTTGCCACCCCGCGAGTACTACGCATCGGCAATTATCCGAAAAAGAACAACGTGCCGCTGGCGTACGACCGGAAATGGTACGCCTCTCTATCGGAATCGAACATGTTGATGATATTATCGCGGATATTGAACAAGCATTGGTGGTGGCGGTAGCTTAAATAACACTACCGACATCGTATACAATGTGGCATTGTGAACTCCAACCAATCATGAAACATGATTGGGGAAGTGCTTACGAAAAGATACCGTATTGTATCGACGCTCTTCCTGAATATCGACGGCATTCAGATCGATCTATTACTCAAATAACATATATTTCAAGACAATAGAAATATGATCATGATTTCCCAGGACATCTGAACGCACGAAAGCGATTCGTTTTAGTGCGTTTCTGCTCTATAATGGTGCAAAAGAAGTTCATCAAACGCGATTTTTTGAAAAAATACATTTCAATTCAATCAGTTAATCATTGGCACGATTGCTGCGTTAAAGGAAGGTAATTGGATTGGTTCTCCGATCTGATGCAACCAGAAGTAGCGGTTGGCGGTCCGATTGCGCGTTTGATGTGTTGATGGGCACGGCACGGCGATGCGGCGGCGGTTTCTCTTATCGTTTTGGCGGAGAAAATGGCGTCGCGCAACACAAAGAAGGTGCAATCGGTTCCGTGATTGACAATTTTACTGACACACATCGACACGGTCGCATATAAGCTAAAACGAAACGGTGCTTATTTTTTATGACCATTCCTGTTAATTCCGATATGTTCACCGGTTTGGAACTGCTTTCTTCCGCGGTGATCGCGGTGGACGCGGGGGAAATCGTTTGTTATGTGAATCCTGCCGCCGAAAATCTTTTTGCGGTGAGTCATCGGCAATGGCGCGGTAAGATGCTTTTTGACGTATTGGGGCGTTCGCTGGTCTTGGAGAAAGCGATTGCCAGCGCGTTGCAATCGAGATGGAGCTATACCGGCTACGATATGAAAGTGCAGCGTCCATTCATCGAACCAATACTTCTCGATTGCACGGTTAGTCCGATTGACGAAGCGGGCACAGGTCTGCTGCTGGAATTTCGTCCAGCGAACATACGCTGGCGCGTCGCCAGAGAGGAATTATTGTTGCAACAACAACGCGCCAACCGCGAACTGATACGCAATCTGGCGCACGAAATCAAAAATCCACTGGGCGGCATTCGCGGTTCGGCGCAACTATTGGAACGCGAGTTAAACGATACCGTGTTGCGCGAATATACGGAAGTGATCATTGCCGAAGCGGATCGTTTGCAGGACTTGATGACGCGGGTGCTGACGACGCATGGAAAAATACATCTGAATCCGCTCAACGTGCATGAAGTGTTAGTGCGCGTCGGCAAGTTGATGCAGGCGGAGTTTCCCGGAATTGTTATCGACAACGATTTCGACCCCAGTTTACCGGAAGTCCTTGCCGATCGGGAACGCTTGATTCAAGCGGTTCTCAATATCGCGCGCAACGCGGCGCAAGCCTTGGAAGGTAAGGGAAAAGTAATATTACGGACGCGCATCGCAAGGCAGGTCACGTTGGCGAAGAAGTTTTATAAGTTGGCGGTGGAGTTGCAAATTATTGACAACGGACCGGGAGTATCCGAAGAAATGCAGGAAAAAATATTTTATCCACTGGTATCGGGGCGCGTTGGCGGCAGTGGTCTCGGTTTGGCGTTGACACAAAATTTGGTAGAGCAGCATCACGGAGTGATACGCTTGGATAGTCATCCGGGCGAGACGTGTTTTACCGTTACTCTGCCGGTGACTGATGAAACGAGGTAAATGATGGTTAAGACGGTATGGATAGTGGACGATGATCGCGCGATTCGCTGGGTATTGGAAAAAGCGTTCGAACGCGAACGAATAGCGCAAAGAAGCTTTATTTCGACCGACGAAGTATTGAGCGCGCTCAATGATAGCGAACCTCCATCAGTATTGTTATCCGATATTCGCATGTCTGGCGAAAGCGGCTTGGTGTTGTTGGAGCAAATCAAAAAGCGCTATCCCGATCTTCCGGTGATCATCATGACGGCTTATTCCGATCTGGACAGCGCGGTGGCGGCTTTTCAAGGCGGCGCGTTTGAATATTTGCCCAAACCGTTCGATGTCAATCAAGCGGTGGGTTTGGTTCGTCGGGCGATGGCGCAAAGTACGTCGCGCAAAGATCGCTACGATGAATCAGCAAAAGCACCCGAAATCATCGGACAAGCGCCCGCGATGCAAGAAGTATTTCGTGTCATCGGACGGTTGGCGTTATCGCAAAGTACGGTGCTGATCGAAGGTGAATCCGGCACCGGTAAAGAATTGGTGGCAAGAGCGTTGCATCGGCACAGCCCGCGCCGCGCCGCGCCGTTTATCGCGATCAACACGGCGGCGATTCCACGCGAACTTTTGGAATCGGAGTTATTTGGTCACGAACGCGGTTCGTTTACCGGCGCCATCGCGCAACGCATCGGACATTTCGAGCAAGCAGAAGGCGGCACGCTGTTTCTCGACGAGATCGGCGACATGCCTGCCGAGATGCAGACGCGGCTATTGCGCGTGCTTGCCGAGGGACAATTCTATCGCGTCGGCGGACAGCAGCCGATAAAAGTCAATGTGCGCGTGATCGCCGCGACACATCAAAATCTGAAAGAGCGGGTGCGGCAAAATCTGTTCCGCGAAGATTTATTTCATCGTCTGAACGTGATTCGGTTGCGTTTACCGCCATTACGCGAGCGACGTGAAGATATTCCATTACTGGCGCGTTATTTCCTACAGCGCAGCGCGCAACAACTCGGTGTTGAAAAAAAACGGGTCGCCGATAATACATTAGCGTTTTTGCAAACGTTGCTATTTCCGGGCAATGTTCGGCAATTGGAAAATCTGTGCCATTGGCTTACGGTGATGGTGCCCGGACAAGTCGTACAAACCGAAGACTTGCCTGCGGAAATCCTCAATCCGCAATCAATGGATAAAGCGAGCTGGCTGAGCGGTTTGGAAGCGGAGATCAACCAATTGTTTAGCGATGCGCCCGGCGAAGTATTCGATCGCATTATAGAAAAAATCGAAAGCGTGTTGATTCACCACGCGCTGGCGCAAACTGGCGGACGACGCGCTGAAGCGGCGCAGCTTTTGGGTATTGGACGCAATACATTGACGCGAAAAACACAGAAGATGAGGCTGTAGTTTGGACTAGAGATTAGAAATATTTCATTTTCACATCTTGATGCTATAAAGTATCTGTTCCCCACTTTTTAGTATAAAAAATAACACTTTCTAAAAATAATTTGCCGCGTATCAAGAAACTGCGGCATAATCGGCGATGCATATAATATATGTTTAAGGGTATTTACCGTGATAACACGGATAAGTTTTTTAATCAGGAGAGGTTGATATGGAATCGTTAAAAACGAGCAATGAAGTTGAACCGGGCGCGGATGACCGCAGTCATGTTAAAGGCATATTGGGGGGGGGGTAGATGCCTCTGTGATTCTCGCTCATTCATGAGATTTGCCGCGTTGCTCGGCGCGGTGTTTGGCAAGAAGACAGCGCGTCATCAAAAAACATCCTTGCTTCCATGCCGGGAAGCAAAACACCACGAAGCAAGGCATCACAAAAAGATTGGGTTATCAGTATTCGTAGCGGCGATGTTGTGTATGGGCGTCACCGCGCAAGCGGCGACGATCACGGTCAACAGCGCTGTTGACGCGCTTACCGATGCCGGCAAATGCACGCTGCGCGGGGCGGTAGATTCCGTCAACGCCGGCAGCAATCAAAACAACTGTGTCGCCGTCGTCTCGCCCGATGCTTACGGCAGCAACGACACCATCACATTCGACGCGGCGGTATTCACCACGCCGACCATCATCGACGTGACCGCCAGTGGCGAAATCGCCATCTCTAAAAGCCTCACCATCGAGGGATTGCTGGATGTCGATGACGCTCCGCTGATTACGCTCGATGGCAAGAGCGCCAATCGCATTCTGAATGGCTCCGGCACCGGCTTTGTTCTTACCGTTTCGGGGCTGGCTTTTCAGAATGGCAGAGCGGCAAGCGACTACGGCGGCGCGATTGTTATTCCCATTGGAACAGTCACTGTCAGCAACAGCACATTCGAGAACAATCATGCCAACTGGGGCGGCGCGATTTCTGCCCGTACCGCCCATGTCAGCAACAGCACATTCGAGAACAATCAGGCTTTCTACTTCGGCGGCGCGATTGATGCCGCTACCGCCCATGTCAGCAACAGCGCATTCGAGAACAATCGGACCGACGGCAGCAGCAGTCACTACAGCCACTACAGCTTCGGCGGCGCGATTAATGCCACCACCGCCCATGTCAGCAACAGCACATTCGAGAACAATCAGGCATACGACGGCGGCGCGATTTATGCCTACACCGCCAATGTCAGCAACAGCACATTCAAGGGCAATCAGGCCTACGGCATTTACGACGGCGGCGGCGGCGCGATTTTTGGTGACGACGGCACCGTCAATGTCAGCAACAGCACATTCGAGAACAATTGGGCAAACGTCAGAGGCGGCGCGATTTTTGCCTGGACGACGCTTGAAGCCAGCCACCTGACGCTGCTCGACAATAGCGCGGGCGCAAACGGCGCGGCGATCTTTATGTATGATGATAGCAGCGGCAGCATTCACAATAGCCTCATCCTTTCCAGCGTCGCGCTGGTTGACGCGCCGACATTGTGCGCGGTTGGTGGCGCGGGCAGCCTTGGCGGAAGTTACAACATCGAATGGGTGAACGGCACGGATACGACAAGCTGTAGCAACACCAATAATGTTTCCGGCGGCAGCGGCGCGATTGGCGCTATTGTCGAAACGACGCTTGCCGACAACGGCGGACCGACGCCAACGCTGGCTTTGCCCGCAGGCAGCCCGGCAATCGGCGCGGCGGATCCAAGTGGCGCGACCTCGCGGATGCTTGACATCGATTTCGCGCAAACGCCGCCGACGGTAACATGGGTAGACGCCACGCTCGATCAGCGCGGCGTCACTCGCGTTACAACAGCGGCGGAACGTTCACTGGGCGCGTTTGAATACAAAGCGCCGCCCGCTCTGCCCGCTCCAATTCCTGTTTTGCCCGCGCCGCTCGCGTTGCTGCTGGCGTTGGGATTGGCGGGGGTTGGGTTCGTTGGGTTCAGAGGACGGAAGACAGAGGACAGAGGACAGAGGACAGAGGACAGAGGACAGAGGACAGAGGACAGAGGACAGAGG